>NZ_NHSK01000302.1 GCF_016653355.1 Rhodoplanes elegans | reverse complement strand
CCCTCCCCCGTGCCCCCCGTCCTTGCGGCGTGCCATGTCCCGACCTTTCGCGCGTTCTGCGCTGGTTGCCTCAAGCCGCGGCGGCCTCGGCCATTTCCTCGCGGTTCTTCTCGGGCACGTAGGCGAGCAGCATCTCGCGCACCACCGACGGACTCTTGGAATCGCGGATCATCAGCACGCCGTCGATGATCAGCGTGCGGTTGATCTCCTCGTCGACCAGCTTGCCGTGCAGCTTGTCGGCGATCGGCAGGCAGAACAGGTTGGCGACGGCGGCGCCGTAGAAGGTGGCGAGCAGCGCCACCGCCATGAACGGCCCGAGCTTCGAGGGGTCGGTCATGTTGGCGAACATCTGCACCATGCCGATCAGCGTGCCGATCATGCCGAAGGCCGGGGCGCAGTCGCCGATGGCGCGATAGATCTTCTGGCCCTCGTCGAGATGGGTCAGGAAGTTGTCGCGGTCGCGCTCGAGATTGTCGCGGATGAAGTCGACGTCGTAGCCGTCGGCGACGAGCCGGATGCCCTTGGCCAGGAACGAGTCCTCGGTCTCCACCTTCTCCAGCCCGATCGGCCCCTGCTTGCGGGCGATCTCGGCCAGGTTGGAGATCTCGTCGATCAGCTCGCGCTGCGTCATCCGGCGCAGCGAGAACGCGAACTTGATGCCGAGCGGCAGGCCGTGAAAGATCGAGGACAGTGGAAAGCGGATCAGCGTCGCCGCGAAGGCGCCGCCGAAAATCACGATGAAGGCGTGGATGTCGACGAACATCCGCAGGTCGCCACCCATCAAGATGAGGGTGGCGAGCACGATCAGGCCGGCCACGAGACCGAGTGCCGTCGAGATGTCCATACGCTACTCCAACACACGACGCTTCGACCGCGCCCGTGTCCGACGCGACGCATACCTGCCGGACGCCTAACCGACTGTAGGATCAAGCCGTCTAAAAAGCGTAAAAGGGTAGCGGTCCGGGTCGATCCTCCTTCATCCTCGGCCGCTTGGCGGCGATCGCCGCGGCGGGCGCGGCCCGGGACCTGCGACAACGATCGCGGCATGCCGCGGGGGAGACCAATGGCCGAATACGAGCTCTACTGCTTCGCCCAGTCCGGCAACGCCTACCGGGTGGCCCTGATGCTCGACCTGATCGGTGCCGACTGGGCGCCCGTGTGGGTCGACTTCTTCGCCGCCGGGCAGACGCGAACCCCGGATTATCGCTCCGACATCAACGAGATGGGCGAGGTTCCCGTGCTCCGGCACGGCGACCGCAAGCTCAGCCAGTCGAGCGTCTGCCTGACGTATCTGGCGCGCCGCAGCGGCAAGCTCCTGCCGCAGGGCGAGGAGCAGGAGCTCGAGGCGTGGCGATGGATCGTCTTCGACAACCAGAAGGTGAACGGCATGCTGGGGCCGTACCGGTTCCTGCGCACGCTCGCCAAGCCGCCGGGCGACCCGGCCGTGCTCGCCTTCCTGGAGGGGCGCGCGAAGGGCGCGCTCGCCGTCGTCGACAAGCGGCTCGCCGACCGGCCGTGGCTGCTCGGCGAGCAGCCGACCATCGCCGACGTGTCGATGTGCGGCTACCTCTACTATCCGGCCGAGGAGTTCGGCTTCGACATCGCGGCGTCGTACCCGAACATCGGCGCCTGGCTCGACCGCCTGAAGGCGCTGCCGGGCTGGAAGCACCCCTACGACCTGATGCCGGGCCATCCGCTGAAGGCGTGAGGGCGCCCCGCCGACACGCGGCCCCGAGCCGGGCCGAGGGCCGCCGTGGCGAGAGGCCGAGCCACCGCCGCGGCTCGGCCCTGGCATGCCCAAGTGGTGAAAACGTTTTCAGCAGGCCGGTCGGCAGACCCGGCCGGACGTGCCCGACCGCCGTGACGACAGGTCGGACCGCGCCGTCAGACAGCACCGTTCGACGGCACCGTCCGGCCCCTGCCGGGATCAGGCGGCGAACTGCTGCCCGAGGCCGGCGAACAGGCCACGCCCGTCGGTGCAGCCCATCGTCGCTTCGACGTGGTTCTCCGGGTGCGGCATCATGCCGAGCACGTTGCCGCGCTCGTTGAGGATGCCGGCGATCGCGTAGATCGACCCGTTCATGTTCCATTCGGGCGACAGGGCGCCGTCCGGGGTGGTGTAGCGGAACACGATCCGGCCCTCGCCCTCCAGCCGGGCGATGGTCTCCGAATCGGCCATGTAGTTGCCCTCGCCATGGGCGACCGGCACCCGGATCACCTGGCCGGCCTTGTAGCCGCGGGTGAACGGCGTATCGGCCCGCTCGACCCGGATGAAGGCGTCCTTGCAGATGAACTTCAGGCCGGCGTTGCGCATCAGCACGCCCGGCAGCAGCCCCGCCTCGCACAGGATCTGGAAGCCGTTGCAGACACCCAGCACGAGGCCGCCCTTGGCGGCGTGGGCCCGCACCGCGTCCATCACCGGAGCGCGCGCCGCGATCGCCCCGCACCGCAGATAGTCGCCGTAGGAGAAGCCGCCCGGCAGGACGACGAGGTCGGTGCCGTCCGGCAGCGCCGTCTCGGTGTGCCAGACCATGGCGGTGTCGCTGCCGGCGCACAGGCGCAGCGCGCGCGCCATGTCGTGCTCGCGGTTGATGCCGGGGAAGACCAGGACGGCGGATTTCATGGGAAGGCCTCGATCCGCGGGCGGCGCCGGCCTCAGCCGACGATCTCGACCCGGTAGTCCTCGATCACGGTGTTGGCGAGGAGGCGCTCGGCCGCCGCCTTGAGGGCCGCCTCGGCGCGGCCGCGGTCGTCGCCCGGCACCTCGACGTCGAACACCTTGCCCTGGCGCACGCTCGCCACGCCGTCGATGCCGAGCGCCTTGAGGGCCCCCTCGATGGCCTTGCCCTGCGGGTCGAGGACGCCTTGCTTCAGGGTGACGGTGACGCGGGCTTTCATGGGTCGCCTCGGGACTCGTGCTGCGCTGCGGCCCGGACGCATCCACGGGTCCAGCCTCACCCCGGGTGCTTAGGGTGAGGCGCCGCCGAGGTCAACCGCGCCCGCCCCGCCCACGCGGCCGAATCCGGCCATCGAGGGGCGGCTACAGCCCGGTATCGCGAAAGATCTCAGCGAGCGGCAGGATGATGCCCAGCGCCGGGAAGACCACGGCATCGTCGCGTCCGGACAGGCGCTGCTCGGCGAAGCCGCTGTCCCGCGCGAAGACCACCACCTCGAAGGCATCCTGGGCGATCACGACATAGTGGGTGAGCGACGGCAGCGTCGTGTAGGCGTTGCGCTTCCAGCGCAGGTCGCGGTCTGCGGTGGTGGGCGACAGGACCTCGAAGGCGACCGTCGCGGCCTCGAGGTGCCGCGGTGGCAAATCTACAGGGCGGACGGCCCCCGGCAGGATCACGACATCGGGCTCCGGTCGGTTCAGATCCGAAATCCGCAAGCCGACCTCCGACAGCACGCGCCACGTCGCGCCGGGCGCGCGCTCGCGCTGGGTCAGCGCGAAGAGGAGGTTCTTGACGATCCACTGATGCATCGGGCTCGCCGCCGCGTTCATGACCGGCTCCCCCTCGATCAGCTCCCACCGCTCGTCGTCGGGACGGGTGTCCGTGAAGGCATAAAACGCCTCGATGGTCATCGGCCCGGTGCTGATCCTGGGGACTCCCATGACGGTTCCCTCCCGGGCTAAAGACCGGTGTCGCGGTAGATTTCGGACAGCGGCAGAGTTATGCCCAGCGCCGGGAAGACGATGGCGTCGTCTCGCCCGGAAAACCGCTTCTCGTCGAAACCGTCGCCGCGGGCGAAAACCACGACCTCCCGAGCCGTCTGGGCGACCACCACGTAATGGGTGAGCGAGGGGAGCGACGTATAAGCCTCGCGCTTCCAGCGCAGATCCCGCTCGGCCGTGGAGGGCGACAGGACCTCGAAGACGACGAGGACGTCGTCGCGGTCGCGCAGCGCCGGATCGAGCGGCGGCGGCAGCTTGGGCAGGATCAGCACGTCCGGCTCGGGCCGGCTGATGTTGGAGATGCGCACGCCGAGGCCGGGCAGGACCTCCCACGACGTGTTGTCGCGCTCGAACTGCCGGTTGCCCAGCGCAATGGTGAGATTCCTGACGATCCGCTGGTGCGGAGGACCGGGTGACGCCTGCAAGACAAATTCCCCCTCGATCAGCTCCCACTTCTCCTCGTCCGGCTGGCGGTCGGTGAAGTCGTAGAACTCCGCGATGGTCTGCGGCGCGGTGCTGATTCTCGGAACACCCATCGCGGCTCCTCCGACATCCCTGGCCGTGGCCGGCGCGTCGCGGCCTCGCCTCCCGTAAAGATAGGTCGTCGGCGGACGAACCTCCAGCCGGCGCACCGGCCCCCCGGACGCGGTGTCGCGGGGCCGTCCTCTCGACGGGGGGCGCGGCTTCCCCACATCCTGGGCGAGCGACCGCCTTTGGGGACAGACGATGGGTTCGCCGCAGATACGAACGGGCGGCCGAGGCTCTCGGACCGAGGTGCGGGCACGCGCCTCGGGACATGCCGCGAGACACATGCGGAGAACGAAAAGCGCCGCGCGATGTTTCGCGCGGCGCTTTCAGACTTGGGGCCAGGCGGAACGCCCGGCCGAAACCGTGTCAGCCCTTCACCAGCACCGGGCCGTTGCCGATCGGGCGCTCGTTCTCGCTCATGATGCCGAGCCGGCGCGCCACCTCGGTATAGGCCTCAAGCAGGCCGCCGAGATCGCGGCGGAAGCGGTCCTTGTCGAGCTTCTCGTTCGACTTGATGTCCCACAGGCGGCAGGAGTCCGGCGAGATCTCGTCGGCGACGACGATCCGCATCATGTCGTTCTCCCACAGCCGGCCGCACTCCATCTTGAAGTCGACCAGACGGATGCCGACGCCGAGGAAGAGGCCGCACAGGAAGTCGTTGACGCGGATCGCCAACGCCATGATGTCGTCGATCTCCTGGGGCGTCGCCCAGCCGAACGCCGTGATGTGCTCCTCCGACACCATCGGGTCGCCGAGCGCGTCGTTCTTGTAATAGAACTCGATGATCGAGCGCGGCAGCTGCGTGCCTTCCTCGATGCCGAGCCGCTGCGACAGCGAGCCCGCGGCGACGTTACGCACCACCACCTCGAGCGGGATGATCTCGACCTCGCGGATGAGCTGCTCGCGCATGTTCAGGCGGCGGATGAAATGCGTCGGCACCCCGATGTCGTTCAAGTGCTGGAACAGGTACTCGGAGATGCGGTTGTTCAGCACACCCTTCCCTTCGATCACCTGATGCTTCTTGGCGTTGAAGGCGGTGGCGTCGTCCTTGAAGTGCTGGATCAACGTTCCCGGCTCCGGGCCCTCGTACAGGACCTTCGCCTTGCCTTCGTAGATGCGGCGGCGGCGGCTCATGGGGGTGTACCGTGGCTTGAGAAAATCCATAGGGATGCCGTGGCTCCGAGTTCCGGGTTCAAGGCCCGCGGCGTCGTCGAGATACGCGAGACAGAGTTACGCAGGACAGAGTGACACGAGAGACAGTATCGATACGACAGGGTACGACACGGACTCGCGCGAAACACGCTCGTCACGATTCCAGCGGAACGTATCCGAAGGGGGCGACGAGCACAATCGACATAGACCGGCGGGGCGGACCGTGCAATGAGGACTTGTGCGAGCGCGAGGCTGCTCTTGACCGTGTCCGGACGGTATGCAAGCCGCGATTGCGACCGAATTCCGGCGGGGTTCTCGATTGCCGCGATCACGCGGCGGCGACCTGCGCAGGACGGCAAACGAACCCGAGATCAATCGAGCACCAAGGCAAGAGGGACGCCATGACGTTCGACGACCGCGAGAAGACCCACGAGAAGAAGTTCGCCCACGACGCCGAGCTGCAGTTCAAGGCCACGGCCCGCCGCAACAAGATGCTCGGCCTGTGGGCCGCCGAGAAGCTCGGGCTGACCGGCGCCGAGGCCGAGGCCTACGCCAAGGAGGTGGTGGTCGCCGACTTCGAGACGCCCGGCGACGAGGACGTCTTCCAGAAGGTGCGCAAGGATTTCGACGCCAAGGGCGTGCACCAGTCGGATCACCAGATCCGCCGCACCATGCTGGAGCTGATGGACCAGGCGATCGAGGCCGTGAAGACCGCCAAGTAGCGCGACGACGCCGCGCCGCCGGGGCCGGCACGATCGTTCACACGACGAAAAAGGCGCTCCGCCGGACCGGCGAAGCGCCTTTTTTATCGCCGCGATCGACTGGCCGCGACCACCTCGCCGCGGCTGCCGATGCCGTCACGGCCGCTCGGGCGCCGGCCCGATCATCCGCCGCAGCGTCGGGTCGCGGAACACGAAATGATGCACCAGCGCCGCGACCGCGTGCAGGAAGGCGATCACCATCAGAAGGTTCGCCAGCAGCCCGTGATACGGCTTCAGGGTGTTGGCGAAGCTGCGGTCGGCGGCCCACAGCGAGGCGATCTCGGCGAGCCCGAACAGCGGCAGCGGCCGGCCACGCGCGAACACGATGGCGATGCCGATCAGCGGCACGGCGAGCAGCAGGATGTAGCTGATCCCGTGCGCCGCGGCGGCGGCGATCTCGCCCATGCGGCCGAGCGGCGTCTTCGGCATCGGCGGGGCCGGATCGGCCATCCGCCACAGGATGCGGGCGACCAGAAGGGCGATCACGGCGAGGCCGAGATTGATGTGGATGAACATGGCGGTCGCCCGCGCCGCGCCTTCCGGCAGCTCGCCCCGGAACATGCCGATCGCCCACGCGGCGACCACGCAGATCACCGTGAGCCAGTGGAACAGGCGCGCCATCGCGCCGTAGGCCTCGTAGGAATTGCGCAGAGCCATGGCAATCGACCTCGTGTCTCGCAAGCTCGTGTCCGGCGCCTCGCGCCGGAATTCATAGCGGGATATGAATGCGTCGATATGGGCCGCCGACGTCGCGCCCGCCTTGATTCAGAGCAAGGCGGCGACGCCCCGGGGCCGGCCGGCCGTCACGTGCCGGTCAAAGGCCCAGCATGGTCGCGAGCGTCGCCAGCGCGGCGCGCGGATCGGCCTCGACCGCGGCGGCGTCGAGTGGCACCACCCGATAGCCGCGGTCGGCGAGCCAGGCGCGCTTGTCGGCGCGGGTCTTCGCCGCCTCGGGCTCCTCGGCGGCCGGCGCGATGTCGACGACGACGCGCAGCGGAAACGACACCAGATCGGCGATGTGGGGTCCGACCGGCACCTGCCGCTTGAAGCCGCAGCCGGCGAAGCGGCGGTCGGCGGTGAGCACGGCCCACAGGGCACGCTCCGCCTCGGTCGGATTGCGGCGCAGGAGCCGCGACAGGCCGCGCACCGGGCCGCGCTCGGACGGCACCCGGCCGTCGCCGTGCTCGGCCAGGAGTTTGCGCAGCAGCGACGCCTCGTCGCCGTCGAGCACGCCGCCGCGCGCCGGACCCTTGCGGCCTTCGGCGATCGCCAGGATCACGCCGTGCAGGGTCTGGATGTCCTGCCGGCTCGGCTGCATGCGGGAGAAGATGTTGCGCAGGTTGACCGTCATGGTCTCGCGCTTCTCCGGCGGCCGGAAGAACTCGACCTTCTCGAGCTCGCGCTCGAGATTGGTGAAGAAGGCGTGAATCTGCTCCTTCGGGGCAGGCCCCGAGCGCACCGGCATGCCGAACGGCAGGCCGGTGCCGGCGTGCTTGAACCACTCGTAGGCGACGAGTGCCACCGCCTGGGCGAGGTTGAGCGAGGCGAAGGCGGGGTTGACCGGAAACGTCACGATCGCGTCGGCGAGACCGACCTCGTCGTTCTCGAGCCCGTTGCGCTCGCGGCCGAACACCACGGCCGTGGTCTCGCCGCCGGCGACCAGCGGCACGAGCTGGGAGGCGACCGCCTCGGGCGACACCACGGGCTTCGCCTGGTCGTGGCCGCGCGCCGTGCAGGCCGCCACGAAGGTGCAGTCGGCGATCGCCGCCTTCAGGTCGGGGAAGAGCTGCGCCTCGTCGAGCACCCGGTCGGCGCCGGCCGCCATCATGCGGGCCTTGTCGTTCGGCCAGCCCTGGCGGGGCGCCACGAGGCGCAGCCGGGACAGGCCGAAATTCGCCATCACGCGCGCCGCGGCGCCGATGTTCTCGCCGATCTGCGGCTCGACCAGCACGATCACGGGGCCCGGGGCGACCACCCAGGTCTTGGTCTTGTCGGTTCCGGCGCCGGGCATTTTTTCGGAGCGTCTCGTATGGGGTCGTCGGGGGCGCGGACCACTAGCCGATCGGGCCATCGCTGTCGACCGCGGTGGGCAGCCCCCAACGCGCGCGGGCGATCAGGCATTCGGGATCGCCCGGCTGGCATTCGCGGCAGACGAGCGGCCGCACCGCATAGACCGTACAGGCCGTGAAGGTGCCGACCGTGCCGGCCAGCGCCGTGCAGCGGTCGTCCACGCTGCGCATCCGGCCGGCGGCGTCGTCGACATGGGCGGCCGGGATGCGGGCGATCTCCTCCTCGCTCTCCAGCGAGAAGCGCGGCCAGTCGGCCGCGGTGGCGCAGCACGCCCCGCAGGCCTGGCACGACCAGTCGGGGCGCTCGGCCGGAGGGTCGTCGTCGGTGTCGATCACGCGCACAGCCCGAAAAGCCGCTCGAAAAATGCGAAAGCCGCCCCGAAGGGCGGCTCCCTTTAGCTCGTGCCGCGGGCGGTGTCGAAGCGACAGGCGCTCGGACCCGCCGGACGACCAGATCCGATCACGCGGCCTGGATGGTGCCGACGGCGATCTTGCCGGTGCGGCGGTCGGCCTGGGTGTCGAACTCGACCTTCTGGCCCTCGTGCAGGCTGCGCATGCCGGCGCGCTCGAGCGCGGTCGCGTGGACGAACACGTCCTTGCTGCCGTCGTCCGGAGCGATGAAGCCGTAGCCCTTCTGGTCGTTGTAGAACTTCACGGTGCCCTTGGTCATGGGACCATTCCTTCGTCTTGCGTATGCAGGTGGCCCGTACGCATGCGAGCATGCGCCGGTCCGGCGTCTCGATCTTTGGAGAGAGTCTGAACGTCGCCCGCAGTCCGCGAAGGCGAAACGGCCCGATTGTCCGGCCAAATGTCGATGAGCGAGATATACACGTCCGGCGCGGCCGGCACAAGCCGAAGTCGAGAGATTCAGGCCGACTCGCCGAGGAATTGCCGCACGCGCCCAATGCACCCGCGATCGGCGGCAGGGCCCCGAACGAGGCTCGCATCGGACGAAGCTGCGAACCGTGAATTCAATTTCAACCGTATGAAAGACATGGGGAATTGTCTCCCGTCTCCGTACCGACACCGGTATGGACAGGTTTGGAACCGTTCTGCGAATCCCGCTTCACAATTCCAATTCCCGGCTTTCACAGGCTTGTCGTCGATGCTATACGGCCCGCGCTGAAGGGGGCGCACAGCCCCCCGGCCGAACGTCCTGCGGCGGCGTGGCGCTTCGGGACGCGGCGTCGAGAGCCATTCCTGCGAAGGCGCGAGGGAGACTCAGGCCCCCGCACCCTCACTGTTCCGCTTCCGCTCGGCCAACTCCCGCTCGGCCTGACCCAGGGCGACGACCAGAGGTGCAAGCATGCCAAATCTCGAAATCATGTGGACGAAGGTCGACGAAGCCCCGGCGCTCGCGACCTACTCGCTGCTGCCGATCGTCGAAGCGTTCGTCGGCGCGGCGGGCGTGTCCGTGACCCTCAAGGACATCTCGCTGGCCGGCCGCATCATCGCAACCTTCCCCGAGAAGCTGACGCCGGCGCAGCGCATCGCCGACGAACTCGCCGAGCTCGGCGAGCTGGCGACCAAGCCGGAAGCCAACATCATCAAGCTGCCGAACATCTCGGCCTCGATCCCGCAGCTGAAAGCCGCGATCAAGGAGCTGCAGGGCAAGGGCTACGACATCCCGGACTATCCGGACAACCCGACGACCGATGCCGAGAAGGACATCAAGGCGCGCTACGCCCGCGTGTTCGGCAGCGTCGTCAACCCGGTGCTGCGCGAGGGCAACTCCGACCGCCGCGCCGCCGGCGCCGTCAAGCAGTACGCCCGTAAGCATCCGCACAAGATGGGCGCCTGGTCGCCCGATTCGAAGTCGCACGTCGCCACCATGCCGGCCGGCGACTATTACGGCTCGGAGGTCTCGACCACGGTCGCGGCGGCGACCAACGCCCGCATCGAGCTTCACGGCAAGGACGGCGCCGTCACGGTCTTGAAGGCCAAGACGCCGCTGCAGGCCGGTGAGATCATCGACGCCGCCGTGATGAGCCGCAAGGCGTTGCGCGCCTTCTTCGCCGAGCAGATCGAGGACGCGAAGAAGAAGGGCGTGCTGTTCTCGCTGCACGTCAAGGCGACGATGATGAAGATCTCCGATCCGATCATCTTCGGCCACGCCGTGTCCGAGTTCTTCGCCGACACGCTCGCCAAGCACGCCGACACGTTCAAGACGCTCGGCGTCAATCTGAACAACGGCTTCGGCGACCTGCTCGCCAAGGTCGCGACGCTGCCGGACGCCGAGAAGCTCGCCATCGCGGCCGACATCGCCGCCGAGTACGCCAAGCGCCCCGGCCTCGCGATGGTCAACTCCGACAAGGGCATCACCAATCTGCATGTGCCGTCCGACGTGATCGTCGACGCGTCCATGCCGGCGATGATCCGCGACTCGGGCCGCATGTGGGGCCCGGACGGCAAGCTGCACGACACCAAGGCCGTGATCCCAGACCGCAGCTACGCGACGCTGTACCAGGCCGTGATCGACGACTGCAAGGCGAACGGCGCCTTCGATCCCAAGACCATGGGCTCGGTGCCGAATGTCGGCCTGATGGCCCAGAAGGCCGAGGAGTACGGCTCGCACGACAAGACCTTCGAGATCCCGAAGGACGGCACGGTCCGGGTCGTCGCCCAAGATGGTCCTCAAGCTGGCACCGTGCTGCTCGAGCGTCCGGTCGAGGCCGGCGACATCTTCCGCATGTGCGAGGCGCGCGACGCGCCGATCCGCGACTGGGTGAAGCTCGGCGTCCGCCGCGCCCGCCTCACCAACACGCCGGCCGTATTCTGGCTCGACAAGAACCGCGCCCACGACGCCCAGGTCATCGCCAAGGTCGAGACGTACCTGAAGGACGAGGACACGTCGGGCCTCGACATCCGCATCCTGCCGCCCGTCGAGGCGATGAAGTTCTCGCTCGGGCGCATCCGCAAGGGCGAGGACACGATCTCGGTCACCGGCAACGTGCTGCGCGACTACCTGACCGACCTGTTCCCGATCATGGAGCTCGGCACGTCGGCCAAGATGCTGTCGATCGTCCCGCTCCTGGCGGGGGGCGGCCTGTTCGAGACCGGGGCCGGTGGCTCGGCGCCCAAGCACGTCCAGCAGTTCCAGGAAGAAGGCTACCTGCGCTGGGATTCGCTCGGCGAGTTCCTGGCGCTCGGCGCCTCGCTCGAGCATCTGGCGCAGACCTTCAAGAACGCCAAGGCGCAGGTACTCGCCGACACGCTCGACACGGCGATCGCCAAGTTCCTCGACAACAACCGCAACCCGGCCCGCAAGGTCGGCGAGATCGACAATCGCGGCAGCCACTTCTACCTCGCCCTCTACTGGGCGGAGGCGCTCGCCGCCCAGACCAAGGACGCCGCGCTCGCGGCCCGCTTCAAGCCGCTGGCCGAGGCGCTCGCCGAGAACGAGGCGAAGATCAACGGCGAGCTGATCGCCGCGCAGGGCAAGCCGGTCGACACCGGCGGCTACTACCTGCCCGACGACGCCAAGACCGGGGCCGCGATGCGGCCGAGCGCGACCCTCAACAAGGCGCTGGCCGCGCTCTGAGGAGACGCGCCCGCGCGGCCATGGCCGCGCGCATCGGCGTTTCGAAGACCGAAAGAGGCGCGCTTCCGCGCGCCTTTTTTGTTGCCGCGGTTCCCCCGGCTCGGCTCCGCATCCCCCCGGAGAGACAAACTCTTCGAAATGAGGTAAAATTATACTTCGATCGTGTCGGTTCGTTTCGCGGTTCACCTTCCTCGTGTCGGGAGAACGCTCATGCGGATGTCGGCCGATTTCAACAACACATGGATCGACCGCCGGCTCGCCACCGGATTCGCCATGGCCAAGGCCGGGGTGGCGCTGCTGCGCGCCCGGCCGGCCCTCCTGCTCCTGCCGATCTCGGCCATCCTCGGCATCGTGATCTTCTGGGCCGTCGTTGTGCCGCTCGTCTTCGCGCTGTCGTTCGGGTACGAGGGCGATCGCGACTGGATCGGCATGACGCTGCGGCTCGGGGTGGGCGCCCTCGGCTATCTCCTCAGCGCCTTCCTGGTCGTCTTCTGCCACGCCGCACTGATCGTCTGCGCCCGCGGCGACCTCGAGGGCCGGCCGGTGAGCCTCGGTGCCGGCCTCGCGGCGGCGGCGCGCCGCTGGCCGCAGATCCTCGCCTGGAGCGCCTTCGCGGCCACCATCGGGCTCGTCCTGCGCGTCGTCGCCTCGCTGTTCCGCGACGACGGGGGGCTGGTCGGCTGGGTGTTGTCGCTGCTGATCGGCTCGATCCAGCTCGCCTTCGCGGCGGCCGTCTACTTCGTGGTGCCGGTGGTCGTCGTCGAGGGCGTCGGGCCGTTCACGGCGGTCCGCCGGTCGTTCACGATGATCCGCGAGCGGTGGGGCGAGGTGTTCGTCCTCCAGGGCGGGGTCGGTCTCGTCGTCATGCTGGTGTTCGGACCGATCGTCGTCGCCTTCTTCGCCGCCGGCGTGTGGGCGATCGACCTCGGCCTCGCGCCGGCGGTCGAGCCGATCGTCGTGTCGGGCTTCCTGATCCTCGCAGCCGTGGCGTTCGTCATCGGCGTGATCGCGTATCTCGCCCTCGACGGCGTCTTCGCCGCGGCCGCCTACGCCTACGCGACCTCCGGCACCGCCCCGGCCGCCCTCGGCCCCGACGTGATGCCGGCGCTGTTCAGGCCGAAGAAGCCCGGGCCGGCGGCCCCAACGACCCGGTGATGGGGCACGCCGGAGCGCGGAGGTTCACCAGGAGAACCACCTTCACCTCTCGCCGGCGGGGAGAGGGTAAGGATCGGCCATCACCTGGAAGCAACCTCACTCCCCCGGCGTCACTCCTTCGCCGGGGTGCGCTCCTGGCCTTGCGCGATCTCCTCGCCGACGAGGTCGCCGCGCTTGCCGACGATGTCGGCGCCGACCCGCTCGCGCACCACCTCCTGGATGCGATCCGACACGCGCGGGTCGCGGTCCATCAGGCGGCGCAGATCGCCACCATCGAGCACCAGGAGGTCGGCCCGCGTCAGCGCCGTGACGGTCGCCGAGCGGTGGGCGCGGCGCAGCAACGCGATCTCGCCGAAGAAGTGCCCGACCCCGAGCGTGATGTGGCGGCCCTTGAGGTCGATGTCGACGGCGCCGCGAGCGATGAAATACATCGAGTGCGCCGGGTCTCCGACCCGCACGATCACGTCGCCAGCGTCGACCGTCTGGGCGCGCAGGAACCGCATGATGTCGGCGATCGCGGCGGCGTCGAGCCCGGCGAACAGCGGCACCCGCGCCACCATGCCCCAGGTGACGACGAAGTCGCGGCGATGGATCTCCTCGGCGAAGGCGGTCGCGATGATGCCGACCGGCATCGCCACCATGGCCATCGCCACCAGCACGGTGGCGCCGGCGATCAGCTTGCCGAGCGCCGTCATCGGCACCACGTCGCCGTAGCCGATGGTGCCGAGCGTCACCACGGCCCACCAGATGGCGTCCGGGATGGTGCCGAGCTTGTCGGGCTGCACGTCGCGCTCGGCCAGATACATCAGCACGGCCGCGAACAGCGTCGCTCCGAAGAAGACGACCAGGCAGGCGGCGAGCGCCCGGCGCTCGTTGTAGAGCGCGTCGAGCAGCGAGCGCATGCCGGGCGAGTAGCGGGTCAGCTTGAGGAAGCGCACAACCCGGAAGATCAGCACGACGCGCAGATCCTCCGGCACCGCGAAGATGAACCAGAATGGCAGCACGGCGAGCAGGTCGACGATGCCGACCATCGAGGTCATGTAGCGCCGCCGCGCCTGCCAGGGCGACAGCGCCCGGGTGAGCGCGTTCTCGGGCGCCGCCCAGATGCGCAGACCGTACTCGGCCGTGAAGACGACGAGCGAGACGATCTCGATCGCCACGAAGGCGGAATGCCAGCGGGCGTCGATCTCCGGCACGGATTCCAGGACGACGCCGGCGATGTTGAGCAGGATCAGCCCGATCAGGACGCGGTCGACGAGCCGGCTCGCATGCTCCGCGCCGACGCCGTGGTCGAGGATCTCGCCGACCCGCCGTCTCAGCTCGACCGCACGCTTGGCATGCGCCCGCATGGCGCGCTCCTTCCGCGGAGCATGCATCATGGCGCAACGGTGTTACCGCGGCCTTGCGTCACCTCAACCGCGGCGTCGCGCCCGCTTCACCCCTGCGCCATCGCCGCGGCGATCGCGTCGAGCGCCGCGGCGGCCTTGCCGGCGTCCGGGCCGCCGGCCTGGGCCATGTCGGGACGGCCGCCGCCGCCCTTGCCGCCCAGCGCCTCGGCGCCCTTCTTCACCAGGTCGACGGCGCTGAAGCGGCCGGTCAGATCCGCCGTCACGCCGACCACCAGGCCGGCCTTGCCGTCGGCCGTGACGCCGACGATCGCCACCACGCCGGAGCCGACCTGCTTCTTGCCATCGTCGGCGAGGCTCTTGAGGTCCTTGATCTCGATGCCGGAGACGGCGCGGGCGAGCAGCTTCACGCCGCCGACGTCGCGCAGGCCGTCGGGCGCGCCCGACGTGGCGCCGCCGCCGCCCATGGCGAGCTTGCGGCGGGCGTCGGCGAGGTCGCGCTCGAGCTGCTTCTTCTCGTCGAGGAGCTTGTGGACCTGCTCCTCGACCTGGGCCGGCTGCACCCGGACGAGCTGGCCGAGCGCGGCGACGCGGCGGTCGGCCTCGCTCAGGCGGCGGCGCGCGGCCGCGCCCGTCATCGCCTCGATGCGGCGCACGCCGGCGGCGACGCCCGCCTCCTGGTCGATATAGACGAGGCCGATGTCGCCGGTGCGCTTCACATGGGTGCCGCCGCACAGCTCCACGGACCAGCCGAGCGCGTTGGACGCCTCGCCCATCGCGACCACCCGCACCTCGTCGCCGTACTTCTCGCCGAACAGCGCGCGGGCGCCGGACGCAATGGCATCGTCGACCGCCATCAGCCGGGTCACGACGGGCGTGTTCTCCAGCACCTGCGTGTTGGCGATCTCCTCGACGCGGGCGATCTCCTCGTCCGACATCTTCTTGGGGTGCGAGAAGTCGAAGCGCAGCCGGTCGGGCGCCACCATCGAGCCCTTCTGGGCGACGTGATCGCCGAGCACCAGGCGCAGCGCCTCGTGCAGCAGATGGGTGGCCGAGTGGTTGCGGCGGATGTCGGAACGGCGCGCGTGATCGACTTCGAGGGCGAGCGCCTGGCCGGGCTTCAGCGTCCCCTCCTCCACGATGCCGGTGTGGACGAACAGATCGCCGGCCTTCTTGTTGGTACCGGTGACGCGGAAGCGCACGCCGTCGGCGACCATCACGCCGGTGTCGCCGACCTGGCCGCCGGACTCGCCGTAGAACGGCGTCTGGTTGAGGATGACGGCCCCGGTCTCGCCGGCCTTCAGGGCGGTCGCCTGGACGCCGTCCTTCACCAGCGCCAGGACCTCGCCTTCGGCCGTCTCGGTCTCGTAGCCGAGGAACTCGGTGGCACCCAGATTTTCGCGAAGCGAAAACCACACCGTCTCGGTCGCCGCCTCGCCGGAGCCGGCCCAGCTCGCCCGCGCCTTGGCGCGCTGCTGCTCCATGGCGGCGTTGAAGGCCGCCGTGTCGACCTCGACCCCGCGCGACTTGAGCGCGTCCTGGGTGAGGTCGAGCGGGAAGCCGTAGGTGTCGTAGAGCGTGAAGGCGACCTCGCCTTTCAGCTTGTCGCCTCGGGTCAGCTCGCGCGCCTCGTCCTCGAGGATCGCGAGGCCGCGCTCCAGCGTCTTGCGGAAGCGCGTCTCCTCGAGCCGCAGCGTCTCGGTGATCAGCGGCTCGGCCCGCACCAGCTCCGGATAGGCCTGGCCCATCTCGCGCACCAGCGTCGGCACGAGCTTCCACATCAGCGGCTCGCGGGCGCCCAGAAGCTCGGCGTGGCGCATGGCGCGGCGCATGATGCGGCGGAGGACGTAGCCGCGGCCTTCGTTCGACGGCAGCACGCCATCGGCGATCAGGAACGAGGAGGCGCGCAGATGGTCGGCGATGACCCGGTGCGAAGCCTTCATGGGCCCGTCGGCATCGACGCCGGTGCGGTCGACGACGGCCTGGATCAGCGCCCCGAACAGGTCGATCGCGTAGTTGTCGTGGGTGCCCTGCAGCACCGCGGCGATGCGCTCCAGCCCCATGCCGGTGTCGATCGACGGCCGCGGCAGCGCGATGCGCTCACCCGAGGGGAGCTGCTCGTACTGCATGAACACGAGATTCCAGATCTCGATGAAGCGGTCGCCGTCGGCGTCGGCCGAGCCGGGCGGGCCGCCCGGGATGTGGTCACCGTGGTCGTAGAAGATCTCCGAGCACGGGCCGCACGGGCCGGTGTCGCCCATCTGCCAGAAATTGTCCGAGGTGCCGATGCGGATGATCCGGCTGTCGGGCAGGCCGGCGATCTTCTTCCACAGATCGAAGGCGTCGTCGTCGTCGGCATAGACCGTGATGGTCAGCCGGTCGGCCGGCAGGCCGTACTCCTTGGTGACCAGGTTCCAGGCCAGCTCGATGGCGCGGTCCTTGAAATAGTCGCCGAAGGAGAAGTTCCCCAGCATCTCGAAGAAGGTGTGGTGGCGCGCCGTGTACCCGACATTGTCGAGGTCGTTGTGCTTGCCGCCGGCCCGCACGCATTTCTGCGAGGTCGCGGCCTGGCTGTAGGGACGTTTCTCCAGGCCGGTGAAGACGTTCTTGAACTGCACCATCCCGGCATTGGTGAACATCAAGGTCGGGTCGTTGCGTGGGACGAGCGGCGAGGACGGCACCACCGCGTGGCCGTTCTTCGCGAAGAAGTTCAAGAACGCAGACCGGATGTCGTTGACGCCGCTCATCGAAGCTCTGTTCCTGGTGCGCGCGACCGCGCCTCCCCGGGCGAGCTAAGCGACGGTCCTGCCTCTTTAATTCACGGCCGTTTTAGCGGTGCGGCTCTGGGCTGTCCAGGACGCCCGTACTTGCCCTGACGGCGGGACGCGGCGGATCAGTCCGGCAGGGTCTGCACGGGGTTGCGGACCGGGTTCTGGCGGACCGGTCCCGGGGGCGCCCCGGCGTTCGGCACACCACCGCTCGGCAGAGTCGAGACCGGCGACCGGCCGGCCGGCCGCGGCGCCCCTGCGGGCGGGCGGGCCGGCTGGTCGCGGCGCTCCCACACCGCGACGGATCCGCCGATGTCCGGCACCTCGGTGCGCCCCACGGGGACGAAGCGACTCTGCTGGGCGAGCGCGTCGAGGAGGCCAGCTCCGTCGGCATAGGCGGTCCCCGGCGCCGTCCAGGGGGCGTCGGGGGCATCGACGACGACCACGCGGGTGGACGGCGTCTCGGCCAGATAGGCCGCCATGGCGCGGCGGTGGGCCTCGCGCGAGGCGGCGACCGGCGGGCGCGGCCCGTCGACCGGCACGGCGCAACCGCAGCGGGCGCGCGCCGCCCAGGCGAGGAAGTCGGTCGCGCGGCCGAACGTCGTCGCGACGCCGATCGCCGGAGCGCCGTCGAGGAGCGGCAGCGCCGGCCGCACCAGGAGGAACTGGGTCGGACTGTCGGGGGTACGGCCGGCGGCGGCGCGGGCGGCCGCCCCGGTCGAGGGCGCCGGATACGCCAGCGCGACCAGGAGAGCGACGACCGCGCCGAGCGCGACGGCCGCCCGGACGAGGGTCAGCCTGGCCGGCGTCACCGCACCCACGAGGGTGGCGGCGCCGGCGCCGGCCCCGATCCAGACCGTGGCGACGAACGGCGCAATGAATCGGCCCTCGTGCAGCGGAAAGGCGACGACGCCGATCGCCCCGACCAGCGCCAGGACGAAGACCGGCCGCAGGCCGACCGGGATCCGATGAATCCGGACGAGCGCGACGGCAAAGAGGGCCGCGGCGGCGAGGCCGATCCAGGGCGAGGGGTGGTAGGCGTCGAGAAAGACGTCTCGGTAGAACACGAGCCCCTGCAGCGGGTCGAGCCGGACGGCCAGGAGGTCGACGGGGCCGCCGAGCCCCCCGGCCCCGGGCATCCATCCGGGGACCAGGAACGAGATCGCGATCGGCATCACGTGCCAGACCAGGACCGCACGGGCCGGGGCGCCGAGCGCCGGGCCGAGGCGGTCGCGCTCGCTGCGCCAGCCGAGCACGAGGCGCAAAAGGAAGAGCGCGTAGGCGAGCGTGATCAGATGGACGGGCGGGTAAAGCGAGATGCTGCGGCCGTAGATCGTGCTCGCGGGCGGCTTCGTCCACAGGATGGCGGCGACCGCTGCGACGACGACGAGAACGGCGATCAGCAGCGGGTCGCGCCACAGCGGCCCGCTGCGGGCGGCGCTGCGCAGCGAATCGGCGAGCGCGCCGGCGAAGCGGCGCACCGCGGCGGCATGGGCGACCACCGCAAAGAGGGCGAGCGTCACGACGACCAGGGCCCACGGGGCGCGCTGGTGGAAGAACAGGAGGGTCAGCACCAGGCCGAGCAGCCGCCAGCGGCCGGTGTCGGCCGGCTCCTCCTCGGCGCGCGCATAGGCGAGCAGCGCGGCCATGGTCAGCGCCGCACCGAGGCCTTCCGGCATCACGTCGGTGCCGAGCAGCGCGAAGGCGGGGCTCGCCAGCGCCAGCGCCGCCGCGACGGCCGCCGCCGTGATGCCGCGGATCGCGTCGGCAAACAGGCTGCGGGCCAGCACCGCGGCGAGCACCGCGGTCGCCGCCCAGCCGGCGAGGCTCGGCAGGATGCCGAGCCGATAGTCGAGGCCGCCGACGAGCAGCACCCCGGACAGGATCAGCCCGTGCAGAGGCGGCCACACCACGGCCTTCCACAGATGGTCGAGGACGGCGAGCGGATCGAGGCCGCGCAGCGCGATCGCGAGGTCGAGGCCGAAGCCGAAATGGCCGTTGCGATCGTGCAGGGGATTCGACCACAGCGGGTCGGGATCGGCGTGATACGCCGTGAACAGGGTCGTCGCGATCATGGCGGCCACGAAGGCCGTGACGGCCGCGACGGCGAAGTCGATCCAGGCCGGAGCGGTGCCGGGGCGGCGCGCCGGATCACCGGCCGCCGCCCCGGCACCGCTCCGGCCTGGAT
>NZ_NHSK01000301.1 GCF_016653355.1 Rhodoplanes elegans | reverse complement strand
C
This sequence comes from Rhodoplanes elegans, assembly GCF_016653355.1. Classification (GTDB taxonomy): domain Bacteria; phylum Pseudomonadota; class Alphaproteobacteria; order Rhizobiales; family Xanthobacteraceae; genus Rhodoplanes; species Rhodoplanes elegans. The sequence goes on along the minus strand of NZ_NHSK01000301.1, from coordinate 13,612 downwards.
TCGGGCTCGGTGGGCAGCTTGCCGCCGGCCGAACCTCGCCGAGACCGTGGTCCGCACGCTCGGCGAACGGATCCGCGGCGGCGTCTACCGGGCCGGCGGCAAGCTGCCCACCGAGCCCGAGCTGATGGCGGAGCTGCGGGTCAGCCGCACCGTGGTGCGCGAGGCGATGTCGCGCCTGCAGGCGAGTGGCCTCGTCGCCACCCGGCACGGCGTCGGCACCTTCGTGTGCGAGAGCCCCGCGGGGCCGGTGCAGATCGGCACCGTCGTCACGGTGCAGGACGTGCTCGCGATGCTGGAGCTGCGCATCAGCCTGGAGACCGAGGCGGCGGCGCTGGCGGCGCGCCGGCGCAGCGACGAGCACCTCGACGCCATGCAGCGCGCCGTCGAGGCGTTCGAGACCGAGATCGCGGCCGGCCGCAACGGCGTCGACCCCGACTTCCGTTTCCACATGCAGATCGCGCTCGCCACCGGCAACCGCTTCTTCGAGACGATCTTTCGCCAGCTCGGCACGGCGACCATCCCGCGCACCCGGATCGACACATCGACGCTCGCCGCCGAGACGACCGAGTCCTACCTGTCGCGCACCAATCGCGAGCACGAGGCGATCCTCGACGCGATCCGCCGCCGCGACGCCGAATCGGCGCGCGCCGGCATGCGCATGCACCTCGCCAACAGCCGCGAGCGGGTGCGCCGGGCGAGCGAGACCGCAGCGGAGCGGCCGCCGGGCGCCGGCGGCCCCTCCGGCGCGGCGCGCTGACTCACCCCGATACCGTTCCACGGCGATGATCACGGCCGTTTGATCGTGGGATCCCACTGCGGACAAATCCCGCGGCGCGAAGCGGCGTAGAGTGCCCGGCTGAGGAAACGCATCCGAGAGACCAGGACGGAGGTGCAGACACCACCGGGAGGTTTCGATGGCGACCTATCAGATCCGCTTCTTCAAGCGGCTGCTCAGCTCCGACGGTCACCCGTTCTGCTGCCTTCAGGACCGGCTCGAGGTGAGGAACGCGGATACCCCCGAATGCGCGGTCGCGCGGGCCGAGCGCCGCTACGAGCGGCTCAAGAACGTCTCGCAGTGGGACCGCTGGGCCGATGTCGTCGAAGTATCCGAAGTCGTGCGTCGCAGCTCGGCCCGCCGGCGGATCGGCGGACGGGCGGGGTGACTCAGTAAAACCGTCGAGCGATTGGATCGACTCGCCCCTCATGGTGAGGAGCGCTCCGAAGGAGCGCGTCTCGAACCATGCGGCCCGGACGCCGCCGCCACGCCGGAGCGTCGCGGCGGGCCGTGCGGACTATTCCGCGATGATCCGCTCCGGCACCGCCTGATAGGCGTCGGCGTGCTGCACGGCGGCCGGGCGCGCTTTGGTGCCGGGCATGACCTCGAAGCGGGGATCGAAGTCCACCATGGTGGCGGCGAGCTTGGCGAGCACGCTGACGTCGCCCTGCACCTTGGCGGTGCCGTCGGCGATCTGCGCCTCCAGGGTCTTGGCGCCCATCATGGTCTGCTCCAGGGCGGCGCGGTCGATGGTCAAGGTCAGGTCCGGCTTGTCGGCCTGGAAGCCGGCGATGCTGGTGAGGGTGGCGTTCTCCAGCTCGACGATGAACTTCTCGCCGTTGTCGGGCGTGACCAGATTGATGGTGAAGCGCAACCCCTCCGCCTTGCGGCTGTCCATGCGGATTGCGAGAAAGTTCAGGAACAGCTCCGTGGTCATGGCGCGGATGACGTCCGGGCTCGAGGAGCTCGCCGCCTCGCCGGTCGGGATGCCGGTCCGCAGCTCGTAGGCGCCGGACAGAAAGCTGTTGCGCAGCCCCGGATTCTCCTGCTGGTAGCCGATCTGCTCGAAGATGTCGGCGAGCAGCTCCTTGGCGGCCTGGTTCCCCGGCTCGGCCTGGACGAGCTTGTTCACGATCTCCTGCGCGAGCAGATAACGCCCCTCGGCGTGCAGCTGGCGCCCTTTCGCCAAAATCTTGTCGGCCCCGCCCATCATCTCGACATACAGCGGCGCGCTGTCGGACGGCGACAGCGGAATCAGGGTCGCCGGATTGCAGTCCCAGAAGCCGAGAAAGCGCTGCACGACGCCGCGGGCATTGTGCTGGGCGGAGCCGTGATAGCCGCGGCACTCCCACTTCTGCTGCAGGCTCTTCGGCAGCGCGTAGACATTGTGGATCTGGTTGATCGTGACGCCCTGATTGGCGAGGTGCAGCACCTGGTTGTTCATGTGGGCGTAGAGGTCGCGCTGCGCCCGCAGCACCTCCTGGATGCGCGCATTGCCCCAGCGCGGCCAGTGGTGCGAGGCGAACATCACCTCGGCCTCGAGGCCGAAGCGATAGAGCGCCTCCGCGATGTATTTCGACCAGTTCAGCGGATCACGCACCTGGGCGCCGCGCAGCGTGTAGATGTTGTGGAGCGTCGCCGTGACGTTCTCGGCCATCCACAGCGCCTTCAGGTCCGGCAGGTAGGTGTTCATCTCCCGCGGCGCTTCGGTGTTGGGGGTGTTCTGGAAGATCATCCGCACCCCGTCGACCTCGATCTCCTCGATCGGCTTCTCGACGAAGCGGGTCGGCGCGATCAGCCCGACCGAGCCGGCCGAGACGCGCTGCCCGAGGCCCTGGCTCACGAAGCCGTGCGGCGCCACCGGCAGCAGCAGCCCGTATTGATAGAACAGCCGCCGGTTCATGGCGTTTCCAGCATAGACGTTCTCGGCCACCGTGTGGGCCATGAAGTCGGCCGGGGCGATGATCGGCACCTTGCCGGCGCGCACGTCCGCCTCGTTCAGAAGGCCGCGCACCCCGCCCCAGTGGTCGCCATGGGTGTGCGAGTAGATGACGGCGGAGATCGGCAGACCCTGCCCGACATGCTGCTGGAACAGCTTCCAGGCGGCGCGTGCGGTCTCCGCGCTCACCAGCGGATCGAAGACGATCCAGCCGGTCTTGCCGCGCACCATCGTGAGATCGGACAGGTCGAAGCCGCGCACCTGGTAGATGCCGGGCACGACCTCGTAGAGCCCGTAATTGTTGTTCAGCTTGGCGATGCGCAGCAGCGACGGATGGATGCTGTCGAACTCGCCGGGCGCGTCGAGAAAGCGGAACTGCTCCATGTCCCACGCCACATGGCCGCCGTCGGCCATGATCTTCATGTCCTTCATCGGCGCGATCAGGCCGCGCTTCTGCTCCTCGAGGTCGCGCGCGTCGGCGAAGGGCAGCCCGTCGCGCGCCCGCGTCAGAACCTCGGTGGTGTGGCGCGACGGCGCCTTGCCCTTCGGGTGGAAATGGCCGGTGGCCGGCGGCGCCGGCTGGGACTGGGGCTGGGCCTGGGCGGGCCGGTCGCCCGTCGCCAGGCTGCCGGCGACACAGAACGCGGCACCGAGCGCCGGCACCGCCTGAACGAAGTCGCGTCGCGTGGTCATGTCGGGGTCTCGCAATGGCAGGGGGACGAAACCTGCGGAGGTACCCCGCGACAGTCCAGACACGTGCGTGTGAGGGGCGGTCGCGGCGCGCCCGGCGCCTGGACGAGTCAGTGCGATTCTTTATGGGCGATGACGGCCCCTCCTTCTGGGTCCCGGATCACGGCGCTCTGCGCCGCGCCCGGGACACGAGGCTGTGAGTCTCGCGAAGACGCCGCCAGCTCAGCGGTTGTAGACCGGCACCGGCCCGCGAAACGCCTCCCACACGGCGTCGCAGGCCGCGACCGTCTCGGGGCTCAGCGGGCCTTCGCGGCAAGCCATGAGGTTCTGGTCGAGCTGGTCGGGGCGCGAGGCACCGAGGATCAGGCCATCGGCGGCGGTGTGGTGCAGCACCCAGGCGAAGGCGAGGCTGACCAGCGAGCGGCCGGCCTCCGCGGCGATCGCCTTGAGGCGCTCCACCGCCTCGAAGGTCCGCGGATGCCAGTAGCGGTCGGCGTAGAGCGACTTGCCCCAGAACGCCGTGTCGAAGCGCCCGCCCGCCGTCACGGCGTTCGGGTCGTGCTTGCCGGTGAGCAGGCCGCCGGCGAGCGGATTGTAGACGAAGCTCGACACGCCGAGGCGCTTGGCCATCGGCAGGTACTCCTGCTCGATGCCGCGCGCGATCAGCGAGTACATCGGCTGCGACACGGCCGGCGGCCGCCAGCCGTTCTTCTCCGACAGCCAGAACATCTCGCAGACCTGCCAGGCCGCGTAGTTCGACGTCGCCACGTAACGCACCTTGCCGGTCTTCACCAGCGCGTCCATGGCCGCGAGGCTCTCCTCGATCGGCACGGCGGAGTCGGGCTGGTGCAGGTAGTAGAGGTCCACATAGTCGGTGCCGAGCCGCGTCAGGCTCTCGTCGATCTGCCGCAGGATCGCCGCGCGCGACAGCCCCTGCTGGTCGGCCCCCTCGCCCATCTTGTGCTGCACCTTGGTGGCGAGCACGACGTCCTTGCGCCGCGCCCCCAGCGCCCGCCCCAGGATCTCCTCGGACCCGCCGAGCTGATAGGCGTTCGCGGTGTCGAAGAAGTCGATCCCCTCGTCGAGGCAGCGCGCCACCATGCGGTCGGCGGTCGGCTGGTCGACCGGCTTGCCGAACGTCATGGTGCCGAAGCACAGGCGCGAGACGGTGAGATCGGTGTGGGGAAGCGAGCGGCGGTCCATCGCGATTGCCTTTCCGAAATGCCGCCCCTCCTTGCCGCCGCGACGGCATGAGCGCAATGGGGGCGGACGCATCGGCTGATGGACGCCCGGCGCGGATCGGCCCGGTCGCAGCCCGGACGTGCAGCGCTGCGCCTTTGCCGCCGCCGTGTTCGGGCGTTAGGAAAGGTCTGCGCATCGCTCACCCGTATCAACGAGTCCCGCCGTGCCCGCATCGTCCTCGCCGCTCTCGCCCGTTCCGACCACCCTCCTGCCCTCCGGCGAGGCCGTGCCGGTGCTGGGGCTCGGGACCTGGGGAATGGGCGAGGGACTGCGCGCGCCCGACAAGGAAGTCGCCGCGCTGCAGCTCGGCATCGATTTCGGCATGACGCTGATCGACACGGCCGAGATGTATGCCGACGGCGGCGCCGAGGAGGTGGTGGCGCGCGCCGTCGCGGGCCGACGCGACACGGTCTTCGTGGTGGACAAGGTGCTGCCCGGGAATGCCTCGCGGACCGGCACCATAAAAGCCTGCGAGGCGAGCCTGAAGCGGCTCGGCACCGACCGCATCGACCTCTATCTGCTGCACTGGCGCGGCGGCGTGCCGTTCGAGGAGACGATCGCAGCGTTCGAGACGCTGCAGCGCGCCGGAAAAATCCGCCACTGGGGCGTCAGCAATCTCGACACCGACGACATGGAGGAGCTTTTTTACCTGCCCGGCGGCAGCGCGGTGGCGACCAACCAGGTGCTGTACAACCCGACGCGGCGCGGCATCGAGTTCGATCTGCTGCCCTGGTGCGAGCAGCGAAAGATCCCGGTGATGGCCTACTCGCCGATCGAGCAGGGCCGCGTGCTGAAGCATCGCGCGCTGGTCTCGATCGCGGCGCGTCACGGCGCGACGCCGGCCCAGGTGGCGCTCGCCTTCGTGCTGCGCCGGCCCGGCACCATCGCCATCCCGCGCGCCGGCAACGAGACGCACGTGCGCGAGAATCGTGGCGCCCTCGACCTGACCCTCGACGCCCAGGACCTCGCCGCGCTCGATCGCGCCTTTCCGCCACCGCTTCGCAAGACGGCGCTGGAGATGCTTTGAGACACGGGATGCTGTGAGAAATCTCCGGCTCCGCTGCACTGCGGCACGTTGATGCCGCAATTGGCGGCGACAGGTCCGCGGGGCGGCCGCCCCACCCGGCCGGGGCGTCGTCTCGATCCGAGGTCCCACCGACGTCCCGGCGGGTGGTGGCGGCCGCCGTGAATCCCCGACCGCGATCGGCTATCCTGGCGTGCGCGATCGGGCCGTGCACCCGACCGGCGAGCACGGACATTCTGCACGGCGCGCCCTTCGACGCGAAGGGACGGGCCGTCGCGACGACGGGGAAGCGACCGCGACCATGCTGAGCAAGAAGGAGCGGGTGGCCGCCGTCTCGGTCGCCGCGAGCGGCACGCTCGCCTGCGCCAAGTTCGTCATCGGTGTCGCGATCGGCAGCCTCGCGCTGATCTCCGACGCACTGCACAGCCTCATCGACCTCGGCGCCACGCTCGTCACCTGGTACGCAGTGCGGGTCTCCGACAAGCCGCCGGACGCCAGCCATCACTACGGCCACGGCAAGGTCGAGAGCCTCGCCGCGCTCGCCGAGACGGCGCTGCTGTTCCTGCTCGCCGGCGGCGTCGCCGTGGAGGCCGTGCAACGCCTGCGCGAGGGCGGCAGCGCGCCGACCTTCTCGCTCCTGCCCTTCGGCGTGCTGGCGATCGAGATGGTCGTCAACGGCTGGCGCGCCCACGTGCTGAAGAAGACGGCGCGCGAGACCGGCAGCCAGGCCCTGGAGGCCGACTCGCTCCACTTCGCCTCCGACATGTACGGCTCGGTCGCGGTGATCATCGGGCTCGGGCTGGCGGCGTACGGCTACGGCTGGGGCGACGCGGCCGCCGCGCTCGTCGTCGCCGTCATCATCGCGGTGCTCGGCCTGCGCATGAGCCGCCGCACCATCGAGGCGCTGATGGACGCCGCCCCGCCCGGCGTGCGCGACCGGGTGTCGCGCGTCGTCTCGGGCGTCGCCGGCGTCGTACGGGTCGAGCGGCTGCGGGTCCGCACCGTCGGCCCCCGGCATTTCGTCGATCTCGCGATCGCGGTGCCGCGCACCCTGCCGCTCGATCGTGTCGCCGCCCTCAAGGGCGTGCTGCAGGACGCCATCGCCGCGACGCTCGGCGACGCCGACGCCGACGTGACGATCACGACGACGCCGGTCGCGCTCGACGACGAGTCGGTGCAGGAGCGCATCATGGTGATCGCCCGCAACCGCGGGCTCGCCGTCCATCACCTCACCGTGCAGGCGATCGGCGAGCAGCTCGCGGTCGCGCTCGACATCGAGGTCGACGGCGACATGCCGATGGGCGCCGCCCACGAGATCGCCAGCGCGCTGGAGGACGCCGTCGCGGCCGAGCTCGGCCCCTCGGTCGAGGTGGAGACCCATATCGAGCCGCTGCAGGCGCCCAACATCCCGGGCCGCGAGGCGACGCCCGACCGGGTCGCCGCGCTCGCCCGCACCCTGTCCGACCTCGCCCGCGAGCACGAGCCGCTGCGCAACGTCCACGACGTGCGGGTGCGCGAGACGCCGGAGGGCGAAATCGTGGTGTTCCACTGCCACATCGACCCGGCCCGCAGCGTCATCGACGTGCACGAGGCGGTCGACGCGCTGGAGCGCGACCTGCGCCGGCGCTTCCCCGAGATCCGGCGTGCCATCGGCCACGCCGAGCCGCGCACCGCCGACGCGTCGATCCCGGCGGACGCGCCGGCGGGGTAGCTCGGCCGGCGGTGGACAAACGCGCCGCGCCGGGCTCTTCTGCGGCCCGAGAAAAACGGAGTCGACGGACAGGATGGCCGAGAAGAAGCAAGTCGAGGTCGCCACGCTCAGCTTCGAGCGGGCGCTCGAAGAGCTCGAGAGCATCGTCGAGCGTCTGGAGAGCGGCAACGTGCCGCTGGAGGAATCGGTCGCGATCTACGAGCGCGGCGAGGGCCTGAAGCGCCGCTGCGAGGAGCTGCTGACCCAGGCCGAGGCGCGCGTGCAGAAGATCACGCTCGACGCCGCCGGCAAGCCGAAGGGCACCGAGCCGCTCGACGTCGGGTGACGCACCCGCATCACTCCCAACGCTCCGCGCAAGAACGCCTCGCACCCCCGGAGGCCCGATGAGCTTCTTCCCGGCGAACGACCCCGCCCCCGGCGACGCCTTCGCGTGCGACGCCATCGCGCAAGTGATCGTGCCGCGCACCAGCGACATCGGCGGCTTCGCGGTGCGCCGCGCCCTGCCCTCGGCGCGCCGCCGGATGGTCGGCCCGTTCGTCTTTCTCGACGAGATGGGACCGGCCGAGTTCAAGGCCGGCGACGGCCTCGACGTGCGGCCGCACCCGCATATCGGCCTCGCCACCGTGACGTATCTGTTCGAGGGCGAGATCTTCCACCGCGACAGCCTCGGCACCGCGCAGGCGATCCGCCCCGGCGCCGTCAACTGGATGAGCGCCGGCTCCGGCATCGCCCATTCCGAGCGCACCGGGGCCGAACATCGCCACGGTGGCGAGCCGCTGCACGGGCTGCAGTGCTGGGTGGCGCTGCCGGCCGCCCGCGAGGAGAGCGCGCCCGCCTTCGCGCATCACGACGTGACGGCGCTGCCCGTGGAGGCGGCCGAAGGCAAGACGGTGCGGATCGTCGCCGGCTCGCTGTTCGGCCGCACCTCGCCGCTCGTCACCGCCTCGGAGACGCTGTTCGCCGACGTGACGATGGAGGCCGGCGCGCTGCTGCCGCTCGACCCCGCCGCCGAGGAGCGGGCCCTCTATCTGGTGTCGGGCGCCGTCGACATCGCCGGCGATCGCTTCGAGGCGGGGCGGCTGCTCGTCTTCCGGCCCGGCGACCGCATCACCGTGACGGCGCTGACGCCGGTGCGGCTCGCGATCCTGGGCGGCGCACCGATGGACGGGCCGCGCTACATCTGGTGGAACTTCGTCTCGTCGCGCAAGGACCGCATCGAGACCGCCAAGGCCGACTGGAAGGCCGGCCGCTTCGCCGCCGTGCCGGGCGAGAGCGAGTTCATCCCGCTGCCGGAGTGACGGCGGGCCGCTCGGCCGTGCGGCGACGGGCGACGATGTGCGGCGGCACGAAACGCGACATGCCGGGCCGTCCCCGCCACACCGGGGCGCCTTCGGAGGGCCTCCCATGGGCATCCACGACCGTTTCCGTGACGACGCCGCGATCGCCGTCGACGCGCTGGCCGGCTTCGCCGCGCAGTCGGCGGACCGCGCCGGGCCGGTGATCCGCCAGCCGGCGCTCGGCGATCTCGCCCGCACCCTCGAACTCGACCGGCTGATCGCCGAAGGCGGGCTGACGGGAGAGCGGCTGCGGGCGTTCCTGGCCGACTATCTCGCCGCCTCCACGCGCCTGCACCATCCGGGCTACATGGCCCATCAGGTCGCCGTTCCGGAGCCGCTCAGCGCCGTCGCCGCGCTGGTCGACGGCTTCTGCAACAACGCCATGGCGATCTACGAGATGGGACCGGCGGCGGCGACGGTGGAGTTCGCCGTGCTCGCCTGGATGCTGCGGAAGATCGGGTGGAGCGCGACGCCGGCCGACGCGCCCGCGGCCGAGGCGGACGCGGCCGGCGGAGTCCTCACCCACGGCGGCTCCCTCGCCAATCTCACGGCGCTGCTCGCCGCCCGCGGCCGGGCCGCACCGCGCGCCTTCGAGGACGGGACGCCGCACGATCTGGTGATCGTCGCCTCGCCGACCGCCCACTACTCGGTGGCGCGCGCGGCCGGCATCCTCGGCCTCGGCCAGACGGCGGTCCGTCCCGCGCCCGCCGACGCGGCCGGGCGCCTCGACCCGGACCGGCTGGCGGACTGTCTCGACAGGCTGCGGGACGACGGCCTGGTGCCGATGGCGGTGGTCGCCAACGCCTGCGCGACCGCGCTCGGCCTCTACGATCCGCTGCGCTCGATCGCGGAGATCTGCCGCGCCCGCGGCGTCTGGCTGCATGTCGACGGCGCCCACGGCGCCTCGGTGCTCGTCTCGCGCCGCCTGCGCGACAGACTGGACGGCATCGCGCTCGCCGACTCGGTGGTCTGGGACGCTCACAAGATGCTCGGCAGCGCGACGCTGTGCGCCGCCGTGCTGGTGCGCGACCGGGCCGATCTCGACCTCGCCTTCCGGGCCGAGGCGAGCTACCTGTTCCACGACAAGGACCAGCCCGGCGTCGATTTCATCCACCGGACCGTCGAATGCACCAAGGCCGCGATCGGCCTGAAGGCGTTCTTCGCGCTGGCGGCGGGCGGCGAGGCGGCCGTCGCGGCGACCATCGAGCGGCAGACCGATCTCGCCGCCGCCGCCGCGGCGCGGCTGCGGGCGGAGCCGGGCTTCGAGGTCGCGGTCGAGCCGGAGAGCAACATCGTGTGCTTCAGGCTCGACGGTCCGGACGCGCTGCAGATGGCGCTGCGCCGTCGCCTGGTCGACGACGGCGCCGTCTACGTCTCGACCGCCGAGGCTCTCGGTCGCCGCTGGCTGCGCCTCGCCCTGATGAACCCGGCGACCGGGATGCTGGACATCGAGGCCCTGATCGCGCGTCTCTCCGCGATCAGGGCGGACCTGCGGGCCGAGTTCCGGTGAGACGGGCGACGGACGTCCCGTCGCCCGGTGGCGACGCGCTCAGCGCGTGGTGATCGACTCGCCGACGAAGGCCGGGATGAAGCGCTGGCCGAACGCCTCCTTCAGGCGCGCCATCATGGCGAAGCCGGTGCAGTGATTGGCGGCGACGAATTCCGGATTCCAGGCGACGAGCTGCTCGATCGTCTTGTCCTGCTGGTCCTTCGAGACCGGCCCGAGATGGGTGCCGCCGACGAAGCCCTGCAGCCGGTCGAGCCCGGTCACGGCGAAGCCGTGCTTGACGATGTTGACGAGCCCGGAGTGGCTGCAGCCGCCGATCACGATCAGGCCACGCTCGCCCTCGCAGTAGAGGACGACGTCGTCCTCGATCGGATCCTGGACGTCGCCCTCGTCGCCGCGCAGCACCAGCCAGGTGTCGCCGAACTCGAAGTCGGTGACGCGCGGCACCGTTCCGGAGAACCACAGATGCGGGGTGAGCTTCCGCGGCGTCTCGCGCAGATCCCACACCCCGCCGAGCGAGCGCAGATAATCCTCCGGATAGGGAACGCCGATCGGCCGCCGCCGGCCTCCCGCGACCGAATAGCGATCGCCGAACACTCTGGCGTGCATCACCACCTCGACGTCCTTGCGGGCCTCCTGCAGCACCCGCACGAGGCCGCCGACATGGTCGTAGTGGCCGTGGCTGATCACCACCGTGTCGAGCGTCTGCGGGTGCTTGCCGAGCAACGCGATGTTGCCCGTGACGGCGCCGGTCTGGCCGGTGTCGTAGAGGATGGTCTTGCCGTCGATCTCGATCAGGAAGGCGGCACCGTGCTCGGCCGTGAGCGGCAGCGGCGCGCTGATCGGGACGTTGTTGTCCATCGCGACCGTGACTTTCATGGCAGTTCTCCTCTCAGGCGCCGATGGCGAAGCGGAAGGCCATCAGGGCGGCCAGTCCGACGAAGGCGGCGATGACGGTCGACGCCGTGTAGGTCTTGAACATGTCGGGCATCGACAGCCCGAAGTACTCCTTGACGAACCAGAAGCCCGGATCGTTGACGTGCGAGAAGCCGATCGTGCCGATGCCGATGGCGACCGCGACGAGGGCCGGGTCGACGCCCGGATAGAGCGGCAGGATCGGCAGGATCAGGCCGACGGTCGTGAGCATCGCGATGGTCGCGCCGCCGATGGCGATGTGCATGATCAGCGCCGTGCCCCAGGCGAGCAGATAGGGGTCGATCTGCCAGGCGGTCAGCACCACCTTGAGGGCGGCGCCGATGCCGGAGTCCATCAGCACCTTGTTGAAGGCGCCGCTGGCCCCGATGATCACCAGGATGGCGGCCATCGGCCCGATCGCCTGCTCGCTGAACTCCCGCAACGACGTCATGTCGCGCCCGCGGGAAAGGCCGAGCGTGAAGTAGGACAGGATCGCGGCGATGAACAGCGCCGTGATCGGCTGGCCGATGAAGTTGACGATCGGCATGATCGGGTGCTTGGGGCCGAGCGCCATCTCGAACACGGTCTTGCTGATCATCAGGATCAGCGGGCACAGGATGGTGATCAGCGTCACGTCGAGGCGGGGCAGCGCCTCGTCCGGCAGGGCGGCGATCTGCTTGAGGCGCTCGGGCGGCTGCAGCGTGAACTTGTCGCCGATCATCCGCCCGAAGATCGGGCCGGCGACGGCGGCGGCCGGCAGGCCGACGATCAGGCCGTAGAGGATCACCTTGCCGAGATCGGCGTGCAGGGCGACGGCGACCGCGGTCGCGGCCGGATGCGGCGGCACCACGCAATGCACCGTGAACAGGCCGATGATCATCGGCAGGCCGACCATCACGAGCGACATGCCGGCGGCGCGCGCGACGCTGAACAAGAGCGGCATCAGGAGCACGATGCCGACCTGGAAGAACACCGGGATGCCGCAGATGTAGCCGACAATCATCATGGCCCAGTGGGTGTTGCGCTTGCCCAGCACGCGGATGAGCGCGCGGGCGAGCCGCTCGGCGCCGCCCGAGACCTCCATCATCTTGCCGACGATGGCGCCGAGCACCAGGATGGGCGCCAGCATGCCGAGAAAGCCGCCGATGCCGCCCTCGATCGACTTCAGGATCTGATCGAGCGGCATGCCGGTGGCGAAGCCGACGAAGGCCGTGGTGGTGACCAGCGCCACGAACGGGTGCAGCTTCACGGCGATCGTGAGCACCAGAAGCAGGACGATGCTGGCGGCGAGCACCAGCAGATAGAGTTCGGTTGTCATGGTGTCCTTCCAGCGAAGGCTCCAGCGGGGCGACTGGCGCGGAGGCGAAGGACAGCGCTCCGTGCCCCGGAGCGAGGCACGGCGGGGGAGAGCGGAGGCTCGATCTGCGCCGGTGAGTACGGTTCGAGGATAGGCGCGGCGGCGCGCGGCGCGAACAGGAAGCTTGCTGCGAAGGCACGGGCCCGCTAATCCGTTTTTGTGCGCCCTGCACAAAAGGCGGCGACCATGCACATCAGCCCCGACCTCGCCCAGCGGATCGTCGACATCATCATCCCGGTCGTGCACCGCAACGTGAATCTTATGGATCTGCGGGGCCAGATTATCGCCTCCGGGCATCCGCACCGGATCGGCACCGTGCACATGGGCGCCCGCATCGCCATCGAGCACGGCGAGACCATCGAGATCTTCCCGGACGAGCTCGCCCGCTATCCTGGGGCCCTGCAGGGCATCAACATGCCGATCATCCAGGACGAGCGGCCGATCGGCGTGGTCGGGGTGTTCGGCGATCCGCCCGAGGTGCGCGCCACCGCCCAGCTCGTGAAGATGATCACCGAGCTGGTGCTGGAGCGCGAGTCGCTGCAGCGGGAATCCGGCGCGACGCGCCGGATGCGCGAGGAGTTCACCCAGCTCCTCCTGATGCACGAGGGCGACGAGCTGCCGGCGGCGGCGCGGCGGCTCGCCCGCTCGGTCGGCTTCGACGTCGAGCCGGCCCGGATCGTCGCGCTATTCGTGGCCGACGCCGGCGCCGGCGCCACGGCGGCCGAGGGGGTCGGCAGCCTCGCCGCGATGCCGCTCGCCGACAGCGAGGATCACCTGCGGCGCAGCGGCACGCTGCAGCCGGGCGACTTCGTCGGCACGCTGGAGAAGACCGTGGCGGTGCTGCTCGCCGCGGCCGGCCCGCCGGACGCGGGGCTGCTCGCCCGCGTCCATGCGGTGCGACGGGATCTGGCGCGACGATCCGGGCTGGTGGTGCGCGCCGGCGTCGGCGGGCAGGCCGCGCCGGGCCATTTTCCAGCCTCGTTCCGGCAGGCGCGCTTCGCGCTCGCCCGCGCCGGCAAGCGCCTGCCGGTGCGGGCCGTGACCGAGGAGCCGCTGCTCGCCGACTATCTGCGCGACCGCCTGATGGCCGGCGACGGCGGCGCTGCGGCGCAGCC
>NZ_NHSK01000300.1 GCF_016653355.1 Rhodoplanes elegans | reverse complement strand
CCCCCGCGCCGTCAGGCCAGGCGCCCGCGGCACCGGCCCAGGCGGCGCCCGCCGCCCCGCCTGCCGCCGCCCAGGCCGGCGACGTGTTCGGCGAGGACGTCACGATGCAGGCCAAGACGATCGTCCAGGTCGCCGGCAAGGCGAGCTGGGACCGCGCCTTCGAGGCGATCCAGGACGCGCTCAAGACCGTCTCGGCCTATCTGCAGAAGCAGAACCTGACGCCGTCCGGCCCGGCCACCACCATCTACACGTCGACCGACGACAACGGCTTCACGTTCCGGGCCGGCTATCCGGTGGCGCAGGCGCCGAGCCCGGCGCCGACCGGCGACCTCGCGGTCGGCCAGACCCCGGCCGGCAAGGCGCTCAAATACGTCCACCGTGGCTCCTACGACTCGATGGACGCCACCTACGAGGCGATCACCAACCAGCTCGACGACAAGAACCTCGACGCCCAGGACCAGTTCGTCGAGGTCTACGTCACCGACCCGCTGACGACTCCCGAGGACAAGCTGGTGATCGAGGTATTTGTCCCGCTGCGGTGACCTTCGTCCTCGTCCTGAGGAGCCCGCGAAGCGGGCGTCTCGAAGGACGTGGCCCGCCGATGCCGCGCGGCTCCAGGGACTGCATGGTTGCCGCATGGTTCGAGACGCGGACCTGCGGTCCGCTCCTCGCCATGAGGGGGGAGGCAACCAGGGTGCGTCGCCCCTAAAGCTCCCACGCCTCTCCCGGCTGCAAGACCTTGAACCGCTCGTCCGGAATCTCCGCCGCCGCGCAGGCGGCGCGAAGATCCTTCACGGGGGCGTCGATCGCCTCGTCGGTCAGCTTGAAGGTGCCGTGGTGGTGGGCGAGCGCCAGCTCGGCGCCGCAGTCGGCGAGCGCCTGCACGGCCTCCTCCGGGTTCATGTGCTGGTCGCGCATGAACCAGCGCGGCTCGTAGGCGCCGATCGGCAGGATGGCGAGCCGGAACGGGCCGTAGCGGTCGCGCGCCTCGCGGAACCGGAAGCCGTCGCCGTAGCCGGAATCGCTGACGTGGTAGAGGCGGCCGGCCGGCGTGTCGATGACGAAGCCGGCCCACAGGGTCTTGTTGCGGTCGAGGAGGCCGCGCGCCGACCAGTGCCGCAGCGGCACCAGAGTCACGGCCACCTCGGGCGACAGCGCGACCCGGTCGTGCCAGTCGTAGGCCTCGGCGACGATCGCCGGGTCGTGGTCGGCCATCACGGCGTCGTTGCCGAGCGGGGTGACGATGCGGGGCCGGTGGTCGGCGGCGAGCCGCGACAGGGTGTCGGCGTCGAGATGGTCGTAATGGCCGTGCGAGACCAGCACGGTATCGATCTTCGGCAGGTTCTCGAACGGGATGCCGGGGTCGTTGACGCGCTTCGGCCCGGCGAAGTCGAACGGCGAGGCGCGCTCCGACCACACCGGGTCGATCAGGATGTTGTGCCCGCCGGTCTGCAGCAGGAAGCTCGCATGGCCGACATAGGCGATGCGCAGCCGCGTCCCGGTCACCCGGGCGGGCGGCGTGTCGACATGCGGGCTCGGCGCCCAGTCGGGCCACTCCGCCTTGTCGCGGCGCGAGCCCCACCAGCGGACGATGTCGGTGACGCTCTTCGGCGCCGCCCCGTGCGGGTCGCGGAACACCGTCCCGTCGAAATGATCGGAGACCGGGCCTTCGTAGAACCGGGCGGCGCGGGCGCGCGCCCCGAACAGGACGGCGGCGGCGGCCGCCAGGCCGGTCGATCCGAACAGCAGACCTCGACGGGTGGACGGCACGTTCCTATCTCTCTCTTACGGGGCCACCGCGATACTGCTCGCCGGCCCCTCGGGACCGGACGGCGGAGCGGCTGACGGTACTTAGGCGGTCCACCGGTCGGGACAAGACGCGGCAGCCTGCCGCGTCGCTGTGGTGCATGCATGATCTTGTCCGAAAAGCGGTTCCCACTTTTCGGGATCATGCCTTTGGTCCGCGCATGATCGTGTCCGAAAACCGGCTTCCACGTTTCGGGACCATGCGCGCAGCCGGGAGGTAGCAATGTCCGAATTGACGCGCGACCAGGTCGTGTCGGCGGTACATCCGGTCGACGATGCGATCATCGCCGAGATCATCGCCACCGGGGCGAGCGAGGCCGACCTCGCCGCGGCCTGCGCCTTCGTGGCGCGCGAGTTCCGCTCGCACGAGGGGCGCGACGTGCCGCTCGGCACCATCGGCCAGGTGATCTCGATCCTGGAGCGGGTCGGCGCCCGGCCGCTGCGCGGCTCGCCGCTCGGCGAGGCCGGGTCGACGATGGAGTAGGGGCACGGAATCCGTGTCCCGGACGCGCGTAGCGCGAGCCGGGACCCAGGGTGACGCGGCAAAGCTCCCGCCGAGAGGCCCCTGGGTCCCGGCTCTGCGGCGCGCCGCGCCTGCGGCCCGGCGCGCCTTGTCCGGGACACGGGCCGTGCTCGAGGGCGGAAAGTGGAACGCCGTTGGACTTCTGCGGTCCATTTGACTTCGCTTCGCCCCGCGGAGTAGTGTCCCGCGCTCTCGACATCTGCCGAGAACGACATCAACCGACCGGTCCCGCGAGGCCGGAGGCCAACGCCCGACAGCGCGATGCGCCCTCGGGCGTCACACGTGTTTGGGTCTTGCCTCTCCGCGGGAGAGGTCCAACGGGACGGACGGACGCATGTTCGACGGTCTTTCCGACAAGCTCTCCGGCATCCTCGACCGGCTGACCCGGCGTGGCGCGCTGACCGCGTCCGACGTCGACGCCGCTGCGCGAGAAGTCCGCCGCGCCCTGCTCGAGGCGGACGTCGCCCTCGACGTGGTGCGCGGCTTCATCGAGAAGCTGAAGGAGCGCGCCGTCGGGGTCGAGGTGATCAAGTCGGTGACGCCCGGCCAGATGGTCGTGAAGATCGTCCACGACCAGCTCATCGAGACGCTCGGGGCGACGGCCGATCCGATCGACCTGAACGCGCCCGCGCCGGTGCCGATCATGATGGTCGGCCTGCAGGGCTCGGGAAAGACGACCACCTCGGCCAAGATCGCCCGGCGCCTGACCGACACGATGAAGCGCAAGGTCCTGATGGCCTCGCTCGACACCCGTCGGCCGGCCGCCCAGGAGCAGCTCGCGGTGCTGGGCACCCAGGTCGGCGTCGACACGCTGCCGATCGTCGCCGGCCAGACGCCGGTGCAGATCGCCCGCCGGGCGCTCGATGCGGGCCGGCTCGGCGGCTACGACGTGGTCATTCTCGACACCGCCGGCCGCACCACCCTCGACGAAGCCATGATGATCGAGGTCGCCGAGGTGAAGCAGGCGGCGACCCCGCACGAGGTGCTGCTGGTCGCCGACGCCCTCACCGGCCAGGACGCCGTCAATCTCGCCCGCGCGTTCGACGAGCGGGTCGGCCTCACCGGCATCGTGCTGACCCGGGTGGACGGCGACGGCCGCGGCGGCGCCGCGCTGTCGATGCGGGCCGTCACCGGCAAGCCGATCAAGCTGATCGGCGTCGGCGAGAAGCTCGACGCGCTGGAAGACTTCCATCCGAGCCGGATCGCCGACCGCATCCTCGGCATGGGCGACATCGTCTCGCTGGTCGAGAAGGCCGCCGCGACCATCGACGCCGAGAAGGCGCGGCGCACCGCCGAGCGGATGCGCAAGGGTCAGTTCGATCTCAACGACCTGCGCGAGCAGCTCGAGCAGATGCTCAAGATGGGCGGCCTCGGCGGCATGATGAGCATGCTGCCCGGCATCGCCCGCATGAAGAACCAGATCGCCGCCGCCAACATCGACGACAAGATCGTCAAGCATCAGATCGCCATCATCCAGTCGATGACGCCGAAGGAGCGCCGCACCCCGGATCTCCTGAAAGCGAGCCGCAAGAAGCGCATCGCGGCCGGCTCCGGCACCAAGGTCGAGGAGATCAACCGCCTCCTCAAGATGCACCGGCAGATGGCCGACATGATGAAGCAGATGGGCTCGGGCAAGCGCGGGCCGCTGGCCGGCCTCGCCAATGCGCTCGGCTTCGGCGGTGGCATGCCGAGCCCGGCCGACCTGGAAAAGCTCGCCGATCGGATGCCCGGCGTGCTCGGCAACATGCCGGGCGGGGCGCCGCCCGGTGGCCTGCCGGGCTTCCCGGGCGCGCCTCCGGGGCTGCCGGGCGTGCCGCCCGGCATTCCGGAGGTGGCGCCCGCGAAGGGCGACGCCAAGCCGGAGGCCGGCAAGGACGCGCCGGCCGCGAAGCCGCCGCTGCCGGGTCTCCCCGGCGGCCTGCCGCGCTTCACCGGCCTGCCGGGGCTCGGCGGCAAGATTCAGAATTTCCCGGGCTTCGGGAAGAAAAAGTGAGGCTTGCCCGAACTCTCCGACCGTCATGCCCGGCCTTGTGCCGGGCATCCACGCTGCGGCGCAGGCCGCGAGGAAAGAACGTGGATGGCCGGGACGAGCCCGGCCATGACGGGCTGTGAGCACGGCAAGGCGTGAGTTTCACCCCTGGCGCATCGGACCGACCGGGCGCTGAGAACAGACGAGAAGAGAGGACTACGAGAATGTCTCTGCGAATCCGGATGGCCCGTGCCGGCACCAAGAAGCGCCCGTTCTATCACATCGTCGTCGCCGACTCGCGCAGCCCGCGCGACGGCCGCTTCATCGAGCGCATCGGCTACTTCAACCCGCTGCTGCCGAAGGACCAGGCCGACCGTCTGAAGTTCGACCTCGACAAGGCGAAGGACTGGCTCGCCAAGGGCGCGACCCCGTCGGACCGCATCCTGCGCTTCCTCGACGAGGCCGGCATCCAGAAGCGCGAGCCGCGCAACAATCCCGAGAAGGCGATCCCGCGCAAGGAGCGCAAGGCGATGGCCGAAGCCAAGGCCAAGGCCGGCAAGTAAGCGGCGCGCCGCATCCGGCGCGTCAGAGCACGGCCGGTCGATCAGGGCATAGTCATTCCGGGGCGCGGCGAAGCCGCGAACCCGGAATCCAGCGGGAAGCTCCAGGTCTGGGCTGGATTCCGGGTTCGGCGCAGTGCGCCGCCCCGGAATGACCTCGAACTGATCAGCCGGATCCCGTATCAGTCCGCGTCGCAGAGGCCCGCCGAGGGCCGACCGGGGGAACTCAGATGCGCAAAGGTTCGCATCGCAGCGTGGTGGCGGGGCTCGTCTGCGCCGCCGCGTTCGCCGTGGCCGCCGTCTCGCCAGCCGTCGCCCAGGAGCGGCGCGGCGGTTCCGAGCCGGCCGTCACGGTGCAGGGCCAGGGCCAGCACACGGCGAAGCCGAGCTTCGCCGCTCTCACGGTCGAGGTCGCGACCCCCGGCGACACGCTCGACAAGGCGACGGCCGCGCACGAGGCCCGCGCCGCCAAGGCCGCCGAGACCCTGCAGAAGCTCGCGTCCGACGGCGTGACGGTGAAGCGGTCCGACTTCCGCCTCGCCCGCGACGTCGTGCGGCCGAAGCAGGAGCAGCCGGGTTACCGCGCCGTCACGGCGTTCGAGCTCGAGCTCAAGCCGGTCGATCGTGTCAACGCGCTGGTGAGCCGGATCGCGTCGTCCGGCCTGTTCGAGGTCGGGCCGATCGGCTACCGGGCCGAGGACACGAGATCCGCGCTCGACGAGGCGCGCCGCAAGGCGATCGCCGATGCGCAGGCCAAGGCCGAGGTGTTCGCCGCCGCGGCCGGCATGCGGCTCGTCGGGGTCGTCGCCATCGTGGAGGGCGGCGAGCCGGGCGCGCTCCGAACCGAGATGGCGTCGGCGCGGTCGATGCAGATCACGCCGCCGGCGACGCTGACCTTCGACGCCTCCGCCACGGTGACGTGGCGGATCGGCCCGCGCTGAGATGCCGGCTCGCCCGGCGCCCGGAGATCGCGTCTGCGTCGCCCGCATCGGGGCGCCGCACGGCGTGCGCGGCGAGGTGCGGCTGTGGTCGTTCACGGGCGACCCGTCGGCGGTCGCGGCCTACGGGCCGCTGACGGCGGCCGACGGGCGGGTGTTCGAGATCGCGTCGCTGCGGCCCGCCAAGGACTGCTTCGTGGCGCGGCTGAAGGGCGTCGCCGACCGCGATGCCGCCGAGGCGCTGCGCAACCTCGACCTCTACGTGCCGCGTGAGAAGCTCGCGCCGGCCGGCGAGGACGAGTTCTATCACGCCGACCTGATCGGGCTCGTGGCCGTCGACACGACCGGCGCCGAGATGGGCACCGTGATCGCGGTGCAGAATTTCGGCGCCGGCGACATTCTGGAAATCGCGCCGAAGCGTGGCGAGACGCTGCTGGTGCCGTTCTCCAAGGCCGTCGTTCCGGTCGTCGACATCCCAGGCGGCCGCGTCGTCGTCGATCCGCCGCCCGGGCTGTTCGACGACGAGGAGGACGTCCCTCCGCCCTCACCCTGAGGAGCGGCCGCAGGCCGCGTCTCGAAGGGCGAGGGCGGTCACTGCGCCTCGTGGCCTCATGGTTCGAGACGCGATCCTCACGGATCGCTCCTCACCATGAGGAAAGAAAGCCTCAGCAAGACGCTGAAAGGAAGCCGAGCCCGTCATGTGGCGCGCCGACGTGATCACGATCTTTCCGGAGATGTTCCCGGGGCCGCTCGGCGCGAGCCTCGCCGGCAAGGCGCGCGCGAACGGCCTCTGGGATCTCGCCGCGACCGATCTGCGCGACTTCGCCACCGACCGCCATCGTAGCGTCGACGACACGCCGGCCGGCGGCGGTCCCGGCATGGTCCTGCGCGCCGACGTTCTGGCGCGAGCGATCGACGCGATCGCGCCGGAACACGATCCGCGCCCGCGCCTCCTCACCAGCCCGCGGGGCGCGCCGTTGACCCAGGCGCGGGTGCAAAAGCTCGCGGCCGGGCCCGGCGTCGTGATCGTCTGCGGCCGCTTCGAGGGCGTCGACGAGCGCGTCATCGCCGGGCGCAGCCTGGAGGAGGTGTCGATCGGCGACTACGTCCTCTCGGGCGGCGAGCTCGCCGCCCTGGTGCTGATCGACGCCTGCGTGCGGCTCCTGCCCGGCGTGATGGGCAAGGAGGCGTCCGGTGCGGAGGAGAGCTTCTCCGACGGCCTCCTCGAATACCCCCACTACACGCGGCCCCAACTCTTCGAAGGCCGCGACATTCCGCCCGTCCTCGTGTCGGGCGACCACGGCCGCGTCGCGGCGTGGCGCCGCGCCGAGGCCGAGCGGATCACCCGCGAGCGACGACCGGATCTGTGGGCCAAATACCTCGCCCGAATGGCTGATGCCCAAGCCCCCGCCGTCCCGCCAAAAAAAGCGACCGATGGATGACAAAGCCGACGACATGGCGTATAGGCACCGCCAAACCGAAGCATACCGACCGACAGAACCGGCGCGCTTGCGCCAGACGCAGCGCTGGAGACCTCCCATGAACATCATTCAAGAGCTCGAGAAAGAGCAGATCGCCAAGCTGTCCGCCGGCAAGGACATTCCGGATTTCGGCCCGGGCGACACCCTGACCGTCAACGTCAAGGTGGTCGAAGGCGACCGCTCGCGCGTCCAGGCCTACGAGGGCGTCTGCATCGGCCGCTCCGGCGCCGGCCTGCACGAGAGCTTCACGGTCCGCAAGATCTCCTACGGCGAGGGCGTCGAGCGCGTCTTCCCGCTGTACTCGCCGCTGATCGACTCGATCAAGGTGGTGCGGCGCGGCAAGGTGCGGCGCGCGAAGCTGTATTACCTGCGCTCGCGGCGCGGCAAGTCGGCCCGCATCACCGAGCGGCAGGACCGTCCGGGCGAGCGCGAGGCGGCGACGGCCGCCGAGTAAGCGGATCGCAGACGCCGCGCCGTACGCACCGCATGGCATCGCCGAGGACACGCAGGGCCGGCTCGTCCGGCCCTTTGCGTCGGAGCCGCACCCTGGCGGATCCCTTCGGCGGTGGCATGCGACGCCTCTTCGGTGGCGTGGCGGTCGCGCTCGCGGCCGCGAGCCCGCTGACCGCGCCGGCCGCGGCCGAGCCGGTGTGGCTCGAGGTGTCGCAGGCGATCTCCGGCACCGATCAGCGCAGCGGCCAGGCGGTCGTCAACTTCATCCTCACCACGGCGGGCCGCGAGGTTTTCGCACGGTTCACCGCGGCGCATGTCGGACGCCGGATCGACATCCGGGTCGACGGCAAGACCTGGCTGCGCCCGGTGATCCAGGAGCCGGTCAACGGTGGGATCGGCCAGATTCCGGTGCCGACCGTCGAGGCCGGCCGGGTCCTCGCCCGCCGTCTCGCCACCGAAGGCGCCCGCCTCGAGGTCGAAGCGGTGGAGTGAGGTCGGAGCACGGTCTCTGAACCTCTCCCCGCGCGCGGGGAGAGGTCGGATTGCGCGCCGCCGGCGCGGAATCCGGGTGAGGGGATGCCGCCGCGAGTCCGAGCGCCCACTGAAACGCCCCCTCGTCCGTCTCGCCGCTGCGCGGCGAGCCACCTTCTCCCCGCGCGCGGGGAGAAGGACCGCGTCCGCGCCGGCTGACGAGCGCACGACCATGCTCCATTCCGTCCTTGCGCTCCCGCCCTTGCGCCTCCGAGCTGCGACCCCGACATTCGTTGTGGCGCCAGTTTGGATTTGCTACAGACCACGCATGTTTTCGCCCCGCGCTGATCACCGAGCGGACGGACCTGCCTCGCGGCCGGCGCGGTCTGCGCGTGCCCTGATCGCGCGTGCCCCTGTCGCTCGCGTGGTTCTCGACGATCACGCCCGGCTGCCCTGGCGCTTCTTCGGCCGGCTGACCGCGGCCGTGCTGGCCGGCCTTACGGGACCGGCGGCGCGCTGCGCCTGAGCGCACGCCCGCCGCGCGACACCGCCGTCCACCGCCTTTCATTCTCTGCCTCACATAAAAACCGCGAGACGCCTGCGATGAAGCCGCGCACCCTCTACGACAAGATCTGGGACGACCACGTCGTCGACGAGCAGCCCGACGGCACCTGCCTGATCTACATCGACCGCCATCTCGTGCACGAGGTGACGAGCCCGCAGGCCTTCGAGGGGCTGCGCCTGACCGGCCGCAAGGTGCGGGCGCCGGAGAAGACGCTGTGCGTCGTCGACCACAACGTCCCGACCACCGATCGCTCGAAGCCCAACGAGGATCCGGAGAGCGCCGCCCAGATCGCCGCGCTCGCCGACAATGCCGCGCATTTCGGCCTCGAATACTACAACGAGTTCGACAAGCGGCAGGGCATCGTCCACGTCATCGGCCCGGAGCAGGGCTTTACCCTTCCCGGCACCACGATCGTCTGCGGTGACAGCCACACGGCGACGCACGGCGCCTTCGGGGCGCTCGCCTACGGCATCGGGACGTCGGAGGTCGAGCACGTCCTCGCCACCCAGACGCTGATCCAGAAGAAGTCGAAGAACATGCTGGTGCGGGTGGACAACCGCCTGCCGCCCGGCGTCACCGCCAAGGACATCATCCTCGCCGTGATCGGCGAGATCGGCACGGCCGGCGGCACCGGCTACACGATCGAGTATGCGGGCGAGGCGATCCGCGACATCTCGGTCGAGGGCCGCATGACCATCTGCAACATGTCGATCGAGGGCGGTGCCCGCGCCGGCATGGTCGCCCCCGACGAGAAAACCTACGCCTGGCTGAAGGACCGCCCGAAGGCCCCGAAGGGCGCCGCCTGGGATCAGGCGCTGCGCTACTGGGAGACGCTGCGCTCCGACGACGGCGCGCATTTCGACGCGGTCGTGACGCTCGACGCCGCCAACCTGCCGCCGCTCGTCACCTGGGGCACCAGTCCCGAGCAGGTGGTGGCGATCACCGGTCGCGTGCCGGTGCCGGCCGACATCGCCGACGAGCGCAAGCGTGCCGCGGCGGAAGCCGCGCTGCGCTACATGGGTCTCTCCGGCGGCGAGAAGCTCACCGACATCGCCATCGACCGGGTGTTCATCGGCTCCTGCACCAACTCGCGCATCGAGGACCTGCGGGCCGCCGCCGCGCTGGTGCAGGGCAAGACCGTCAACGCCGCCGTCAAGGCGATGGTCGTGCCCGGGTCGGGCCTCGTGAAGGAGCAGGCCGAGGCCGAAGGCCTCGACAAGATCTTCACGGCCGCCGGCTTCGAATGGCGCGAGCCGGGCTGCTCGATGTGCCTCGCCATGAACCCCGACAAGCTGTCGCCGGGCGAGCGCTGCGCCTCGACCTCGAACCGCAACTTCGAGGGCCGCCAGGGCTACAAGGGCCGCACCCATCTGGTGTCGCCGATCATGGCGGCCGCCGCCGCGCTGGCCGGCCGCTTCGTCGACGTGCGCGAGGTGCGCTGAGCCGGGACGGCCGCACCGGCTGCACCGCGGAACGAGAGAGGACGGGGCGCCCCTGCGGCGCCCCGTTTTCGTTTGGAGCGACCGGTCGGCGCAATCGAATCACCCGACCGAGCGACAGCGCCGCGGTCGCGAGAATCCATGCTGCGTCGCGCCACCTTGACGAGGGTGGTGTCGTTCTGTGCACGCATAGGAGGTGTGGTATCACCGTGCGCTAGCCCGAAATGCGCACGGTACTATGCTCCATCACGAAAATGTGCGCAGCCCGACTTATGAGAGGGCTAGCCCTGTGCCGGCGCAGGGGCGAAACATCAGCATCGTCAAGGGAGACTGCGCATGGGTCACCAGGAGGACGAGCTGCTCGCTCTCGCTGCCACGCTCCGGCACGCCCTGGCCGAATTGGCCGAACTGCCGCCGAACGCCATGGGCTCGGACAGCCTGGTTCGGATCGAGCGCCTGACCCTGCGCTGGATCGAGTCGGTCGAGAGCCTCCTGCGAACCCGCGGCACCGGCCGCCAGGCCGAGGCCCTGCGGGCCGCCCTGGTCGAGCTGCGATCGGCCTCCGCGCGCATCCGGTCCACGGACGTCGCGGCTGCGATGCCGGATTCGCCCGCCCGTTTCGGATCGCGATCCTTCGAGCTCTGAGGGCGCGTCCTCGCGACGTGGCGCCCGAACTTGTTCTCCGTTTCGGATGGCGCTGAACTGCGCCGACGCCGTGTTGTTGCGGTGCAGCGGGGCTCGGTGGTTGCACGGACTGGCGCGGCGCGCGGTGCCGTGGATGAATACGGGTACCAGCAAACCGGGAGGTCTTGCATGGAAGGTCGGTATTTCGAGCAGAAGCGTATTGCCGAAATGCTGCGGGGTGCCCTAGCCGAGATGGCCGTCCTGTGCGCCGAGCAGTCGCCGTCGACCGAAGCGATCGAGCATGTCGAGCGCTGGACCCTGCGCTGGATCGATCTGGTCGAGGCGATGATCTGGAACACCCCGACCGAGACGGACGTGGAGGAGCTCCACGCCGCGCTCGAGAAGCTCCGCGCCATGGCGCCGGAGATGCGGGCCCGTGCCGATGTTTCTCGCGTGCCCGCGGAGCTCGCGGGCGTCTGATTTTCACACCACGGCTTCGATGAGGCGCGGGCCGCGCGCCGCCATGGCGGACGCGACCGCGTCCTCGAACGCGTCCGTTGTCTCGGCCCGCACCGCCTCGACGCCCATGCCCTGCGCGAGCCGCACCCAGTCGAGGTGCGGGTCGCCGAGGTCGAACATGGCCGCCGCCCTGGAGCCCGTGGTCGAAGCGCCGACGATGCGCAGCTCGTCCATCAGCACCTTGTAGGCGCGGTTGGCGTAGATGATCGTCACCACGTCGAGCTTCTCGCGCGCCATCGTCCACAGCGACTGCAGCGTGTACATGGCGCTGCCGTCGGCCTGCAGCACGACGACCTTGCGGTCCGGGCAGGCGACCGCGGCGCCGGTCGCGACCGGCAGGCCGTCGCCGATCGCGCCGCCGGCGAGGCTGAGGAAGTCGTGCGGCGCCGCCGTGTCGAGCACTCCGTAGTGCTGGAAGCCGCCCGTGATGCTCTCGTCGCTGACGATGGCGTTCTCGGGCAGGTGGCGGGCGACGATCCGCATCAGCGTGCCGGGATCGAGGGCGCCGGCCTGCGGCCGCTCCGGAAGAGACGTCGTGTTGAGTGGCGCCGGGCCGGTCGCGCCCAGCGCCTCGGCGACGGCGACCAGGGCCGCGGCGCCGTCCTCGTGCGGATGCGCCAGCACCAGCGGCGCGCAGCCGGGCGGCGTCAGCTCGCTCGGCTGGTCCGGATAGCCGAAGAACGCCACCGGCGCCTGGGTGCCGACCAGGATCAGGGTCTGCGTGCCGGACAGGAACGCGATCGCCGGCTCGGGCCGGTAGGGCAGGCGCTCGACCCGCACCCGGCCGGCGCCGCGTTCGAGCCTGGGCGCGAACGTGTCGCAGACGAGCCGCGCCCCCGGTCGCC
>NZ_NHSK01000299.1 GCF_016653355.1 Rhodoplanes elegans | reverse complement strand
CGTCGCGGCGCATCACGCGACCCTCCCTGACGGGCGGAGGTTATGTTGCGCAGAAGCTGCCGATCCCTCACAAAACGGCCGTCCAGCGCGGGGCCGCAACATAACCAGCGCCGCAACATAATCGGTCTT
Source organism: Rhodoplanes elegans (assembly GCF_016653355.1). Lineage (GTDB taxonomy): Bacteria > Pseudomonadota > Alphaproteobacteria > Rhizobiales > Xanthobacteraceae > Rhodoplanes > Rhodoplanes elegans. Next base: position 11,794 of record NZ_NHSK01000299.1, on the reverse strand, counting down.
ATGTTCAACTGCACATAAGACCGACGCCGCGACCGGCGAGCATGGCGACCTGCTCGACGTCATCCGCGAGAGCTGCGGCCTCGTGGATTTCGCGGACGTCGCGAGGGAGGCACGTGCCTTCCTCAGCCTGCCGCAACCCGAACCGCAGGCGCATGAACGTCGTCGCGCCATTCAGCCAGCCCCAACGGGTTCGCCGGAAGCCGCGCGGCGGCTGTTCGCCATGTCGCGGCCGATCCACGGCACGCTCGTCGAGACGTATCTCCGCCGGCGCGGCATTACGGCTTTGCACGGAACCGGTTCGCTGCGCTTCCACCCGCGCTGCTACTACCGGCCGGACGAGCATTCCGCCACGGAGACCTGGCCCGCCATGATCGCCGCCGTCACCGATCTCGACGGCCGCCTCACCGGCGCGCACCGGACCTGGCTCGATCCCGATGGCTTCGATCCCATCCGTCTCGGTAAGGCGCCGATCGACACGCCGCGCCGCGCGATGGGCGATCTTCTCGGACACGCCGTCCGCTTCGGCGTCGCCGGCGAGGTCATGGCCGCTGGCGAAGGCATCGAGACAATGCTCTCGCTGAGGATGGCGCTGCCGGACATGCCGATGGTCGCCGCTCTGTCGGCAGCCCATCTCTCGGCCATCCTCTTCGCCGACACACTGCGCCGGCTCTACATCGCGCGCGATGACGATCCGGCCGGCAACGGCGCGATGGCCGCGCTGATCGAGCGCGCGTCCCACGACAGCATCGAGGCGATCGTGCTGTCGCCACGACTCGCCGACTTCAACGAGGATCTCCGGATGCTCGGCCCCGACGCCCTACGCGCAGCCCTTCGGGCGCAGATCGCGGCCCGGGATGCCGCTCGCTTCATAGCCGAGGCCGCATAGCCCTGATGAACCTGGACGTGCGGCCGGAACGGATGATGGGGCTCGCCGTCACGCCGGCGGCCGATGCTGCTCGCGCCGGGACAGAGCCGCGCCCGCGGCCTTCCTGAGAGGCGAACGGGACGGCAAGCGGCCCGGCCCGGCAATGGCTGCGGCCGGCTATTTTCCGCCGGCGCTGACGCGCCTTTGCATCGCCAGGCAAAATAGCCGGCCTTCGCCATCCTCCGCTGGCGCTTCGGCCCTGCGCTTCGCTCCAGGTGCAGGGCCGGCCCGCCCACCGTCTTCCGTCGCCATGAAGGCCGCGAGGGTCGCGGCCAATCCAGCGACGGAGCATCCCATGACCAGCGACGACGACTTCGAGCCCCACCACAGCTCCTCCCCGACCGATCACGTCCTGACCGAGCTTCAGCTCTACGGCTTCCGCCCCTTCCAGGACGAACCCGACCCGCGCCCGCTTCCCGAGGGCAATGCCGTCGCCGGGGCCATCGCCGACATCTTCGACGCTCTTGTTGCCACGCTCGGCGACACCCGCCTCGAGCCCGATCTCGAGGACCTGCTCTGGTCGACCGTCAACATCTTCCACCGCGCCGCCGACCGCATCGCGCGCGAGCTCGACGACAACGAGCAGGCGCAGCGCCGGAGCCAGCAGGAGCAGGACGGCACCGAGGTCAAGTCGGTCGAGCTGGAGCGGCTCATCGCCGAGGGGCAGACCCTCATCGAGCGCCGCGACGCCTTCGAGCTGATGCGCGACCAGGCCTGCGAGCATTTCGAGCGCCACACCGGCTCGGCCTGGCGGCCGCGCAGTGGCTCGCTCGTCAACCACCGCGCCATGACCGCTGCGATGATCGACAGCCGCGACTTCCTCGCCGCGAAGAAGCGCGCCGAGACCGAGGTCATGCTGCCGCCCGGTCCCAAGGTCGCGCTGAGCGGCGGGCTCGACTTCAACGATCACCGGCTGATCTGGGCCAAGCTCGACCAGGTGCACGCCAAGCACCCCGACATGGTGCTCATGCACGGCGGCTCGCCGAAGGGCGCCGAGCGCATCGCCGCGCGCTGGGCCGATCACCGCAACGTGCCGCAAATCGCCTTCAAGCCGGACTGGGCAAAGCACGCGAAGGCCGCGCCCTTCAAGCGCAACGACGCCATGCTGGAGGTGCTGCCCATCGGCGTCATGATCTTCCCCGGCACGGGCATCCAGGAAAACTTGGCCGACAAGGCGAAGAAGCTCGGCATCCCGGTCTGGCGGTTCGGCGGCGCTTGAGCGCCGGCATCATCCTTGAAAAATGCTATCACATTCGTAATACTGATAGCGCCGCAGTCAATCCGCCGAGGACGCTATCATGCCCGCTGTCACTATTCGCAACCTCTCGGAGGAGGCGCATCGCGCCCTGAAGGTCCGGGCGGCGCAGCACAACCGCAGCACGGAAGCCGAAATGCGCGCCATTCTGGAAGCCGCCGTGCGCCCCGCGGGGCGGCTCAAGATCGGCACCGCGCTCTCGGAGATGAGCCGCAAGATCGGACTCAACAATGCCGATGTCGAGGCGGTCGAACAGGTTCGCGACACCCGGCCCGCCCAGCCGATGCGCTTCGGATGATCCTGCTCGACACCAATGTCGTCTCCGAGGCGATGAAGCCCGAGCCACATCCGTCTGTCCGGGACTGGCTCGACGCCCAGGCCGCGGAAACGCTGTTTCTCTCCAGCGTCACCATCGCGGAGCTGATGTTCGGCATCGGCGCGCTGCCCAGGGGCAAGCGCAAGGACCGCCTGGCAACCACGCTCGACGGCGTGATGGAGCTGTTCAAGCCGAGAGTCCTGCCCTTCGATACGCAAGCGGCGCGGCGATACGCCGACCTCGCCGTCAAGGCGCGCAAGGCCGGCAAGGGCTTCCCCACGCCCGACGGCTACATCGCCGCGATCGCCGCCGCGCACGGCTTCGCCGTGGCGTCGCGCCACACCGCCGCGTTCGCGGCCGCCGGCCTGACGGTCATCGATCCCTGGACGGGCGGCGGCTGATCAGCAGTCGGAGAAGTTTCTGATGCGGAACAATCCGGCTCAGCTACGCCGGACGGAAGCCGTTCGCGATGTCCGCTCACGCGCCGACGATCTTATGCTATAAAGCCCTGCGCCGTGGTGGTGGTGGAAGGCGCGACCGTCAGATCCTTGTCTCACGGAGGCCACCACCATGATTTTACTCAGCGTGCTCGCCAGCATCGCCGCCATCGGCGTCATCTGCTGTCTCTTGTTCTACCTCGCGGTCTACGCGCTGCCGCTGTTCGCGGGCGTCATGGCAGGCGTCTGGGTGTATGGCACAGGCGCCGGCTGGCTTGGCGGAATCGCCGTCGGGGCGGTCGCCGGCCTCGCGACCCTGCTTGCCGGCCACCTCCTGCTCGCATTCGTCAAGCCGCTCTGGCTGCGGCTCATGATCTCCGCCGCTTTCGTCGCACCTGCCGCCATCGCCGGCTATCACGCGACACATGGCATCGTGAAGCACACGATGCCCTCCGAAACCTGGCAGGTCGCCTTCTCAGTTGTCGGGGCCGTTGTCGTCGGCATCACCGCCTTCGCGCGGCTGGCGACGCTGGCCCCGCCCGGCCGGACCGGCCACGGCGTGGCGCGCGCCTGAGACTGTTTCGGCGGTTCAAGGCATGACGAGATCACGCCTCCTGCGCGCTCCTCGTCGCCTGTTGGCAATTCGGGGTGAGAACGAGCGCCGGATTGCCAAGCTGGGCCCATAGTCACGCGCTGCATTGGAACGCGGGGTTGGCCCGCGCGACGAACCTCCACGCCATCGAAGACAGCGGGCTGGTCGCACGCCTGTCGCTGCTCATCGAGAGCATTGATGCGGCCGGTCCGGTCGCCTCGACGCGGGATGAGCGCCGTGCGCCGACGCCGCCGGACCCCTGCGGTTGCACGACGGAACCGCCAAGTTCTCCTTGATCCTCTCTGCCTGATCGAGCGCTCCATGCGGCCTCTTTGATGAGCTGATCTGGCCGCAGGCCGGCTTCGCCTCGACCGCCTATGCCGCAATGGCACCGGTCGACTTTCTTCCCCTGGGCTGCGCCCATTCCTCGCGAAACAAGAAAGTCTCCCGGCTGCCATCCTCCGCTGCGCTCCGGCCCGCAAGCAGGTGCGGCGTCGATCGCCTCCGGCCAACCGATCGCCATCGAGGCCGCAATGGTGCGGACTCGAAACAGAGATCAAGGAGAACTACCATGGCGACCATCGGCACCTTCAAGAAGTCCGGCAACGAGTTCGTCGGCCAGATCGTCACCCTCAGCGTCCAGGCCAAGAACGTCCGCATCGTCCCCGAAGCCACCCGCTCGGGTGAGAACGCCCCCAGCCACCGAGTCTTTGCGGGACGCGTCGAGATCGGCGCCGCCTGGACCAAGCGCTCCAACGAAGGCCGCGACTATCTGGGTCTCAAGCTCGACGACCCGTCGTTCACGGCTCCCATCTACGCCAACCTCTTCGACGACGAGGAAGGCGAAGGCTACAGCCTGATTTGGTCCCGCCCCAACCGCCGCAACGGCGAGTGAGGCGAAAGCCCCAGGCCCCGCCCGGCTTGACCGGGCGGGGCTTGCTCGCTCCCGGAGACGAGGCGTAAACGACCGAATCAGTTCACGGCGAGTCGGCTAACAGCCTGTCTTTGTCGGCCATTTTTGCTCGCCTCCTTGACCAAGAACGACTATTTTAGTCGTAGTTCTGGCTGCTCGATCGGCCCGGTGGGAGGTGATCATGCATGATCACCGCCCGACAATGGCGGGCCGCTCGCGCGTTGCTGGGATGGACACAGGAGACGCTCGCGGACAAGGCCCTGGTATCGCTAACGGCGCTCAAACGACTCGAATCCGCTCACAGCGCCGTCTTCGAGTCGACGGAAGATCAGGTCCGTCGCACGCTAGAGGCCAACGGCATCGTCTTCCTGTCGTCCGACCAGGGCGAAGGAGTGATGCTTGTACGCGCGAAAGTGGGCGGCCACGGCAGAACTTGACGCGGCACCCCCGTGCAGCGGGCGGAAGAGCGTGCACGGCGCTCCTCTTGCACCGGCCGCCAGTGTGCGTAGGGTTAACAATCCGTTGCACCGAACCCGTGTCGACCGTCGGGGCTCGAATTGACACACCAAGCATTCCTAGACGAGCCGCCGCAAAGCACGCTGCTGACGAGCTACGACCGCGCTCACATGAAGCTCTACATGCGGCTGCTCGACGCGGAAACCGACGCCGCCGATTGGCGCGAAGCCGTGGCGCTCCTGTTCGGCATCGACGCCGGCAGGGAACCTGAGCGCGCCTATCGCGTGCACCGCAGCCATCTCGCCCGTGCCCGTTGGATGCGTGAGTACGGCTACCGGCAGCTCGCGCGCGAGGCCTGATATCGAGACGTGATGCTGTCCTAGCATCACCCCTTGCATGTTCGGCGGCTACCCGCCGTCGTCTCAACCCGCGATCGTATTCCTCCTTCGCACGCGCCCGACCAAAGGGTCAGGGGAGGAAACACATGGGTCCCGACACATCGCGCTGGCGCACCTCCGAGACCTACGACTATCTCGATTATCTCTTCGCGCCGGACCTCGCCTGGGAATGGCTGAGGCGCAACCCGAAATACCAACGAGACTTTGCCGAAAGCGAGCGATCCTCCGCTGCCGCCCAGCGCTTCGCCGTGCTGGTGCGGCCGCGCTGGGGGTTGCGCTTTCGCGATCGACCCGTCGCTCGCCGCCACGAACGCCCCCGTCTTCTGGACCCCCGATGTCGATCCCGGCACTGTCATCCTCACCGCAGCGCCTCCATCGCCTTCAGTGGAGAGCGCCGTCCCGCCTGACCTCGATGCGAATACCGCCCGCGACGGCGCAGACGGGTTAAGCATTGTCCAGGGTCGCGGCGCGAACGCCGTTCGACTCTTCCTCACAACTGATGCCTCGCCCGCGAACCCAGTTGTCGCATTGGTCCCGCTGGGGGCCGATGGCCTCGACCGCATCGACGCGGTCACCCGTCTTTGGCGTGCCGTCAACGGACGAAAGGTGCCGATCGACGGGCGACTGACCAAGCAGCAGCGTCGGCGACTTCGGCGCATGCTTCAGGCGGTGGATGGACACACGGAAGGGGCGAGTTACCGCGAAATCGCCGAAGCTATCTTCGGGGCCGCCCGCATCGCCGATGCGTCTTGGAAGACCTCCGCCCTTCGCGACGTGACGATTGATCTCGTGAAGGACGGCCTCGCGCTGATCGCTGGTGGCTATCGTGCGCTCCTGCGTCGGCGACGCCGTCAGTAGTTTTGCCGCGCTATTCCGCAGGGGTGCGATTTTAGCACTCGCATCTTCGCCATCCCCTCACGCAGCTTTCCTCCGCCACCGTGGCCTTCGCTCGCCGGTGCTCGCCGGCAACTTGAACGAACGCCCGGAGGTGCGACATGACGAATCTCGCCGGCTTGCCGCCGCGCTTCTTGCGGACGCCGGAGGCCGCCGACTTCCTCGGCCTGTCCAGCCGGACACTGGAGAAACATCGCACCTACGGCACCGGGCCGGCCTATCGGAAGCTCGGCGGTCGCGTCGTCTATGCGCTCGACGACCTCAAGGCCTGGGCCGACCGCGGCGCGGTCACCTCGACGTCCGACCCGCGCGGCTCCGTGCTGCCGGCCAAGCGCCACGACTCGGCCTCGGCGCAGGCCGGTCGTAGCCGCCGTTGAGAGGCGCGACATGTCCTGGGCGCGACGCCATAGCGAACGCGAGCAGCTCGATCTTTTCCGGGCGCTGCCCGGCGATCTCGCGCCGCGCGACGCGCAGGACCTCATGGCCTATCCGTTCTTCTCGCTCGCCAAGTCGAAGCGGCTGGCGCCGATCGACTTCAAGGCCGGCACCATTGTCATCCGGGTCGAGGCGGTCCCGGAGCACGGCATGGCGACGATCTGGGACGCCGACGTGCTGATCTGGGCAGCCTCACAGATCGTCGAGGCGCGCGACCTCGGCCTGCGGCCGTCGCGCCTGGTGGCGGCGACGCCATACGAAATTCTCTCCTTCATCGGCCGCGGGGTGAGCGCGCGCGACTACGACCGCCTGAAGGCCGCGCTCGACCGCCTGCAATCGACCACCGTCGCGACCTCGATCCGCCAGCCAACCGAGCGGCGGATGCACCGCTTCTCCTGGATCAACGAGTGGAAGGAGCGTGCGGACGCGCACGGCCGTCCGCTCGGTCTCGAGCTGATCGTACCGGACTGGTTCTTTGCCGCTGTCCTTGATGACGCGCTGGTGCTCACAATCGACCGCGCGTACTTCCGTCTGACCGGCGGGCTGGAGCGCTGGCTGTATCGCTTGGTGCGCAAGCACGGCGGCCGCCAGCACTACGGTTGGAGCTTCGACGTCGCCTATCTCCATGCGAAGTCCGGCAGCCTCTCACCGCTCAAGCATTTCGCCTACGACCTGCGCGACATCGTTCGCCGGCAGACGCTGCCCGGCTACCGGCTGACCATCGAGCAGCCGCCGGACGCCCCAGAACGCCTCGCATTCGTTCCCGTCGCTTCCGCGGCCCTCGCTCCGCTGCGGCCGCGCGGGACTTCTCGCGCTGGGGACAAGCTGTGAATCGCCTCGTGCTATCAGGGACGGAACCTATCGTGCCATCGGGGACCCGATCCTCGTGCCATCGGGGACCGGATTCATCGAATCCGAGCGTCGATTCAAAGCAATGTGCGCGGCGTAACTCTTCTAACCAGGATTCCTTCGGAATCTTTCTAACGGCCGCTCCGCGTTCCACACCTGTGGATGAGTGCCGCCAACGGGAGGCGGCGCCATGATCGTCGCGCTGCTCAACCAGAAAGGCGGCGTCGGCAAGACCACGCTCGCCCTCCACCTCGCCGGCGAATGGGCACGACGACGCCAGCGCGTCACTGTCATCGATGCCGATCCGCAAGGTTCTGCTCTCGACTGGTCGCAGCAGCGCGCACGCGAGAGCCTTCCACGGCTGTTCGGCGTGATCGGCCTGGCGCGCGATACGCTGCACCGGGAAGCGCCCGAGCTCGCGCGCAATGCCGATCACATCGTCATCGACGGCCCGCCGCGCGTCGCCGGGCTCATGCGCTCGGCACTGCTCGCGGCCGACATCGTCCTGATCCCGGTGCAGCCGTCGCCCTTCGACGGCTGGGGATCGGCCGAGATGCTAGCACTGCTGAGCGAGGCGCGCGTGTATCGCCCGCAGCTCGTCGCCCGCTTCGTCCTCAATCGATGCGCCGCGCGCACTGTCATCGCGCGCGAGACCGCGCTCACCCTCGCCGATCACGACCCGCCGCTGCTCGCCTCCAGGATCGGTCAGCGTGTCGCCTTCGCGGAGGCCGCGCAGTCCGGCCGCCTCGTCTGGGAAGCACACACAGAAAGTCCGGCGGCGCGCGAGATCACCGCTCTTGCGGCCGAAGTCGGGAGGCTGGCGCGATGACGCAGCGCTCCCCGAAACGCGCCTTCATCGCGCGGCCGGCCGATCCCGAACGCTGGATCAAGGCATCTGCACCGCGCCCCAACAGCAACGACGACGCGGCCGCTTTCACCGCGCGGCTGACGATCGACATCACGCCGGAGCTGCGCGGCCGCATCAAGATCGCAGCCTTCCAGCACGGCCTGACCGTCGCGGACATGCTGCGCGACCTGCTCGCCCGCGAATTCCCTCCAGCCGAAGGAGACCACCCATGACCGGTGCGCCTCACCTGCGCCTCGTGCCGTCGCCGCTTCCCGCCGACGGCTTGACACGCGTCGAGCTGACCTGGATCGAGAAGAAGGTCGAATACTGGATCCACTTCGGCAAGGAGAAGGACGAGCAGATCCTCGACCGGCACCGCCGCGTGCTCGCCTTCACGCCCAACAGCGTCTTCGCCTTCGTGCGCTGGGCCTCCAACGACCATGGCACCATCTTGTCGCGCATCGACATCGTGCGCGCGATCACGCCCGGCGAGCGCTATCAGACGCTGCCCTTCGTGCGCCCCGGCGGCGACATCTTGCTCAAGATGGAGGGCTGGCCGAAGGTCGAGCGCGTCCTCCAGATCGTCGATGCGATCGAGGCGATCGGCATCGACCCGGCCGAGGTGTCGCCGCATCACTGGCGCCACGTCCACCACCGCCTGACCGCCGGCGAGGAGCCGCGCCGCTACACCGTGGAGCAGCATCGGGCGATCCTCCTGCGGCGGAGGGTCGAGCCGTGACGCGCCTCGGCTATGTCATGACGACCTCCCTCGCCGTGGTGGCGGTCGGCGTTCTCTCCTTCCTTCCAGTGACGCCGAGGCTCATCTGGAATGCGTCCGCCAGCGTACCGCTCGGCCTCTATTCCATCGCGCCGGCGCGTCACCTCGAAGTCACCGATCTCGTCGCGGTCGAGACGCCCGAGCCGCTCGCCTCCTTCATGGCCGAACGCCGCTATCTGCCCCGCGGCGTGCCGCTGATGAAGCGCGTCGCCGCCGTTGCTGGCCAGCAGGTTTGCCGGGACGGATCGCACATCACGGTCGACGGGATCGACATGGGCGACGCGCTGGCGCGCGACCGCGCCGGCCGTGTCTTGCCGTCCTGGCAGGGCTGCCGCCGCATCGCCCATGGCGAAGTCTTCCTGATGAACTGGGCCGCTCCCGACAGCATGGACGGCCGCTACTTCGGCCCGCTCGCCACGAAAACGATCATCGGCCGCGCGGTGCCGCTGTGGACCGACGAGGACGGCGACGGCCGCTTCCAATGGCACGCCGCAACGCGGTGACGGCGCGCCGAGCACGTCCCCTTCACCGCACATAGGGAGCTTTCAATGCCACAGATCGGAGAGTTCACCCGCACCAAGAACGGCTATGCCGGGCACGTCCGCACGCTCACGCTGAACGGCGAGATCGTGCTCATTCCGGCCGAGCATTCGGACGCCGAGAACGCGCCGGACTACCGCGTCCATCTCGGCGACAGCAACGGGCCTGAGATCGGCGCCGGCTGGAAGCGCACCGGCGAGAAGGCCGGCGACTACGTCTCCGTCCAGATCGACGACCCGGCGCTCAGCCAGCCGATCCGCGCCAACCTGTTCCAGTCCGGCGACGCAAAGTCGATCTGGGGCCTGCACTGGAACCGCCCTCAAAAGCGCCCCGAGCGGGATTGACGCGATGGTCATCCGCTTGATCTCGCGGAGACGGAGTGAGACGGCTGGGCGGGGCTCGCTCGCCCGGCGTCTTCCCGCTCTTCTCCTTTCCGGCCTGCTGATCGCCGCGCCCTTCACCAGCGTTGCGCTTGCGCAGAACGCGTCTACCGCGCGTCTTCGGAGCGACCACACAATCGCTGACTACATCGCGGAAGCGGCGCGGCGTTTCGGCCTGCCCGTCGCTTGGATACGGGCCGTCATGGACGCGGAAAGCGCCGGCGATGTGCGCGCCGTCTCTCGCAACGGCGCGATGGGCCTGATGCAGATCTTGCCGGACACGTGGTCGGAGCTGCGCGCCCGTTACGGTCTCGGCCGCGATCCGTTCGATCCGCGCGACAACATCCTGGCCGGCGCCGCGTACCTGCGCGAGATGCACGACCGTTACGGATCGCCGGGCTTCCTCGCGGCCTACAATGCGGGCCCGCAGCGTTATGACGAATACCTTGCGGGCGTGCGCGCTCTGCCGGCCGAAACGCGTGCCTATGTCGCTTTGCTCGCGCCCCTTGTCGGCGGCGAACCGCTCGAGCGCGTGACCGCGATTGCGCCTGATTCGCTCGCCTGGACGCGCTCTCCTTTGTTCGTCGTGCGCGCGAACGGCAACGCGAATGCAGCCCCATCGCAAGAACAGCGCGCGCCCGGTGACAACGCGACAGCACCACGAGCGCGGGACGCGGCAGCGCTTTCACCGCGCTCCTCCGGCCTCTTCGTCGCGCAAGCGAGTCCGGACCCGCAGCAATGACGCGCTCGTTGCCCAATCGCGATGTAGCGACCCCCAGCGCACAAGAGCGTGTGGTGAGGCGGGAGGGCGCAACCACGTCCGCACGATGGCAGGATAAAGGGGCGCGAGGTGCGCGCCAGGACGGTTGTGCGTTTTCAATAGCTTACATGCCGAAGCCGCGAGGTGCGCCGTCCCGGCGCAGCCTGCGGCTTCGGCACTTCTTCAATGAATTCCGTCGCTTGGCGCGATGTGCGGGGCCGCGGCCATGAGCGCCGAGGACGACTTCCGCATCCGGCCTGGCCGCATCCGCTCGACGCGCACGCAGCGGGCGCGGCCCTTCATCGCGCAGGCGCTCGCCGCCGCCCAGCGCGCCGGCGGCTCCGTCTCCCGCAAAGGGACGATCGGTCCCGGCCATCGCTCCCGCTTCGGCCGCGGCCAGCGCGCCTCGATCCAGGCCAACCGGCTCATCACGTCGCGCTCGCGCGGCGCCGTCGTCAAGGCACGCGTCGTCCGCCACGGCGCACGCGGCGCCTCGCTCGTGACCCATCTCGGCTATCTCCGGCGCGAGGGCGTCACCCGGGACGGAGAGAAGGCGCGGCTCTTCGGTCCCGGCACCGATGAAGCCGATCCGAAGGCTTTCGCGGAGCGCTGCGCCGACGACCGCCATCACTTCCGCTTCATCGTGTCGCCGGATGACGCGATCGAGATGGCGGACCTCAAGCGGTTCACCCGCGACCTGGTCGGCCAGATGGAGAAAGATCTCAGGACAAGACTCGACTGGGTGGCGGTCGACCACTGGAACACCGAGCACCCCCACGTCCACCTGATCGTGCGCGGCGTTCGTGACGACGGCGAGAACCTCGTCATCGCGCGCGACTACATCAAGGAAGGCATGCGCGACCGCGCGCGCGACCTGATCACCCAAGAACTCGGCCCGCGCACCGATCACGACATCCGCACCGCGCTGGAGCGACAGATCGAGGCCGAGCGCTGGACGAACCTCGATCGCCAGCTCGCGCGCGACGCCCATCGGACGGGCATCATCGATCTCGCGCCAC
>NZ_NHSK01000298.1 GCF_016653355.1 Rhodoplanes elegans | reverse complement strand
TACGTCTTCTATCCGTTCGGCCATCTCGGCGACTACACGGTCGCCGAGGACGCCGACGTCCGGGTGCCGATCACGGCGCTGGCGCGCGGCACGGCCGCCGTCTCCGGGGGCTGGTCATGACCGCCTATACGGCCGACACGCTCGACCTGTCGCGCATCGGCGCGCCGACCCTGACGGCGATCGACTTCGAGGCGACGCTCCGCGCGCGGCTTCTCGACTTCAAGTCCCGGTGGGACGCGGCCCGGGTGAAGAACCCCGAGCTGCCGGCCTTCGACGTGATCGACGATGCCGGCAACCCGGTGACGCAGTTCGACGCCGGCGTCGTGCTGGCCCAAGAATTTGCGTTCGGCGAGATCAACGTTCTGCAGGCGATCAACGACCATGCGAACGCGCTGCGGCTCGCGACGTCGGTCGGCGCCGATCTCGACCACGTCGCCATCACGTACAAGGCGACCGAGCGCCTGGTGATCTCGGGCACGGCCGGCGGCGCCGACGCCGTGCTCGAATCCGACGACGAGTATCGGGCGCGCGCCCAACTCTCCGACGAGGCGCGGCCGCTGTTCGGTCTCACGCCGGGCGGCTACGAGTGGCGGGTCCGCAAGCTCTACGGCGACCGGGTGAAGCATGTGCGCACCCGCAAGCGTCCGGCCGGCTGGCTCGACCTGATCGTGCTGGCGCGCGCCGGCGACGGCACGCCGCCCGAGACGCTGATCGGCGATCTTCAAGCGGCCTTCGATGGCGAGGCGGCGAGCCAGTCCACCGACATCGTCACGGTCGTTCCGGCCCGCATCGTGCCGACGCCGGTCAGCGTGAAGCTGTGGGTGCCGCGCGGGCCGGACCCGGCGGCCGCGGTCGCGGCGNGGCCGCCGTCGCGGCCGCGGCGACCGCGATCGCGGCGCTCGGCGCCGAGCGCCACCGGATCGGCGAGACCCTGCACCGGCAGGCGATCGGGGCGGTCGCGAAGTCGGGCGCGGTCCGCCACGTCGACGTGATCACGCCGCCCGCCGACGTGGTCGGCGGAGTGGACGGCGCGCCGTGGATCTCCGGCATCACGGTTGGCTGGGGGATCGACGCATGAGCGCCGACTTCCCCTCGCTCCTCCCGATCGCCGGCACGGCCGAGCGCTGTCACAGCCTGGTCAATGCCGACCAGTGGCCCGGGCTGTTCGAGCAGGCGGCGCTGCTGCGCACGCTGTGGGATCCGTGGACGTGTCCCGAGGCGCAGCTGCCGCTGCTCGCCTGGGCCTGGTCGGTCGACGTCTGGAAGACCGGCTGGCCGCTCCATCGCAAGCGCCAGGTGGTCGCCGAGAGCCGCGCGTTCCACGAGGCGAAGACCACGGTGCTCGGCTATCGCATGGCCTGCGGCTATGTGGACGCCGAGTTCGTTCGGGCGCGGCTGCCGCGGCACGCGATCTTCGCCGGCGGCGCGCCGACGCCGGCCTCGCACCAGGCGTGGCTCGACGGGCTCCCGGAGATCCGCATCTACACGGCCGACTACCCGATGCGGCATCGGCCGGTGCGGTTCCTGCTGGCGGACGGAACCATCGTTCAACGCACCTTGAAGGGTCGCTTCGTCGGCCGGCGCACGACGGTGCGCTCGGCCGCCGCGATCGTGCTCGGCCGGTGGCGCCCGGAGCTGCGTCGCGGCGGCACGGTGCAGCGTCTCGTGTTCGCCGACGTGCGGCGCGACGCATCCGGCCGGCTGCTGGCGATGGCCGAGCGCCTGATTGTTCCGGGACCGCGGCGCGCGACCACACAGGTCGGCAAGGCGCTGCGCGGCCGCTTCGTCGCCGACGGGGCGCTCGCCGGCCGGCGGGTGATCTCGCTCTCCTTCACGGCCGGCGGCGACGTGTTCATTCCGAACGCCGTCTCGCCGGGCCTGACCGCGATCGACGCGGAACCGCGCCGGATGTGGGAGGCGCGCGAAGGCGGTCGCGGCATCTTCGCCGGCCGCTCGCGGCGCGGCCGCGGCCTGCGGGCGAACCGCGCCGACGAGCAGGCCTATCTGTCGGTCCGGCTCGCGGACGGCTCGTCGGAGACGCTCGGCCGGATGCGCAATCGCGTCGGCCGCTCGCGCATCCGGCGCCTGCCGTTCACGGCCGCCGTGCTGGTGCACATCGCCACGCCGCTCGCCCGGCGCGCGGTCCGCCGCTTCGTGCGGCGCGGCCCGGAGGCGCGCATCGCCGAGGTCGCCGACGCGCTCGCGATGACGCGGGCCGCCCGCGACACGCTCACCCTCGATCACAACTCGGTCCGGCCGCTCGTCTGGGGCGACCTGGCCAAGGTCACGGACGACGTGACCTACGGCGTCGTGCTGCGCCGCTAGCCGCGATCAGACAAGGAGCCGCCATGTACAAGCGCCCGAACTTCGAGGTCGACCAGGAGATCACCGAGGAGGACTACGGCCGTCTCGCCCGCTGGCCGCAGGAGGGCATCTCCCGGCTCACCGACGATCTGCTCGTGTCGGGCCGCCTCTACAAGGGCTTCACGACGGTCGCGACCAGCCAGAGCGCCGTCGAGGTGGCGGCCGGCCGCCTCTACGACGCCGGGGCCATGTACGCGCTCGAAGCCGCGCTTCCGCTGTCGGTCGCCGAGTGGGTGCCGATCACGCTGGGCGTGAAGGTGTGGGTGGTGCTGATCGGCCAGGGCCGCGAGGACGACGGCTATGTCGAGGCGCGCAATTACGAGCGCGAGGTGGCGGTCTCGGGCGGCGGCACGGCGATCCAGCAGGTGCCGGCGACGGGCGCGCGCGCCCGGGTGCGCAGCGCGATCGTGACGCCTTATCCGGGCTCGCCCTCGGCCATCCCGG
>NZ_NHSK01000297.1 GCF_016653355.1 Rhodoplanes elegans | reverse complement strand
TTCAACGGCGCCGACGCGACCAGCCCGGATAGCCAAGGGGGCGGCGGCGGCGGCGGCTACAGTTTCACGGCGACCGGCGATGTGACGTCTCCCTCGACCGGGGGCAATGGCGGCACCGGGGGTGCGGGCACCGAGGTGTCGGGCAGCGGCGGCGGCGGCGGCGGCGGCGGCGACGGCGTCCGGATCACGTCCGGCTCGGCCGTGACAGTGTCGGCGGTCGTTCGAGGCGGGACCGGAGGTTTCGGCGGTGCGATGGGTGCGCTTGGCTCTTACGGTGCGGGTGGCGGCGGCGGTGCGGGCATCGTCATGCAGACGGCGAGCGGGCTGACGATCCGGGCCGCCGTCTCGGGCGGACAGGGTGGCACCGGCGGCGTCCAACCGTACAGCGACGGTGCCGGCGGCGGCGGGGGTGGCGCCGGTGTGATCCTGCTTCAAGGAGGCGCTCTCGGGATCGCCGCCGCCGTCACGGGTGGCGATGGGGGTCTGGACGCCTATTATTCGAGAGGAAACGGCGGCAGCGGCGTCGTCGCGAATGCGGCCGCGCAGGTGACGGTGGCGGGGGGGATCACGGTCGCCGGAGGCTCTTCTTCCGGCGTCGGCATCGGCAGCGGAGGCGCCGGCTTGGTGCTGTCCGGGGGAGGAACCCTGGAAAACGCCGGCATCATCCGAGGCGGAGACGGAGGCACCTTTTCTTCAGCGCAAACTTGGGGTGGCGTGACCGGCGGAACCGGCAACGGCGGAGCGTCGGGCTTCGTGCCTTATTCGTCCGCACCGGTGCGCGGCGGCGTCGGCGTGATCGGCACCGGGCTGAGCATCGTCAATGCCGGGACGATCGCCGGCGGGACGGGGGGTGGCGTACAGGCCAATGCCATCGAGCTGTCGGGCAGCAACAACCGGCTGGAGCTCCGGGCCGGCTCCGTGATCACCGGCAACGTGGTGGTCGCGGGTGGCGGCAGCAACAACGTGCTCGCCGTCGGGGGCACGACCGCCAGCAGCTTCGACGTCTCGCAGATCGGGGCGAGCGTGCAGTATCGCGGGTTCGACCGGTTCGAGAAGACCGGCGCGAGCGCCTGGACCCTGACCGGGACCAACACGGCGGCGCTTCCCTGGACCGTGCAGCAGGGCGCGCTGCTGGTGAACGGGTCGCTGACGAACTCCACGTTCACGGTCGATGGCGGGCTGCTCGGCGGCACCGGCACGATCGGGACCACGCAGATCAATGCCGGCGGCACCCTCGCGCCGGGCAACTCGATCGGCACCATCACGGTCGCCGGCAATCTCACCTTCGCGTCCGGCGGCATCTACGCCGTCGAGGTGTCGCCGACGACGGCCGACCGCACCAATGTCACGGGCACGGCGACGCTCGCCGGCACCGTGCAGGCGACGTTCGCGCCCGGTGCCTACGTGAACAAGCGCTACACCATCCTGCATGCCGACGGCGGCCGCGGCGGCACCACCTTCTCGACCCTGACGACGAGCGGCATTCCGGCGAACTACGCGGCGAGCCTCGGCTACGATCCGACCAACGTCTATCTCGATCTGGTCGGGGTGCTCGGCCACGGGTCGGGCGGGCTGCCCGGCAATGCGCAGAACGTCGCGAACGCGATCAACGGCTACTTCAACAACGGCGGCGCCCTGCCGCCCAACTTCGTGTCGTTGTTCGGTCTCAGCGGAGCATCGCTCACCACGGCACTGTCGCAGCTCTCCGGCGAGGTGACGGCGGGGGCCCAGCAGGCCGCGTTCCAGCTCGGCAACCAGTTTCTCTCGGTGATGCTCGATCCGTTGGGCTATGGCCGCGGCGGCTTCGCCGGAGCCGGCGGGCCGGCGGGCGCGGCCCTCGGCTACGCCAAGTCGCCTCGCATCATGGGCAAGGCACCGGCCAGCGATGTGGTCGCCGCGGTTCCGCTCGGCTGGTCCGTGTGGGGGAGCGCCTATGGCGGTGCCAACAAGACCGCCGGCGACGCCCGCGTCGGCTCGAACGACGTGACCGCCCGCACGGGTGGCGTGATGGCCGGGGCCGACTACCGGGTCGCGCCCGGAACGACGCTCGGCTTCGCGCTCGGCGGCGGCCTCACCGGCTGGGATGCTGCCAACGGTCTCGGCAGCGGTTCGGGCGACGCCTTCCAGGCCGGCCTCTACGGCGTGACGCGGCCCGGCCCGTGGTACCTCGCCGGCGCGCTTTCGTTCACCCAGCAATGGGCGAAGACCGAGCGCACCGCCTTCGCCGGCGATCGGCTGGAAGGGCGCTTCGCGCCGCAGACCTACGGGGGCCGTCTGGAGACGGGGTGGCGCTACGTCACGCCGACCGGCGCGATCACGCCGTATGGCGCCGTGCAGGTCCAACGCTATCACGTGCCGGAGTTCAGCGAGGCGGATCTCGGCGGCGGTGGCTACGCGCTCGCCTATGCGGGGCGAAACACGGATGCGATGCGCAGCGAGCTGGGCGCTCGGGTCGAGCACTTCACGCTGCTCTCCGACCAGGCCCTGTTGGCGCTGCACGGGCGCCTCGCCTGGGCGCACGACCGGATCAGCGATCCCACGATGACGGCGGTGTTCCAGGCATTGCCGGGCTCGAGCTTCGCGGTCGCGGGTGCGACGCCGGCGAGCGACCTCGCGCTGCTCTCGGCCGGCGCGGAGGTGCGCCTCGCCTCCGGCTGGGCGCTCGCCGCACGTTTCGACGGCGAGCTCGCGTCGCAGGCCCAGACCTACAGCGGCACAGGAACCCTGCGCTACGCGTGGTGAGTCCGGCCGATCGACGCACCGCGAGGCCCGGCTCGCGGCGGCGTAGACCCCGGTCGCCACCACCTCCAGCCCGTCCGGTGCCACGCCGGGCGGGTTGCGTCCCGATCGACGCCGAGCCGGGAATGGTTCGGCGGAGAAATCCGAGGCGCGCCCTCGATCTGCGCCGACGCGATCATTCCCCCGGCCGGGGCGGTCGCTGACCTGGGCAGGG
>NZ_NHSK01000296.1 GCF_016653355.1 Rhodoplanes elegans | reverse complement strand
CGCGGCGACGAGCGCGAGGAGCGCGGCGAGCGCGGTCCGATGGTGGCGCGCACGCCGGCCGGCGATGCCGGGACGGGCGAGGCGGGGACGGGCGAGCCCGAGGGCGAGGACGAATCCGACGGCGACGAGGCGGAGGGCGAGGGCCAAGCGTCCCGTCACGACGCCGAGGGTGACGGAGAGAACGGCGACGGCGGACGTCGGCGTCGCCGCCGCGGTCGCCGCGGTGGCCGGCGCAATCGCCGGCAGGACGGCACCCCGGGGCCACTCGGCGGTCCGGAGCCCGGCTTCGACCTGGTCGAGCCCGAGCTCGCCCACGCCATCGAGGATTTCGGCGGCCCGCGGCTCGGCGAGGAGATCCCGTCCGGCGAGCAGCCCGAGCTGCCGGCGTCGGCCGACGCCGGGACGGGCCGCGAGACGGCGCCGATGGCGCCCCCGTTCCCGCCGCAGGTGCGGGACGAGAGCGACGTGCCCGCCGCCCCCGTGACCGGCGGCGCCCGGTCGGGCATCGACGAGATCGGCCCCGAGAACCTGCCCGAGCCGGAGGCCGGGTTCGACGCGCCGCTGCGGCCGGAGCCGCGTCGCGGCCGCGGTCGCAGCCGTCATGTCGACGCGCCCCCGCCGCCGCCGGATTTCGGCCCGGTCGATCCGCCCGAGCCGCTGCAGGCGCTCGCCCCCGAGTCGGTCGAGCAGGCCCCGGTCGCTCAGGCGCCCTCGCGCATTCCGGCCCCCGAGCCGGTCGCGGCCGAGCCGACCGCGCCCGAGCCGCCGCGTCGGCGCTCGACGGTGCGCGAGCCGGTGTCCTTCGTGCTCGGCGGCAACGGTTCCTCGTCGGCCAACGGCGACGCGACCCCGCGTCCCGTCGAGCCGGCCCCCGCGCCGAGCGAGCCGGCACCGGCGCCCGAGACGTCCGCGCTCGCCCAGTCCTCTCCCGAGGCCGAGTCGAGCAAGCCGCGCCGCACCGGCTGGTGGGCCCGCAAGCTGCTCGGCGACAAGAGCTGACCTTCAACCACGGCGGGCGGCCCGGGTCGCCCGCCGATCTCACGAAAAACCCCGCCGTGCGTCGCAGCGCGGCGGGGTTCTTGTTGTCCGGGGTCCGGCGGGGCGCGCCAGAGCCGAAGGTCGCGATCAAAGGTCGGGATCAGAAGTCCTGGGAGGTCGGGCGCAGCACGATCTCGTTCACGTCGACATCGGCCGGCTGCTCGATCGCATAGGCGATGGCGCGAGCGACCGACGACGCCGGGATCTGGCTGGTCCTGTAGAACTCCTCGACGAAGGCGCGGCTCGCCGCGTCGCTGCTGCCGAACTTCAGCTCCGACTCGACCGCGCCCGGCTCGATGGTCGTCACCCGGATGGTCCGGCCGACCTCGTGCCGCAGCCCGTCCGAGATCGCCCGCACGGCGAACTTGGTGCCCGAGTAGACGGTGCCGCCCGGGCTGAACACCTTGATGCCGGCGACCGAGGAGATGTTCACGACGTGGCCCGAGCCCTGTCGCTCGAACACCGGCAGCGCGGCGGCGATGCCGTACAGCAGCCCCTTCACGTTGATGTCGATCATCCGGTCCCACTCGTCGGTCCGGCGCTGGGTCATCGGCGCGATCGCCATCAGGCCGGCATTGTTCACGATGACGTCGAGCCGGCCGAAATCCGCCACCACGTCGGCGACGAGCTTGTCGACCTGCTCCTTGCGGGTGACGTCGACCGTGTAGGCCTTCGCCGTGCCGCCGGCCGCCGCGATGTCGGCGACGATCGCCGCGAGCTTGTCGGTGCGACGCGCCGCCAGCGCCACCACGGCGCCGCGCGCCGCGAGATGCCGGGCCGTCGCCTCGCCGAGCCCGCTGCTCGCGCCCGTGATCACGACGACCTTGCCGGTGATGTTCTGGTCCATGGATGCCTCCGTGTGTTGCGTGAGGCGATACATAGATCGAGCCGCTGCATCCGCCCAGATTGACAATGAACGACACAATGGTGAGTAAGCTTCACCAATGAATCACCGCTGGGCCGACCTCGCCGCCTTCGTGGCGGTCGCCGATCACCTGAGCTTCCAGCGCGCCGCGGCGGAGCGCGGCGTCACCCGCTCGGCGCTGAGCCATGCCGTCAAGGGGCTGGAGCAGGACCTCGGAGTTCGGCTGCTCAACCGCAACACCCGCAGCGTGTCGCTGACCGAGGCCGGCCGCCTCCTGCATGCCCGGCTGAAGCCGGCCTTCGGCGACGTCGCCCAGGCGATCGAGGAGGTGAACCGCTTTCGCGACACGCCGGCCGGCACGATCCGGATCACCGTCCCGCGGCCGGTCGGCCTCGCCGTGATGGGTCCGGTGATCGCCCGCCTGGTGCGCGAAAACCCCGGGCTCGCCATCGAGGTGTCGTCCGACGACGCGCTGGTCGACATCGTCGCCGCCGGCTTCGACGCCGGCATACGATTCGGCGAGCGGCTGCAGCAGGGCATGATCGCCACCCGCATTCCCCTGCCGATGCGCTTCGCCGTGGTCGCCGCGCCGTCCTACTTCGACGACCGCCCGCGGCCCGAGCGCCCGGCCGACCTGCACGGCCATCGCTGCATCCGCTACCGCTTCCCGAGCGGGGCGACGTTCCCGTGGGAGTTCGAGAAGGACGGCGAGACCGTCACGGTGGCGGTCGACGGCCCGGTGATCGTCGACGATCAGGAGCTGATCGGCGAGGCGGCCCTCGCCGGCGCCGGCCTCGCCTTCGCGTTCGAGGACCGGGTGCGGTCCCATCTCGCCAGCGGCGCGCTGGTGCGGTGCCTGGAGGATTGGACGCCGCGCTTCGACGACGTGTTCCTCTATTATCCGCACCGCGCCTACATGCCGGCCGGCCTGCGCGCCCTGATCGACATCCTCAAGGACCCGCGGCGTCAGGACCCGCGGGGTCCCTGACGTCGGCCCGCCAGGCCCGCAGCGGTGCTCCCGCCCGACCGCGCGCCGTGGCGGCGAGCCCGTAGTGGCGGGCCAGCCGGTCGAGCCCGAGCTGCAGCACCACCTTGGCCGAGCGGGCCGGCCAGCCGCGCTCGCGCTCGATCTCCTCCAGCCCTTTGAGGAAGCAGCAGACGTCGAGCAGCAACCCGGAGAACTCGCGTCCCGTCGCCCGCAGCGCCGCGGCGAGGCGCTGCCGGGCCGCCAGCACGGCGTCCGTCATGGCGGCCGGCCCCCCTCCTCCGCCCGACGCGCCCGGCGCGAGGGCGGCCGTCCAGTCGACCGTCACGCGGGGCCCGATCTGGGCGAAGGTGAAGTCGGCGCGCAGCCGCTCGCCGGCGAGCAGCTGCACCGGCTCGATCATGGCGCGGCCGTCGCGCCCCTTGCG
>NZ_NHSK01000295.1 GCF_016653355.1 Rhodoplanes elegans | reverse complement strand
GCGCGGGGAGAGGTGAGACCGCCCGCGGCCCCCCCCCGACCACAGGTCTCATCCCCGAACCGAAGGATTCTCAATGTCGAAACTGATCATCACGGCGGCCGTCACCGGCTCGGTGCACACGCCGAGCATGTCGCCCTATCTGCCGGTCACGCCGGACGAGATCGCCAACGACGCCGTCACGGCGGCCAAGGCCGGCGCCGCGATCGTCCACGTCCATGCGCGCGACCCGCAGACCGGAAAACCCTCCGCCGAGCCG
Organism: Rhodoplanes elegans; assembly: GCF_016653355.1. Lineage (GTDB taxonomy): Bacteria > Pseudomonadota > Alphaproteobacteria > Rhizobiales > Xanthobacteraceae > Rhodoplanes > Rhodoplanes elegans. The sequence goes on along the minus strand of NZ_NHSK01000295.1, from coordinate 23,053 downwards.
AAGCTCTACGAGGAGATCGTCAGGAAGATCAGCGCCCGCACCGACGCGCCGATCTGCATCACGACAGGCGGCTCGAAGGAGATGACGGTCGCCGACCGGGCGCGCTCGGTCGCGCTCCTGAAGCCCGAGCTCGCCTCGCTCAACACCGGCTCGATGAACTTTGCGTTCCATCCGCTTGCCGACAAGCTGAAGGAGCCGAAGCACGACTGGGAGGTGCCCTTCATCCGGGCGACCGACGACTGGATCTTCCCGAACACTTTTAAAACACTCGCCGAGTTCGCCACCTTCATGACCGCGGCCGGCACCAAGCCGGAGCTCGAGGTCTACGACGCCGGCATGCTGTCGAACGTGCAGTTCCTGCTGACCACCGGCGTGCTGAAAGCCCCGATCCATCTGCAGTTCGTGCTCGGCATTCTGGGTGGCATGCAGGCGAATGTTGCGAACCTCGTGTTCCTGCACGAGTCGGCCTGCCGGATGATCGGCGAGAAGAACTTCACCTGGTCGCTCTCGGCCGCCGGCCGCGCCCAGCTCCCGATGATGGCGACCGCCATGGGCATGGGCGGCAACGTCCGCGTCGGCCTGGAGGACAATCTCTATCTCGCCCCGAAGGTCCTGGCGAAGTCGAGCGCCGAGCAGGTCGAGCGGATCATGACGATCGCGGCGGCGCTCAGCATCCCGGTCGCGACGCCCACCGAGGCGCGCCAGATTCTGGGCCTCAAGGGCGCGGACGCCGTCGGCTGGGCCGCCATGCCGGCGGCCTGATCCACCGTCGGACTGTTTTGCTCCACCCTCACCATCTCCGCGCTGGAAGGCTTGCAGACTTGTTCGGTCGTCCCGGGGCGGCGCGCCAGCGCCGAGCCCGGGACCCATATCCCCTGTCTGTCGTGAGCCACCTGCACCGGGGTATGGATCCCGGGCTCGCGAACCTGGAGGTTCGCGCCCCGGGATGACGCTCAAACAACAGAGCCTCGCCGTGTGGGTCACGGCGAGGCTCTTTCTCTTTCAGCCGACGGGGCGTGGCCGCATCAGGCGACCGCGCGGGTCTCCGCGATGTCGATCACCGGGACGCCGACCCGCGAGAGCAGACGGTGCAGGGTCTCGATCTCGGCGCGGCTCGGCTTCGGCATCGGGGCCCGCATGAACGGGTTCGGGATCAGGCCGGCGATCCAGGTCGCGGTCTTGTAGCGGATATGCAGGCGGCCCATGTCGGCGACATAGTCGTGCAGCTCGGAGAGGCCGCCGTCCCAGATCGCGCGCGCCGCCACGACGTCGTTGCGGTCCCACGCCTCGAGGTGGTCCATCATCGGCTCGAGCGCGAAGTTCCAGAAGCCCGACAGCGTGCCGTCGAACATGCCGGTCGCCTTGTACTCGTGCCAGCGCGACGCCAGCGCGCCCATGATCGCGACGTGACGGTCGAGCGAGCGCAGGCCCTTCGCGATCAGCCGGAAGCCGTCGTACATGTAGGTCATCTTCCAGCCGACGATGTTCGGCACCTCGCGGCAGATGCGCAGCGTCGCGCCGAGCGGCAGGCCCGGATAGAAGGGCGGCTTGGCGCCGCCGACCGGATGCGTGACGATCGGCAGGTCGACGGCGCGATCCTGCGCGACGATGTGGTCGAGCCAGATTTCCGGATAGCCGTCGGCATCCCAGCACGAGGTGACGTCCTGCGCGCCGCCGGGCGGCGTGACGAAGATGCCGTCGACGCCGAGCGCCTTGCAGTCCTTGGCGGTCTCGACCGTCTCCTCGGTGGTGAGCGCCCAGGTGCCGGCGATCAGCGGCACCTTGCCGTTGTTCTCCTCCTGGGCGATCTCCAGCACGCGTCGCTTCTCGGCGCGGGTGAGATAGAAGATCTCGCCGGCCTCCGGGTTGATGCACAGGCCGCCGCCCATCCTGACGAAGCGCTCGTTGTCGAGGAAGTGGCGCAGGAAGCGGCGATAGGCCGCCTCGTCGATCTTCATGTGCCGGTCGTAAGGGAGCAGCGTCGCCACATAGAGGTGGTCGCCGACGGTCTTTTGGGTGGTCATGGGTCTGGTCCTGAGGGTGGTGTCGGATCGAGGTGAAAGCGCGGGCGCGGTCAGGGCGAGATCTCCTCCAGCACGCGGCCCTTGGTCTCGATGGCGAAGACCGCCGTGATCACGGCCGCCACCGCGGCGACGAGGCCGAAGGCGAGGAACACGGCCTCGAGCCCGATGCCGATCATGGCGCCCACGATGCTCGGCCCGATCATCGAGGCGAAGCGCAGCCATGCCGTGGCGGTGGAGACCGCGATGGCGCGGGCGCGGGTCGGATAGAGCTCCGGCGTGTAGAGGTAGACGCCGATCGACAGCACCGACGAGAAGAAGAACGCGGTGCTGACGAGGACGAGGACGCGGGTCGGCGTGCCGGCGCCGATCAGCCAGAGAGCGCACAGCGCCGTCGCGGCGCCGGCGAAGGCGAGCGCGAACCACGGCCGCCGGCCGAGCCGATCGATGCTGAGCGCGCAGGTGAGCGTCCCGCACAGGCCGACCACCTGGGTGATCAGGCCGTATTGCAGCGCGTCCTCGAGCGAGAGGTGGAACACGGTGCGGTAGATGGTCGGCAGCCAGACCGTCAACCCGTAGGTGATCAGGTAGGCCGAGAACCAGATCGTCCACACGACGAGCGTCCGGCGCAGATAGCGCGGGCCGAACAGGTCGCTCCAGGACGCCGGCTTGTCGTGCGACGACGCGACCGGCTGCGGTTGCGGCAGCGGGGCGCCGGTCGCCTTCTCGGTCGCGCGCTCGATGTAGGACAGCGCCCGCTCGGCCTCGTCGAAGCGGCCGCGGGTCGCCAGCCAGCGCGGCGACTCCGGCAGGATGCGCTGCATGAACACGACCAGGATCGCCGGGATCGCGCCGATCAGGAACATGTAGTGCCAGCCGAGATGCGGCACGATCCACCGCCCGAGCAGGCCCGACGCGACGAGGCCGACCGGGAAGATCACCTCGTACAGCAGGACGAAGCGGCCCCGCCCCTTCGCCTTGGCGATCTCGCTGATGTAGACGGCGGCGATCGGCACCTCGCCGCCGAGCCCGAGCCCCTGCAGCGTGCGGAACACCAGGAGCGACTCGTAGCTCCAGGCGAACGCGCAGGCGAGGCTCATGGTGGCGAACAGGATCACGGCCCAGATCATCGCCTTCACGCGACCGTGGCGCTGCGCCAGCCAGCCGAAGGCGAGCGCGCCGACGAGCTGGCCGAGATAGCCGACCGAGATCATCAGGCCGATCTGCGGCGACGAGAGCTTCCACAACGGCGCCAGCACCGGCAGCACGAAGGCGATCGCCAGCGCGTCGAAGGCGTCGAAGAAGGTCGCGGTTCCGATGACGACACGCGCCTTCACGTGCCAGGTCGAGATGGGCAGGCGTTCGATGCGGGCGACGACATCATCCAGTCGCGCGCGATCCCCCACGGGGGCGGGCGTCAGCATGGTCTACTCCTGAAGCGGTCTTGTTGGCCGGGACGGCGCAGCGTTCGGGGGTCAGACTCGAGGGTCGAGAGCGTTTCCAGAAGCGAGGCTAGCCGTGCTTTGTCAGGACGTGAATTCATGTAATGGTCATGGCGAAATGAATGCGATTCATTTGTGCGGTGCGTCATGAATCTCCGATCGGTCGACCTCAATCTGCTGGTCGCGTTCGACGTGCTGGTCGCCGAACGCAACGTGACACGAGCCGCCGAAAAGCTCGGCATGACGCAATCGGCGCTGAGCCATGCCTTGCGGCGCTTGAGGACCCTGCTCGGCGACCCGGTACTCACCCGCGGACCGCGCGGCATGGAGCCAACCGAGGTGGCGCTGGAGCTCGTCCAGCCGATCCGCGACGTCCTGTCCGACATCCATTCGGTGCTGACGGCCAGGGCCGCGTTCGATCCGGCGACCACGCGCCGCTCGTTCTCGCTGTCGATGAGCGATGCGATGAGTGTCGAGGTTCTGCCCACGATCGTGTGTCGTCTCAGGAAGCAGGCGCCCGGTGTCGATCTCGTCGTGAGCACGTCCGGCCCGCGCGCCACCTGCACGCGCATCGCCGAGGACGAGGTGGATCTCGCGGTCGGCGTGTTCCCGGAGGTGCCGGCGGAGATCCAGTCTCAGGAGCTGTACCGCGACACGCTGGTGTGTGTCGCCGATCGTCGGCATCCGCTGCTCCGGCGCGGCCGCATGGACGAGCAGTCCTATCTCGCCTGCCCGCACGTCACGGTCGCCCCGAATCTCGATTCCGGAATCCAGATCGACACGATCCTCGCCGCCATGGGCCTCGATCGCCGGGTGATGGCGACGGTCTCGCACTACATCGCGGTGCCGGCGCTGGTGCGCGGCACGGACCTGATCGCGCATTCACGTCGACGGCTGGTGGGACTGCTGCCCGGTTCGGCCGGCCTCGTCGCATTCCCGATCCCGGTGCCGGTGCGGGTCCCCGAGCTCAGCTTCGTCCAGCTCTGGCATCGGCGCCACGAGCGCGATCCCGGGCACCGGTGGCTCCGGGATCTGGTCGGAGACGCGATCAGGAGCCTTGAGCGAAAAGGCGGCAAGGCCCGTCGCACGGCGCTGTGACGCCGCCGCGCTTTCCCGGATCGCTCTTCGTCCGATCCGGACAGCACCAATCTGGGATTGCAGGAGCGAAGCCAAGCGTAGCGGCCCGGATCCGGGCTGGAAACCGAGGCCGTCCGGCGCGATATACACGGCCTGTGGACGCCTTCGAGGTGAGAGGTCCGGTCAGGACGTGATCAGCATCGCCCCCGACACGCCGGCCGCGGACGCGGCTCGCGCCGCCCCGCTCGCGCCGGTCGAATGGCGCATCGCCGATGCGCCGGTGGAGTACGCGCAGGCGCTCGCCGTGATGGACGCGCGCGCCGCTGCGATCGCGGCGGGCACGGCGCCGGAGCTCGTCTGGCTCCTGGAGCACCCGCCCCTCTACACGGCCGGCACCAGCACGCGGGCCGAGGATCTGCTCGACAGCCGCTTCCCGGTCCACACGGCCGGGCGCGGCGGCCAGCTCACCTATCACGGCCCCGGCCAGCGGGTGGCCTATGTGATGCTCGACCTGCGCCGGCGAAAGCCCGACGTGCGCTGGTTCGTGGCGTCGCTGGAGGCGTGGATCATCGGCACGCTGGCACGGCTCAACATCCGCGGCGAGACGCGCGACGGCCGGGTCGGCGTGTGGGTGGCGCGACCCGAGCGCGGCGAGGGCCGCGAGGACAAGATCGCCGCCATCGGGGTGCGGCTGAAGCGCTGGGTCAGCCTGCACGGCATCAGCCTCAACGTCGACCCGGACCTCTCGCATTTCTCCGGCATCGTGCCGTGCGGCATCGCCGACCCGCGTTACGGCGTCACCAGCCTGGTCGACCTCGGCCATCTGGTCGAGATGCCGGAGGTCGACACGCTGCTGAAGGCGGCGTTCGAGGCGGTGTTCGGCCCGGTGCGCCCCCTGTCCGGCCCGCCCCCCGAGATGTTTCAGCCGGCGCGCGACCACGGGGATTGAGGGCAACGGCCCCGACCTGTCCTGTCAGAAGGCTTTGCAACATTCGTCATCCCGGGGCGCGGACCTTAAGGTCCGCGGGCCCGGGATCCATAACCCCGGTGTTGGTGGCTCACGGAAGACAGGACGTATGGGTCCCGGGCTCGGCGCTTGCGCGCCGCCCCGGGACGACCACCTCGAACCTCACATCGTCGACAGCACGGAAAATCGTTCGCCGGGGCGGCGGTGCTCGAGCTCGCGGGCCGTCGCCTGGTCGATCGCGATGTCGTCGACGCGGGCCCGGAACGGGCCACGCCGGCACGCGGCGACGAAGGCCTCGACGTGCTCGGCCGGCCCGGCGACGACGATCTCGACGGCGCCGCCGACCCGGTTGCGCACCCAGCCCTGGAGGCCGAGGCGGGTCGCCTCATGCTCGCTCCAGCCACGATAGCCGACGCCCTGGACGCGGCCGCGCACCAGGAGGTGCAGGACAACGGTGCCGGGCTCGTTCACGCGATCTCTCCGATCTCGCGCCCCCGGGCGCCCGAAAAGCCGGCCGGCGCCATGCGGGCCAGCGTCGCCACATAGGCGGCCGACAGCCCGACCTCGCGGGCGGCGCCGACCACCAGGGCCATGTAGCCGGGCCGCGGCTTTCCGGCACGGCGCGAGCGCGCGACATAGACGAGCGCCGGAACCCGCCGGCCGCCGAGCCGCACCGGCAGCGTCACGGCCCGATAGAGGCCGATGTCGGTGCGCTCGTAGGCATTGAGGGCGGCGCGGTCGCGTGGTCCGAGGCGCCAGAGCACCCCTTCGACCCGGCCGCCGGCGGCCGGCACCACGGTGGCGTAGCCGTCGTCGTTGACGATCACGGCATGGCCGTCGAGCACGCCGACGCCGATCTCGCGGGCGGTCGGGCAGCGCCGGCGCATCAGCGCGCGGCTCATGTTGGATCCGTAGGCGAAGCAGAGCGTCATCGTAGCGGAACGGTGGCAGCGGAACGGCGATCACGTCGCGCGGCCGGTCGAGGCCGGCCGCAGGCCCCGCCCTTCTATCATGGCCCGCCTCGCCGCGGCACGGGCCGTCACAGCATGCGCTGGAAGTCGGCCTTGGAGATCGCCTTGCACGACTTGACGAAGCGCACCACCCGGTTGGCCGTGTCGGCGGTGAGCGCGAGGTAGCGCTCGAACGCCTTCTTGGTCTCCGCCTCGCCGGACACGTTGCCGACCGTCGCCAGCACCCGCTTGGCGTCGGGCCAGCCGAGCCCGATCGACTTGCACAGGATCAGCAGCCCGTCGGTCGCGCCCTGGCGCATCAAATTCTTCACCGTGGGCACCGGCAGCTTGCTCAGCGCCGCCAGCGCCTCGATGGTCTCGGTGCGCTTGCCGGCGCGCGCCAGCTCGCCGACCTTCGACTTCAGCCGGTCGGCGTCGAGATGCAGGACGGTGCCGGGCGAGTAGCTGTCCTTGTCGACCTGGGCGCGCTCGCGCGCCACCTCGGTCGCGATGTCGGCGAGCGTCTTGGTGATGCGCACCCGCATGTCGGAATCGGCGTTCTTGAGGAGCCGGTTCTTGACCACCTCGGTGGCCTTGCGGAGCAGATGCTGGAAGACGTCCGGCGGAATGTCGGAGCGGGCGACGAACTGCTCGGCGAGGCGCCCGTCCGACTGCGCCTTTTCGGCGACCTTCATGAAGCTCGGCCGCGAGAAGCGGGCGCCGTGATTGCCCGTGACCTTGAGCGTGACCTCGTCGTCGCCGCGGTCGACCAGCACCTCGGTGACCCGCTCGGTCAGCACTTCGCGGCCCGCGATGGCGGCGAGATGGGCCTGGCTCTTGGTCTTGGCGAGCTCGATCAGGAAGTCGTCGGAAAGGATCTTCGAGCGCTCGATCAGCGGCCCGGAGATCTCGATGTCGTCGTGCTCGGCGAGCGAATGGACGGTGCGGATCGGCGCGTTGGCGGCGGGCGCGAGCTGCTTCGACAAGCGGATCAGCGCGCTGCGCTCGATCTTGTCGATCAGATGCAGCATCACGTCGTCGAACACGGCGACATGGTCTTCCGTGTAGGCCTCGACGTTGAGCAGGAACAGATCACTGACGCGGCGTAGAATGTCGGCGCGCTGCACGCTGGAGCCCGCGCTCAGCGTCCGCTCCAGCTCGTCGATCAGAGAGGGGACGCTCATCATGCCCGTACACGACCCGTAAAATTCCACCCGCGACCAGTAGAGTCCCGACCTCTGAAAGCAGAGTTAATGACCCCGGTCCCGAATACGACGATTTCGAACCGCGGAGCGCCGGGGTTAATGTTTCGGCGCTGCCTGCGGGATATTTTCATATATGAGCACGTAGAATTACCACGTCACGTCTAGCCCGAGATCATCCTGAACGAAGGATGAGCGCGACCGGTAAAACTCCAGGCAGCGTTCGTGACGCCGTCGGCGGGCTCAGGAGTCGACCGGCGTTCCGCCGTTCGGATGCAGCACCTGGCCGGTCATGTAGGCGGCCTCCCGGCTCGCCAGGAAGACGTGGCAGCTCGCCACCTCGTTGGGCTGGCCGACGCGGCCGAGCGGGACCGAGGCGCCGTGCTGTTCGACCCGCTCCGGCTCGAACGTCGCCGGGATCAGCGGCGTCCAGATCGGCCCCGGCGCCACCGCGTTGACGCGGATCCTCTTCTCGGCCAGCGCTTGCGCCAGCGAGCGCGTGAACGAGACGATCGCGCCCTTCGTCGAGGCGTAGTCGATCAGCGTCTTGTTGCCCTTGTAGGCCGTCACCGAGGTCGTGTTGACGATCGAGGCGCCCTCGCCGAGGTGCTTCAGCGCCTCCTTGGTGACGAAGAACATGCCGAGGATGTTGGTGCGGAAGGTGCGCTCGACCTGGGCGGGGTCGATCTGCGTGAAGTCCTCGGTGACGTGCTGCTCGGCCGCGTTGTTGACCAGGATGTCGAGGCGGCCGTAGGTCTTCACGGTCTCGGCGACGATCTCGGCGCAGAACCGCGGATCGCCGATGTCGCCGGCGAGCGTGATGCAGCGCCGGCCCTCGGCCTCGACGGCGCGCTTGGTCTCGGCGGCGTCGTCGTGCTCGTCGAGATAGGCGATCGCGATGTCGGCGCCCTCGTTCGCCATGCCGACCGCGACGGCCCGCCCGATGCCACTGTCACCGCCGGTGATCAGCGCCACCTGGCCGGCGAGCTTGCCGACGCCGGGAAACAGCGGGGCATAGTCGGGCCGCGGCGTCATCTCGGCTTCGCGACCGGGCTGCTGATCCTGCTTCTGGGCGGGCTGCTGGTGCTGGGCCATGGCGATCTCCGGCGCTCGGGGTGCGGCCCGCGGGCCGGCTCACGGGGCGAACGCCGGCTGCCGCACGCCGGTTCCGGTGCGCGACGGAATGGTGCTCGCGGCGTGCCGCGTCGCCACAAGGAGGGCGACAGCGCCGACGATGCGGGGGTTCTCCGCTTGGTCGGGCGTGCGACGGCCGACGCGTATCAGGTCCGCCGAGGCCCTGCCCTCACCGCTTCGGGCCGGCGACGATGTGGTGGTCGTGCAGCCAGGCGATCTCGTGGTCCGGATAGCCGATCTCGGAGAGGATCTGGTCGGTGTGCTCGCCGAGCTGCGAGGCGCGGCGCGGCGGCTCGCGCTCGAGCTCCGAGAAGTTGAACGGCGTGCCGGGCACCAGATACTCTCCGATGCCGGGCTGCTCGAGCCGCGTGAACATCGGGTTCTGGGTCGAGCAGTCCGGATCCTCCTCGGTGACCTGGCGGAACGAGCGGAAGACCGACCAGGTGACGCCGTGCTCGTCGAGCGAGGCGGCGAAGTCCTCGACGCAGCGCTCGCGGAACCAGGGCGCCAGAATGTCGGTGATCTCCTTGCGGGCCTTGAAGCGATCGCCCTCGCGCGACAGCCGCAGGCCGAGCCGCACGCCGAGATCGTCGAACTCCTCGTGCAGACCCGTCGTGTGGCGCAGCCCGTCCCACTGGCGATTTGTCAGCGCGACGATCATCACGCGGCGGCCGTCGGCGGTCTCGAAGTCCTGACCGTAGGCGCCGTAGAGGGCGTTGCCGTAGCGCGGCCGGTCGAAGCCGTTGACCTGCACCTCGCCGATGATGCCGAGATGGCCGAGCGTCGCCAGCGCGACGTCCTTTAGCGCGAGGTCGACGAGCTGGCCCTTGCCGGTGAGCCGGCGGTGCCGTTCCGCCGCCATCAGGCCGAGCGCCGCCTTCTGGCCGGTGATCAGATCCCAGGCCGGCAGCACGTGGCAGACCGGGTCCTGCGAGCCCTCCGGCCCGGTGGCGGAGGGAAAGCCGACGCCCGGGTTCACGGTGTAGTCGACGGCCGGGCCGCCGTGGCGGTCGCCGGAAAGCGAGACCATGATCAGGTCCTCGCGGTGCTTGCGCAGGTTGTCGTAGTCCATCCAGCCGCGGACCCGCAGATTGGTCAGGAACATGCCGCGGTCCGGCCCCGGCTCGCAGATCAGCCGGGTGACGATCTCCTGGCCGCGCGGAGTCGCCATGTCAACGGCGAGCGAGCGCTTGCCCTTGTTGAGCCCGGCCCAGAACAGGCTCTGATTGTCCTTGGTCACCGGCCACCGGTGATAGTCGAGCCCGCCGCGGATGCGGTCGAACCGGATCACGTCGGCGCCGAGCTGCGCCAGCGTCATCCCGGCGAACGGCACCGCCACGAACGCCGACCCTTCGACGACGCGCATTCCCTCCAGCACCTTGACCATCACCGGTCTCCGTTTGAACGACGCGAACGCTCTGCCGTGCGGCTCACCCCCCTCCGGTCGCGCTTCGCGCGACACCCCCTCCCCCACAAGGGGGGAGGGAGCAGGCTGCGGCGGGAGGACGTTCAGACGGCAATCAACAACAGCATCAGTCACACGCCACAATCACGCTCGAATCCGTCGCAGGCGCAGCGCCCGCGCCTCCTGCGTTCCCTCCCCCCTTGTGGGGGAGGGACCAGGGAGGGGGGTGAGCCCCGGGCATCGCGGCCGCGCGCGCGTTCTCGCAGCGGCCACGGTTGCTCTGATCACCCCTCCGGCAGCAGCCCGGCGAGCTTCGCGCGGGATACGATCGTCTGCGACATGCGGATCGAGGCGACGTCGACCATGCGGCCGTCGAGGCTGATGGCGCCGTGGCCCTGACGGCTCGCCTCGTGCCAGGCGTCGAGCACCCGGATCGCCCAGGCGAGCTCCTTCTCGGGCGGCACGAAGGTCGCGTTGACGGTGTCGATCTGGCCCGGGTGGATGCACCACTTGCCGTCGAAGCCCATGGCGCGGGCGATCCTGCAGGCTTTGGCGAAGCCCTCCGGATCGCGGATGCCGGCGAACGGGCTGTCGATCGCGCGTTTGTCGAAGGCGCGCGCCGCCGTGACGATCGTGTGCATGATGTGGTGCCAGCGATGGCCCGGATAGAGCGCGTCGTGCTCGTCCGGCTCGCCGATCGAGGCCATCGGCATCCACACCGAGGCGGCATAGTCGCCGGCCCCGTAGATCAGCGCCTCGAGCCGCGGCGACGATGACGCGATGGCCCGGATGTCGACGGCGCCGAGCGCCGTCTCGATCAGCGCCTCGATGCCGATCGGGCGGGTCAGGCCCATCGCGGTCTCGATCTGCGTCAGCAGCGTCGCGACGAAATGAATGTCGGACGCGGCGCTCACCTTAGGCACCACGACGAGGTCGACCCGGTCGCCCGCCTCCTCGACGACCTCGATGAGATCCCGGTAGGCGAACGAGGTGTCGAGCCCGTTCATGCGGAACTGGCGCAGCTTGCGGCCGAAGTCGAGCTCCTTGAAGGCGCGCACCACGTTGCCGCGCGCCGCCTCCTTCTCGGCCGGCGCGACGGCGTCCTCGAGGTCGATGCAGACGGCGTCGGCCGTCGCGGCGGCGGCCTTCTGGATCATGCCCCAGTTGGAGGCCGGGACGATCAGGATGGAACGTTCGAGGCGGTCGGTCATGGGAGTTTGATGAGATCTGATCTGCGCGAAAGGGCGCGGCGCCGGGGATCCCTCTCCCCGCGCGGGGGGAGAGGGTGGCTCGCCTCGAAGAGGCGAGTCGGGTGAGGGGGCCTCTCGTGGACACGGAGACGCCCCCTCACCCGACATTCGCGCTGAAAGCGCGAATGTCGACCTCTTTGGCGCGGCAAGAGCCGCGCCCCCGCAAGCGGGGCGAGGTGAGAAGGCGGCACAGTCTCAGCGCGATTGATCATTCGCCGCCCACGCCACCGTCGCCTGCATGCCGACATGGCCGTCGCCGTTGACGGTGAACAGATCGACGCCGCCGTCGTCGCGGGCGACGCCCATCAGGGTGACGCGGTCGTGGCCGAAGACCGGGTGCACGGCGCGGAACGAGTAGCTCGACGGCACTCGGTCGGGCGCGTGGCGCTTGGCCGCCTCGAGCAGCAGAAGCGCCTGCAGCGGCCCGTGCAGGACGAGGCCCGGATACTTCTCGGTGTCCTTGGCGTAGGGCAGATCGTAGTGGATGCGATGTCCGTTGAAGGTCAGGGCCGAGAAGCGGAACAGCAGCACCGGATCGATCGCCGCCGGCTCGCTCCAGCTCGGGTTCTCGGGCGCCTTGGTCGGCGGCGGCGGCGTGAAGGTCTTGGGCATCGGCAGGTAGACGATGTCCTGCTCCTCCTCGACCGCGAGCCCGCGGCCGGACCGCACCGTGTGGCGGACCGTGACGAACACCATCCGGCCGGTCTTGCCGTCCTTCTCGGCGACCTTGGTGATCTCCGAGGTCTTGTGCAGCACGTCGCCGACGCGCAAGTGATCGCGGAACACGTAGCGGCCGCTCGCCCACATGCGGCGCTCGAGCGCGATCGGCGGCAGGAAGCCCCCGCGCTTGGGATGCCCGTCGGGGCCGATCTCGCGGCCCGGCGCCATCGGCAGGAAGTAGAGCCAGTGCCACAGCTCCGGCAGCGGCGTGCCGACCGCATAGTCGGTGCCGACCTGGTCGAGCGTCGCGGCGAGCGCGCGCGGCGGCGTCGGATAGGCCTGGTCGCTCGCCTCCTCGGTGCGCCCGACCCAGTCCTGCAGGTTCACCGCGTCGGCATTCACGTCGTTCATGCTGCTCGTCCCCAGATGCTGTTCCCGACGACGAGGGAAGGGCGTCCGGCGACACGCATGCAACGCCTCACGCACGCAGCGCCTTTCAGCCTCGGCCCGGATCGAGACCGGACCGCCCTCCTCCGGCGGAACGACCGGAGATCGTCCTGCCGTCCGACTGTGTCGACAGTAGGAGATCGACCCTAGGAGATCGACGCGGTCAGGACGTACCCGCTCGACCTGATACGCAGCCGGACACCCGTTGGATGTCTGCCGACACCCGCTCGACCGCAGATCATTCTGAGCGATCGGTAGCAGACCTGACAAGGTGGTCCGGCACCGTCCCGGCGCCCCGCGGCGCGAGGCCGCGGGCAGGCGTCGGCGCAGCGCGGATCAGGCGAACTCCAGGATGACGGCATCGACCGGCAGGCTGTCGCCCTTCTTGGCGTGCACCTTGGCGACCGTGCCGTCGCGCTCGGCGCGCAGCACGTTCTCCATCTTCATCGCCTCGATCACGGCGAGCGTCTCGCCGGCCTTGATGTCCTGCCCGGCCGTCACCTCGACCGAGATGACGAGGCCCGGCATCGGGCACAGCACCCGCTTGCCGGTGTCGGTCTTCGCCTTCTCGGGCATCAGGCGGATCGCGAAGGCCTCCCACGGCTTGTAGACGTAGACCTTCACCTCGATGCCGTGGTGGGTCATCAGGTGGCCGTTCGGGATGTCGCGCACCTGCACGGCGATCGGCTCGTCGTCGATGACGCCGAGCCACAGCGCATCACCCGGCTTCCAGGTCGATTCGGTGTAGCGCTTGCGGCCGCGCTTGCCGCCCTCGATGAAGTGGACGTCGATGCCGTTGCCCTCGCGCTCGACCTCGAGCTCCACCTCCTGGTCGCCGACCAGCACGATGCGGCGACGGTCGCCGGGCACGTGCGGGTGCTTCATCTGCCCCGAGATCTTGCGCTTGCGCTCGGTGGTCTGGAACTCCATCACGGCCGCCACCGCGGCGATGATCTTGGCGCGGTCGCCGGAGGCCGGCAGCGGATGGAAGCCGTCCGGCCACTCCTCGGCGATGAACCGGGTGGAGAGCCGCCCGGCGCGCCAGCGCTCGTGCTGCATCAGGGTCGAGAGGAACGGGATGTTGTGGCGGATGCCCTCGACATAGAAGCTGTCGAGCGCCCGCGCCTGCGCGTCGATGGCCGCGATGCGCGTGTCCGCGTGGGTGATCAGCTTGGCGATCAGCGGATCGTAGTAGAGCGAGATCTCGCCGCCCTCGTAGACGCCGGTGTCGACCCGCACCGTCACCGGGTCGAAAGCACTGCCGGTCCGCTCGACCGGGGCGCGGAAGCGCACCACGCGGCCGATCGACGGCAGGAAATTTCGCGAGGGATCTTCCGCATAGACGCGGCTTTCCACGGCCCAGCCGGAGATCTGGATGTCGCTCTGCTTCAGCTGCAGCGGCTCGCCGGCGGCGACCCGGATCATCTGCTCGACGAGATCGACGCCGGTGATCAGCTCGGTGACCGGATGCTCGACCTGGAGTCGGGTGTTCATCTCCAGGAAGTAGAAGCTCTTGTCCTGGCCGGCGACGAACTCGACCGTGCCGGCCGAATCGTAGCCCACCGCCTTGGCGAGCGCGACCGCCTGGGCCCCCATCTTCTCGCGCGTCTCGGCGTCGAGCAGCGGCGACGGCGCCTCCTCGACGACCTTCTGGTTGCGGCGCTGGATCGAGCATTCGCGCTCGCCGAGATGGATGACGTTGCCGTGCTTGTCGCCGAGCACCTGGATCTCGACATGGCGCGGATCGACGATGAACTTCTCGATGAAGACGCGGTCGTCGCCGAAGGCCGACTTCGCCTCCGACTTCGAGCGGTTGAAGCCCTCGGCCACCTCGGAGCGGTCGTAGGCGATGCGCATGCCCTTGCCGCCGCCGCCGGCGGAGGCCTTGATCATCACCGGATAGCCGATCTCCTCGGCGATCTTCACCGCGTGCGCGTCGTCCTCGATGACGCCGAGGAACCCCGGCACCGTCGACACGCCGGCCGACGCCGCCGCCTTCTTCGACTCGATCTTGTCGCCCATCGCCGCGATGGCGCGGACGTTCGGGCCGATGAACACGATGCCGGCCTCGGCGAGCGCCGCCGCGAAGGCCTCGCGCTCCGACAAGAAGCCGTAGCCGGGATGCACCGCCTCGGCGCCGGTCGCCTTGCAGGCGGCGACGATCTTCTCGATGACCAGATAGCTCTGCGCCGCCGGCGGCGGGCCGATATGGACCGCCGTGTCGGCCATCTCGACGTGGAGCGCGTCCTTGTCGGCATCGGAGAAGACCGCGACGGTCGCGATGCCCATCCGACGCGCCGTCTTGATGACCCGGCACGCGATCTCGCCGCGGTTGGCGATCAGGATCCGCTTGAACATGGTGTTACGCTATCCGCATCGGAAAAAAACGAGATGTAAAGAAGCCCCTCACGTTCCAGCCGCATCGCAAAAAAGTCAACGGCCTTACCACCGTCGGCGGGTGCGCCGATGGTCCTATGGACGCGGTGACGCATCCGGGAGAGCCGAATCCGCGTCTGCGGCCCCCGCCATGCGACAGGGCGGCCGCACGCGGGCCGAACGGAGCGCGAACGCGCCGGGACGCCACACCGGGGCGCCGCACCCACGCACGGCGCGGCCGGTGGCTCGGCCGGCCTCGCTCGTGCCGATCGGTGCGCCCGGCCGGTGCCGCCCGTCAGGTCTTGGGCGGCGTGAACAGCTTGGCGAACCCTTCGAACGGGCTGGTGAAGCCCTCGAACGGATTGCTGTTCCAGGCCGAGAACTTCTGGGTGAGCAGGCCGAGCTCGGTCGACTGCGCGGTCAGCGCCTCGAACTGCTTGCGGGCATGGCTGGTCGACAGCTCGACCAGCTCGGACGGCGTCTTCACGGCGGTGAGATCCTCGGCGAAATCGAGGGCCGAGTTGATGTTCGCCTTCATGAACGCGAACATCTTCTGGCGATACTCGTCGGCCGCCGTCGCCGCCGCGGCCACCTCCTGGGGCGCCGGCCCGCCGTCGCGCGACACCATCGACGCCACGTCCGCGGGCGTCTTCAGGGCGGCCAGATTGGCCGCGTAGTCGAGCGCGGCGTTCAGGTTGCCGCGCATGTAGTCGAACACCTTGGCCCGGTAATCCTCGGTCACCTGGGCGGCGGCGGAGACGTCGTAGCCCATCTTTTCCATTGCATCCTCGGTCTGAATGATCGCCTGGTCGACGGTCTTCTTGAAGTCCTCGATCGCCTGGTCGGCGAAATCCGGTCCGTGGTCGGTCTGGTCGTGCATGCCAAAAGTCCTTCGAGCAAGTCCTACGCGAAGCAACAAGCAAGAGATACGCGACAAACAATACGGGGGCACGTCAGGGGCCCGGCCTACGGTCGGGGCCGCCCACCGGACCGGCGGACCTGCCCGCGGGGATCCGGACCCCACAGTGTAACGTCTTTGTATCGACGGGAAAGGCGGAAAAGTTCCCGCCTCGGTAAGGCGGCTCCGGGCTCCTCGGGGCCGCCGGGACCCCTCCGCGCGGACGGGTCGGCCCGTTCCACGGTGCGTCAGGGCTCGTCCGGACGGTGGTGTCGACACTTCCCCTTCCGGCCCGGCGCCCCTATAAGACGGTCCGCCGGACGCGAGCCGGGCACCCCGAAACCGTGATCCGGGTGCGCTCCGACCCCGGTGGACGTTCATGAAGCCCACCGTCTACGTCATCAACGGTCCGAACCTGAACCTGCTCGGCAGCCGCGAGCCGGAGAGGTACGGCCGCGCGACGCTCGCCGACGTCGAGGCCCTGTGCCGGACGGCCGGCGAACGCCACGGGTTCGAGATCGTGTTCCACCAGTCCAACCACGAGGGCGAGCTCGTCTCCTGGATCCAGGAGGCCGGCCGCGCCGGCGCCACCGGGATCGTCCTCAACGCCGCCGCCTACACGCACACCTCGGTCGCCATCCTGGACGCGATCGCGGCGATCGCCGTCCCGGTGATCGAGGTGCATCTCACCAACATTCACGCCCGCGAGCCCTTCCGCCGGACGTCCTACGTGTCGCAGGTCGCCAAGGGGGTGATCTGCGGGCTCGGTCCGCAGGGCTACGGCCTCGCCATCGCGGGCCTCGCGGGACTCGCAGGTCAGGAGACAAGAACGTGACAGCCGCCGACAACGACACGCCGGAGCCGGCGACCGGCATCAGCGCCGTCAACGAGGAGATCGTGCGCACCCTGGCGCGCCTCCTCGGCGAGACCAATCTCACCGAGATCGAGATCGAGCACGGCGGCCTACGGGTCCGCGTCGCCCGCCAGGTCACCGCGGTCCACGCGGTCGCCGCGCCCGTCCAGGCGGCGGCGCCGGCCGCCAGCGCCGTCCCGGGCGTCTATGCGGTCGCCGACGGCCCGATGGATCCGTCCAAGCATCCGGGCGTCGTCACCTCGCCGATGGTCGGCACCGCCTACATGGCGCCCGAGCCCGAGGCCCGGCCCTTCGTCGACGTCGGCACCCAGGTGAAGGCCGGCGAGACCGTGCTGATCATCGAGGCGATGAAGACCATGAACCAGATCCCGGCGCCGCGCTCCGGGACGGTGACGCAGATCCTCGTCGAGGACGGCCAGCCGGTCGAGTTCGGCGAGCCCCTCATGATCATCGAATGACGCGGGCCCCGAGGACCGCGATGTTCGAGAAAATCCTGATCGCTAATCGCGGAGAGATCGCGCTCCGCATTCTTCGCGCGTGCAAGGACCTGGGCATCGCGACCGTCGCGGTGCATTCCACGGCCGACGCCGACGCCATGCATGTGCGGCTCGCCGACGAGAGCGTCTGCATCGGCCCGCCGCCCGCCAAGGACTCCTACCTCAACATCCCGGCGCTGCTCGCCGCCTGTGAGATCACGGGCGCCGACGCGGTGCATCCCGGCTACGGCTTCCTGTCGGAAAACGCCCGCTTCGCCGAGATCCTCGAGGAGCACGGGCTGCACTTTATCGGCCCGAAGCCCGCCCATATCCGCCTGATGGGCGACAAGATCGAGGCGAAGCGCACGGCCAGGCGTCTCGGCATCCCGTGCGTGCCGGGCTCCGACGGGGCCATCACGTCGGACGAGGAGGCCAAGGCCGTCGCGGCCGAGACCGGCTATCCGGTGCTGGTCAAGGCGGCGGCCGGCGGCGGCGGTCGCGGCATGAAGGTCGCGCGCTCGGAGGCCGATCTGCGCATCGCGCTCGCCACCGCGCGCGCCGAGTCCAAGGCCGCCTTCGGCGACGACTCGCTCTATATGGAGAAGTACCTCGAGCAGCCGCGCCACATCGAGTTCCAGGTGCTCGGCGACGGCGAGGGCAACGCCATCCATCTCGGCGAGCGCGACTGCTCGCTGCAGCGCCGCCACCAGAAGATCTGGGAGGAGAGCCCCTCCCCGGCGCTCAACGCCGAGGCCCGCGTGCGGATCGGCAACATCGTCGCCAAGGCGATGCAGGAGCTCCAGTATCTCGGCGTCGGGACGATCGAGTTCCTGTACGAGAACGGCGAGTTCTACTTCATCGAGATGAACACCCGCATCCAGGTCGAGCATCCGGTGACCGAGGCGATCACCGACATCGACCTGATCCTCGAGCAGATCCGCGTCGCCGCCGGCGCCGGCATGACGCTGCGCCAGGAGGACGTGACCTATCACGGCCACGCCATAGAGTGCCGCATCAACGCCGAGAACCCGATCTCCTTCCGGCCGTCGCCGGGCAAGATCCGTCACTACCATCCGCCCGGCGGCATGGGCGTGCGGGTCGATTCGGCGGCCTACCAGGGCTACGTGATCCCGCCCTATTACGATTCGCTGCTCGGCAAGCTGATCGTCCACGGCAAGACGCGGGCCGAGTGCCTGATGCGGCTGCGCCGCGCCATCGACGAGTTCGTGGTCGACGGCATCGAGACCACCCTGCCCCTGTTCCGCGCCCTCGTGCGCGACAAGGACATCCTCGACGGCAGCTACCACATCCACTGGCTCGAGCAGTTTTTGGCCAAGGGCGCCATCGAGGAGTGAGCCTCCGCGGCCCGTGAGACACCGGCCGTTACGCGCGTCCCCTGCACGACGGGCCGTCAGCGACTCCGCGCCGCCGCGATCAGGGCGACCGCGGCGTCGCCGGCCGTTTCCATCCAGGTCGGATCGCGGTGCAGGAGCACGACCGCGAAGGCGCCGTCGATCAGCAGCATGATCTGGCGGGCGAGCACGCCCGCGCTCGCGATGCCGTCCGCCGAAAGCACCTCGGCGAGCCAGGCCTCGACGCGCTTCTTGTGGGCGATGCCGGTCTTGATCGCCGGATGGCCCGGCAGATCGGCGTACTCGACCGAGGTGCGCAGGAAGCCGCAGCCGCGCCACTTGGGATGCCGGGCCGCCGCGGCGAGGCCCGCGAAGATCGCCCGGACCTTCGCGTCGATCGTCCCCTCGGCCTCGTCGAACCAGCGGCGGAACGCCGCGAGGTTCTGCGGGTCGCGCGTCTCCAGATAGGCGCCGACCAGATCGTCCTTGCTGCGGAAGTGATAATAGAGCGTCTTCTTGGTGACGCCGGCCCTCTCGGCGATCTCGTCGAGGCTGACGGCGCGGATCCCGGCGCCGTAGAACAGCCGCGTCGCGGCGGCGAGGATTTTCTGGCGGGTCGGCTCGGGAGCGCGTGGCATGTCCGCAAAGTATACTCACCAGTGAATATACACAACGCGGTCACCTCCCTACCCTCCTCGCAGTCCGACGCGAGGAGACACGCCATGCATGCCCCGACGCACTCCACATCCGGCCTCAGCCCCGATCCCGTCCTGCTCGCCGTCGACGGCGGCATCGCCACCCTGACCCTCAACCGGCCGGACAAGCTCAACGCGCTCGACTACGCGACCATCGACCGCCTGATGGCGCGTCTCGACGCGATCGAGGTCGACGATGCGATCCGGGTCGTGATCCTCACCGGCGCCGGCGAGCGCGCCTTCTCGGCCGGCGGCGACATCCGCGAGTTCTCCGGCAGCGTCGCGCGCGGGGCGAACGCCGCGGTGCGCGATTTCGTGCGCCGCGGCCAGGCCGTGACGGCACGCATCGAGGCGTTCCCGAAGCCCGTGATCGTCGCCGTCAACGGCCTCGCCTTCGGCGGCGGCTGCGAGATCACCGAGGCCGCGCCGCTCGCCCTCGCCAGTGACCGTGCGCTGTTCGCCAAGCCGGAGATCCTGCTCGGCATGCCGCCGACCTTCGGCGGGACGCAGCGGCTCGCGCGGCTCGCCGGACGCAAGAAGGCGCTGGCGCTGCTCCTGACCGGCACCCGCTTCACGGCCGATCAGGCGCTGGCGCTCGGGCTCGTCAATGCGGTCGTCCCGCACGACACGCTGATTCCGGCCGCCCGCGAGCTCGCCGGCCTGATCGCGCGGCAGTCGCCGCTCGCGGTCGCGGCGATACTCGCGGCCGTGACCCGCGGCCTCAACATGGGCATCGCGGAAGGGCTTCTCGCCGAGAGCGAGCAGTTCGCCCGGCTGGTGCCGAGCCACGATCTCGCCGAGGGCCTCGCCGCCTGGCGCGAGCGCCGTGAGCCGGTGTTCGCGGGCCGATGAGGCCGCGCCCGCGGTTGCGTCGGCACGGCCGCCCGGAAAAAGAAAAACCGGACCCGACGGGAGGTTCGTCGGGTCCGGTCAGTCGAGGCTTCAGATCGAGGCTTCAGTCAGAGGCTTCAGTCGGCGATAGAGCTCACTGCGGCGCCAGCGTCGCCAGCATGGCGCACACGTCCTTGGGGGCGTACGGCTTGGGAACGAAGGTCGAGCCCGGCACCGGGTCGGAGATTCCCTTCAGGGTGCCGGAGGCGTAGAGCACGGCGAGATCGGGGCGCAGCTCGCGCGCCATGCGGGCGAGCCGCGTCCCGTCGACCTCGCCCTCGATGTTGATGTCGGTGAACAGCACGTCGACCGGGGTGCCCTCTTCGAGCACCTGCAGCGCGTCGCCGGCGTTGGTCGCGACGTAGACTTCGAAGCCCTGCTCCACCATTGCGTCCTCGATCATCATCGAGATCAGGACCTCGTCCTCCACCAGGAGGATCCGCGGCGGTCGACTGCGAGAAGCACCGATACTCATGGCCATTCCCCGACTCCTGCGACTCGCCCGACCGGGACGATTTGATTCAATTTGTATTAAAAGCTTACGTTTTCAGAGGTTACCGAGGCGTTAACGCGTACCCGCGCTGGTCTTCACGAACCGGTGAGGCACGGTGTGCGGGTGTGGAATGACGGTCGTTTGCGGCGCGATCGTCGGCCGCTGAATTCAGCTTCACTCGCGCACCGCGATTGCGATGCGCCGTTGCGCCGCCGGGCAGGTGATTTGCTTCGGACCGCTTCGAAAGGCTAAAAGCCGACCGAGGTCCGCGATCGCGCCGGGCGTGGCCCGGCGGGCGACGCGGGCCGAGCACCTGGACGCGTCGCCCCGGCGACGGTGGCGGGGCCGACCGGGCGCCGACCTGCGGGCGGCACCACGCGAGATCAGAAAGCAGACAGACCGTTCATGGCTCGTCGCGACTCCGCATCGGTGGAGATCACCCCCGAGGTGCTGCTGAAGGCCTATGCCTGCGGCATCTTTCCGATGGCCGAGAGCGCCGAGGATCCGGCCCTCTACTGGATCGAGCCCGAGCAGCGCGGCGTCATCCCGCTGGAGGGCCTGCAGGTGACGTCGCGGCTCGCCCGCACGATCCGCTCGGAGCGCTTCACCGTGGTGGCCGACCGCGACTTCGACGCCGTGATCGACGGTTGCGCCGAGCCGGCGCCCGGGCGCACCCGCACCTGGATCAACACGCGGATCAGAAAGCTCTACGGGCGGCTGTTCGAGATCGGCCGCGCCCACACGGTCGAGGTCTACGACGGCGACGCGCTGGTCGGCGGGCTCTACGGGGTGAGTCTGGGCTGCGCCTTCTTCGGCGAGAGCATGTTCCACCGCGAGCGCGACGCCTCCAAGGTGGCGCTCGTGCATCTCGTGGCGCGGCTGCGCGCCGGCGGCTTCCGGCTGCTCGACACCCAGTTCGTCACCGACCATCTGCGCCGCTTCGGCGCCGTCGAGGTGTCGCGCCGCGCCTACCACAAGCTGCTCGCCGCCGCGCTGGTCGGTGAGGCGGACTTTTCCGCGCTGCCCGTCGACGTGCCGATCCCCGGCGCGCAGGTGATGGAGCTGGTCCGTGCCGCCCCCGGCACGACGGCGCCCCTGCCGGGCCCGGGCTCGCTCTAGCCGGCCTTGCGGACGATGACGCCGTACCAGCCGAGGCCCTTGTAGGTCTCGTAGCCGGGCGTCGCGTGGAACGCGACCAGCGCGCCGGACGGATCGTGAAAGCAACCGGAACGGCGGCCGTCGGTCTTCAGCGGCAGATGCTCGGTGAGGATCCCCGCGCCGTCCGAGGCGGCGATCACCCGCATGCGGCGATCGACCAGCAGCACGCGCAGCCGCGCGTCGTCGCCGACGCGGACGCCCGACACGATGGCGCGGGCCTGCGGCTCCCAGTCGAAATGGATGGCGAGGATGCCGAGGAGCTTGCCGTCGGCGCGGCCGCCCTCGCGCACCGTCGCGCAGTAGGTGGCGACCTGGGCGTCGCCGAGCTTCGGCTGGCGCTCGATGTCGCCGGCGACGTAGTCGTCGCCCGAGCGCAGCGCCCGTGCCTCGCGGAACCACGACTCGGTCGCGACATTCGTGCCCTGCACGGCGAAGCGGTCCGGCCGGCCGTTGGCAAGCACGGTTCCGTCGAGGTCGCACAGCCACAGGTCGAGATAGACCGTGTAGGCCGCGAGGATCACGCCGAGCCGCTCCGACGCATAGGCGCGCGCCGCGTCGCCCGGGTCGGCCGCGCAGGAGACGACGGCCGAGTCGGTCGCCCACCAGCGCACGTCGCAGGTGCGCTCGTAGAGGTTCCGGTCGATCAGCTCGACGGCGTTGAGCGACAGGTCGACCATGCGGTCGGCCATCGACTGCTCGGTCATCTGCGCGATCGACGACATCAGCGCGCCGGTGCGACGGGTGAGCTGGCTCTCGAGGTCGCCGGCGAGCGCGTCGATCTGCTGGCCGACCGCCCGCACCTCCTGGGCGACGACCGCAAAGCCGCGGCCGTGCTCGCCGGCCCGCGCGCTCTCGATCAGCGCATTGAGGGCGAGCATCTTCATCTGGTTGGTGATCTGCTGGATCGCCCGGGTCTTGTCGCAGGCGATGCGGTTGACCTCGGCGGTCAGCGACTCGGTCAGTCCGGAGATGTCCGTGGTGGTCTCGGAGGGGCCGCCGTCGCGCAGGACGGCCGCCGACTGGTTCGATGGGGGCATGTCGAACACCGTCGAAAACGGAACGGGAGTATTCGGGTTTCCAACCGGTATTACCGCAGGGTGACACTTACCGATGGATTAATAGACCGCACCGCTGTGCGCTAATATTTTAGGCAGTCGGCAGGACAGTCGTAGACGGCCAAGTATAGTCCACGGTCTAGGCGTCGCTCTACTGGATGCGTGGCGCGGCCGGGATCGCCTGCGCGGCGGGCGGCCGCGGCTGGCGCTGCTGGGCGGGCTGCTGGGGA
>NZ_NHSK01000294.1 GCF_016653355.1 Rhodoplanes elegans | reverse complement strand
GGCGCAGGCGACGACCGGGGTGCCGGGCGCCAGCACCGGGGCGAGCGTCGCGGCGACGGCGCCATGCGCCTGCGCCGGCACCACCAGCAGCACGGCGTCGGCGCCGGCGACCGCGTCGATCCCGCCCGCCACCGCGATGGCGCCGTCGAGGGCGACGTCGGGCAGGTGCGGCGAGGCCCCGGCGCGGCGCACCGCGTCGGCGGCGTCCGCGTCGCGAGCGACCAGCACGACGTCGCGGCCGGCCCGGGCCGCCACATTGGCGAGGGCGGCGCCCCAGGCGCCGGCCCCGATCACGGCGATGCGCTGCAGGATCGTCACGGTCGGATCACGCGAGCACCGGATCGTCGGCCAGACCGAACCCCGCCCCGGATCCGGACCCGAATCCCGGCCTGGCGCCAGGCTCGGTCGGCTTGCGTACGCTGTCGAGCGGCCACCGCGGTCTTGGCGCGGCGTCGAGCGTGTCGGTGAGGCCATAGGCGAGGCGCTCGGCCCCGGCCCAGGCGATCATGGCGCCGTTGTCGGTGCACAGCTCCGGCCGCGGCAGCACCAGCACGGTGCCGCCGTCGAGCGCGCTGGTGTTGAGCAGTGCCCGGATCACCTGGTTGGAGGCGACGCCGCCGGCGGCGACCAGCGCCATCGGCTGGCCGAATCGCTCGCGGAACAGCTTCAGCCCGGCGCGCAGCCGGTCGCGCACCATGTCGGCGACGGCCGCCTGGAAGGAGGCGCACAGATCCGCCACGTCCTGGTCGGACAGCGGCGCCTGCCGCTCGGCCTCCAGCCGCACCGCGGTCTTGAGGCCCGACAGCGAGAAGTCGGCGTCGGGGCGGCCGACCATCGGGCGCGGCAGGGCGAAGCGCTCGGGATCGCCCTGGCGGGCGACGCGCTCCACGGCCGGGCCGCCCGGATAGTCGAGGCCGAGCGTCTTGGCAGTCTTGTCGAACGCCTCGCCGATCGCGTCGTCGCGCGTCGTGCCGAGCCGGACATAGTCGCCGACGCCGAGCACGGCGACGATCTGGGTGTGCCCGCCGGAGGCGAGGAACAGGCAGTAGGGAAACGGCAGGTCGTTGGTCAGCCGCGCCGTCAGGGCGTGCGCCTCCAGGTGGTTGACGGCGATCAGCGGCGTCTCGTGGACGAGGGCGATCGCCTTCGCCGTGGTCAGCCCGACGATCAGGCCGCCGATCAGCCCCGGGCCGGCCGCGGCCGCGACGCCGTCCAGCTCGGCGAAGTGGCGGCCCGACTCGCGCATCGCCTGTGCGATCAGGCCATCGAGGATCTCGACATGGGCGCGCGCCGCGATCTCCGGCACCACGCCGCCGAAGGCCGCGTGCTCGTCGATCTGCGAGAACACGACGTTGGACAGAATCCGGCCGCGCCCGTCGTCGTCGCGCTCGACCACGGCGGCGGCCGTCTCGTCACAGGTGGTCTCCAGCCCGAGAACGATCATGAATGCGCGATCATCCGTACGAGATCATGGGAGCGAGATCCGGGTGCGAGATCATGCGTGAACAATCATGGATCGGCGATGATGCGTACCGGCGACTACGCACGTCGCCTCCGTCCCCTTCCCTTGCGCCGAGGCCGCTCCTATAAGTCCTTCTGCGCAAACCCGCTTCTATTAGGGTCCCGGCGTAGCATTGTGAGGTGTCATGGCGCAATCCTCGTCCCCGCCCTTCGTCCGCATCGGAACCCGGGGCAGCCCTCTCGCTCTCTGGCAGGCCCACGAGACGCAGAAGCGCCTCGCCGCCGCGCACGGCGTGCCGCTCGAGGCGATCGAGATCACGATCATCAAGACGTCGGGCGACATCATCCAGGACCGTCCGCTCGCCGAGGTCGGTGGCAAGGGGCTGTTCACCAAGGAGATCGAGCAGGCGCTGTTCGACAATGCGGTCGACCTCGCCGTGCACTCCTCCAAGGACATGGAGACCAACCTGCCGGACGGGCTGGCGCTCACCGCCTGCCTGCCGCGCGAGGACGTCCGCGACGCCTTCATCTGCAAGAAGGCGACGACACTGGCCGAGCTGCCGCCCGGCTCCGTGGTCGGCACGGCGTCGCTGCGGCGGGGCGCGATGGTCAAGCGCCTGCGGCCCGACATCGAGGTCGTCTCGATCCGCGGCAATGTCGACACCCGGCTGCGCAAGGTCGAGACCGGCGAGGTCGACGCGACGCTGCTCGCCTATGCGGGCTTGAAGCGCCTCGGCCTCGCCGAGAAGGTGACCTCGCTATTCGACCTCGCGGTCTTCCTGCCGGCGGTCGGCCAGGGCGCGGTCGGCATCGAGTGCCGCGAGGCCGACACTCGCACCCGCGACATCCTCGCCAAGATCGACGACGGCGTCACCCGCACGGCGCTGACCGCCGAGCGCGCCTTCCTGCGGGCGCTGGACGGTTCGTGCCGCACGCCGATCGCCGGTCACGCGACGGTGGCGGGTGACCGCCTCTCGCTACGCGGTCTCATCGTGAAGACCGACGGCAGCGTCGCCCACGAGACCTCGCGCGAGGGCGCCTGTGTGGATGCCGAGGCGCTCGGCGCCGATGCGGGCCGCGAGCTGAAGGAGCGGGGCGGCCCGGACTTCTTCGCCCACCTCTGACCCGAGGAGGCGCGCGTGCGGCTTCTCGTCACGCGGCCCGATCCGGACGGCGCCCGCACGGCGGCCGCGCTGCGCGAGCGCGGCCACGACGTGCTGGTCGCGCCGCTCCTCGGCATCGTCCCGGTCGCCGATCCGGCGATCGGCGAGGGCCCGTGGGCGGCCGTCGCCGTCACCAGCGCCAACGCCATCCCGGCGCTCGTGTCGCTTCCGCGCTCCGGCGTGCCGGTGTTCACGGTCGGCGGCAAGACCGCCAAGGCGGCGCGCGCCGAAGGGGTCGCCGACGTGCGCTCCGCCGACGGCGACGTGCATGCGCTCGCCGAGACGATCGCCGCGGCGCTGCCGGGCGCGACCGATCCGGTGCTTTATCTCGCCGGCGAGGAGCGGGCCGGCGATCTCGAAGGCCTGCTCGCCGGCCACGGCCTGTCGGTGAAGACCGTCGTGGTCTATCGCGCGGTCGCGCAGACGCGGCTGCCCGACGCCGTGCGGGCGGCGCTCGAGGCGCACGAGATCGACGCGGTGCTGCACTACTCGCGCCGCACCGCGGAGGCGTTCCTGTCCGCCTGCATCGTCGATTCGCTCGACGGAGCGGCGCGTGCCGTGCGGCATCTCTGCCTGTCACCGCAGGTCGCGGCGGCGCTCCGCGACACGGGCGCGCAGGACGTGCACGTCGCCGCGCACCCGGACGAGGCGAACCTGTTCGCGCTTCTTTAGTGATGCGACTCCGGTGCCGGGGACGCCGTTGTTGCCGTCACCAAACCGGCGCAGTATGGCGGTGTGATCCGCATTGGACGAAATGGTCCGCAATTGCAGCGGGAGAGGTGGATGGCCGACTCCAAGAAGCCACCGGCAGACAAGCCCGACAACCAAGGCCCGCCGCCCTCCGAGGGCAACAAGGCGCGCGCCGAGGCCTCGCCGTCGCCTGCCGCGACGACCCCGATTCGCTCCGACAGTCCTGCGCCGGCGTCCGCCGCCGGCAAGCCGGGCGCGCCGACGCCGCCCGCCTCCCAGCCGACCGTGCTTCATGCGCAGCCGACCAAGCCGGGCGCCCCGCAGCCGACGGTCGTTCCTCCGACGGTCGGGCAGGCGGCGGCGCCGCCGCCCAAGCCCGTGCCGGCCGGCCAGCCGTCTCCCGGCCAGCCCGCCGGGTCGGCGCCGAAGCCGGCCGTCGCCGATGCCAAGGTCGCCGACACGAAACCCGCCGAGACCAAGGTCGCGGAGACCAAGGCCGGC
>NZ_NHSK01000293.1 GCF_016653355.1 Rhodoplanes elegans | reverse complement strand
GGCCCACAGGGCATAGGCGGCGCCCCCTATTGCGATGGCGACGCCGATCAGGGTGAGCACCGTGAAGACCAGGTCGACGGTCCGGTTGCTGCCGACGAGCGGCTGCAGCTGCTCGCGCGCGCCGTTGACGGCGGCCGCGATGGCGCCGCCGCCGAGCGTGCCCTGCGTCGCCGTCTCGGCCGACACCTTCGGCAGCGCCACGTCGGAGACCAGCGCCTTGGCGTCGCCGCCATACTCGTGCACGGCGACAGGCTGCGGGCCGACCGAGCCGGAGGCCCAGGCCTGGCCGATCGTCATCACGTTGGCGACGCGCCGGCCCCAGCCCTTGCCGAACACGTCCCAGGTCGAGAGGTTCTGCAGCATGCCGAGCCGGCGGGCGCAGATGTCGGCGATCAGGGCGTCGTGGTCGGGATGCGACAGCGCCGCGGCGAGCGTCGCCTCGCCCAGCTCCCCGTCGACGCGCGCCAGGCCGAGCGCGCGCTGGAGCCACTTCGTCGACTGCGAGAAGCCGGAGTTCACGGCGCCGTCGAAGACGACGATGTCGACGCCGGCCGGCAGCCGGTCGCCCTGGATGCGATCCCAGTACTGGCGGCGGTAGATCTCGACGAGCTCGTCGCGGGTCAGCTCGCGCACGCTGCGCGGCGCCTCGCCCCTGCCGCGCCGATAGCCGTCATAGACGCGCTGGATGATGCCCTTGTTGGTCGGTCCACCCGGATCGCGCGGATGATTGCTGTACCCGCCCTCGTAGACGAGCACCCGCTCCAGCGCCTTGCCAAAGTTCTGCTTCATGTCCAGCCCCCGCGGACCGGACTGTGCGCGGGTCAGGGCGGAGGGAAGCCGCTGACAGGACCCTCGAACCGACCACGAGCACCGAGAGGAATTGCCGCTTACCAGATCAAGGCATTAAAATGGCTAGATGCTAACGCCGCTCTCCAGTCGCCCCCCTCACAGGCACGCGTTCCAGGTGCGCTCGAAAGACCGTTGCTTCGCAGCCAAAAAAGGACCGCCGTATGAATGCGGAAGATAAATCGCATGCGGACCAACTCCGAGCGGCGCTCCTGTTACTCGATCCGTCCGGTCCAAACGGATTCGAGGGACTGCTGGGTGTGGTGCTAGGACACGTCACCGGACAGACGTTCCGCCTTGCACGATCCGGGAGTCAGCGTGGCCGCGATGGCGAGTCGGCCTTTGACAGTGGAGAGACCTATTTCGAGG
The DNA here is from genome assembly GCF_016653355.1 of Rhodoplanes elegans. GTDB lineage: Bacteria > Pseudomonadota > Alphaproteobacteria > Rhizobiales > Xanthobacteraceae > Rhodoplanes > Rhodoplanes elegans. The sequence continues at coordinate 24,213 of NZ_NHSK01000293.1, read as the reverse complement.
CTAAGCGCTACACTGAACACCCAGAAAAATCCGCGATCGCCGCAAAACTCCTCGACCTGGAAATTGATGATGCGGGCCAAGTAGATGTCTGGATACTTGGCGCAACCTGTGAAATTTCGACACAGACAGCAGGCGATTTAAGAGTTGCTGCGGCAAGAAAAGGAATTGGAGTCGTAGTTCTGGATTGGTCTTATAACGATTTCGGCTCATTGTTAGTGGCGGTCGCCGCTTCTGCGCAGAATTCCATCGATTTCCTTAAACGTGAACTGGAAGGGAAGGCAAAAGCGAGTCTGGTCAAGGCAGCACTGCTCGCTATTGAGCATTTCGCGGCTCATCCGGACCTTCCGGACCGGCTATCAGCATTGCGGACGGCGCTTTCAGCTGAAGAGGCTGGTTTGGGACATGCAAAGGCAGCGAACCGTGAATGGGCGATCAAGATATTTTCCAACCGCAGGCTGGCGCGTGCAGCATTCGGACAGCCGCTCGCACCCTTGGATTCCTCTGGACTGCCAGCAATTCGAAGGCCCGCGGAGGCCGAACTCAAGGGCGCTTTTGTTGGCAAGCCGGAAGCAGAAATCTACGCGTTGGTGGGCGACGAAGGTGTCGGAAAATCATGGCTTGCTGTCCAGCCATGGCTAAGCTGCGATCCTAGATCGGTTCTGATTATCTGCCCAGCAGAAGAACTTCTCGACCGCGAGGCCAATCGTGAATTTTCGGAGTTCTTGATCAGAAAAATTATTCAGCAAACTAATGGGACATATTCTGACGTGACTAAAATGCGTTGGATTCGCCGCCTGCGTATGTGGCGCGCGAAGCCTGACGTCCAAAATGTTCGCATAACACTAGTGGTCGACGGACTTAACCAGCCGCTTAAGGCAGATTGGTCTCGGTGGCTGGACCTTGCCGCGGTCGAATTGCAAGCAGTTGGGGGAGCTCTTGTTGTTACTACAAGAGCGGCACATTGGGCGTACATCAAAAATGCTCTCGAGTCTGCTGTGAAAGTTGTCAACGTGGTTGGCTGGACGGGACCGGAGCTAATTACAATCTTGCGGCGCCGGGGAATTTGCCCTGACGGAATGAAAGCTGAAGTATTGGATGCGCTTCGCAACCCTCGAATCCTTTCAATCGCAGTCGGCCTTCTTGATAGCAAAGAAGTGGAGCTGTTCGATGAATTGAGCGTTGGTCGATTAATGTTTGAATACATGCGAAAAGTGCAGCAAACAGGAGCTGCGCCGATTTCGGGCCCTGAGTTTGCCGATCTTCTGAAGTATCTTGCATCAAAGGCAATCTCAAGAGTTCAAAGCCAAGAACGAGACGATATTAAATTATTTAATGTAGACTCCCACGTTGCACTTCAGGCTGTGGCGTCCGGGAATTTTTTTCGCCTTATAAAAGGAACTGCTCAGGAATACGAGATTAATCAAGACGGCCTGATTCTTGGAATTGCACTCTTCTTGAACATGAGATTGGAAGGCGAGCTGCGAAATGGACGCAATCCGCGAGGGCGGCTTGCAGTTATAATCGAGCCAATTGCAGCCCTTGACGAGGTCGCAAAGATCATTTTCGTCGCAACTCAGATTGCCTGCCTAGATGAAAGCACGGGCCCCGAGGTCAGAGCCGCGCTGCTGGAGCAATTCGTCTCCCTCCAAAACCTTCCGAACGATGAGGTGGTCGCATTTTACTCATTGGCTCGAAAGGCCCCCGCGTCCTTCCTGGCTGCAATGGAAAGCGTGCATTCCAGCGAAGTCTTTGTTCCGAATAATGTTTGGCTTTTACGTGCACTTATTATGTGGCGCGACGAACCCGCTGTTTGGGCGGATATCGCGACTTCTGCAAAGCGCTGGCTCTCACTCTATTCTCTCGCTCCGGAGAGGATGATGTTCCGAACACCGGGGCGAGACCCCGCCGAGGAAGTTAGAAAAGAGCGCGACGAGCGCTTGAGGGATATAGACAAAAGGCAAAGCGCACTGACGGACGTCGAAAAAGAATATATTGCAATCAATCTTGAACTCTCAGCTATATCGAATCTTGATGCGCTTCAAAATGCCGTGTTCTATCTGATTGCAGGAAAACCTCTTTTACAATTTGCGCCACACTTGATGCGCTGGAGTGTCTCAAACTCGCTGGCCCCGGCTATTCAATCACCACATGATGAGTACAGGCAGCTTATCCGCTTCAATAAAATCGATTGGTCAGCGACTCGAGCAGCGTTGCTGAACGAGTTAATGTCGTTCGGAGTAGACGTCACTTCGCAGGTCGGAAAATGGGCGAGAGTAGAGGTTCTTCGTGCCACAGGTGATCTGGAGGACGCTCAAGAAGCCGAGATACTGGCGGAGTCGCTCACGCGCGATCGGGAAAGATTCGGGGGGTGGTCTCGGATCGAGGGCTATTGTTCTGTGGACCCATGTGATCCGACCACCGAAAAGCCGCTGAATGTCGATGAGACTGCAAAACAATATAAGTCCATTATTCCTTCCACCGTCGCAATAGACAGGGCGCGCGGGCTGAAGGACCATTTTTTTGAAATGGCTAGAACGGGCGTAGCTCGATTTCACGTTGATGCGGCGACGGTAGCCCATCGGGCGCTAGCCGATGACGTGCTGACGAGAAGCGGACTGCCGCGCATGCAAGGAGCATACGCACTGTTAGGTCACAGCGGTGCGCTCCTCCGATCGCAAGCCGAACGCTATCTCGCCGCCGGACTCGCCTGCACTGTTCGTGCAGATTGCGTGCAGGAGCGCGACGAGTGGTACACTGCACAGTACTTTGTATTGATAGCTTTTCCGCATTTGATGCCCGACGAGCAGTTGGAAGCCGTTGCAGCAATCAAAGGGGGAACAGTCCTTTCAGACATCACTGACGCGCTGCTGAAACCGTCGGCCGAAGCTGCGGAGCGTGTGCTCGAAGATGTGTTACGGCGGACCGATGAGGATGCGCAAGCGGCCGTCCTTGCGGCGATCAATCGTTCGCGGCCACCGTTAACCCCACGCGCTCGTTCGATTGTGCTGCCACTCATCGAGTCGCGCCATACCACTGTTCGGGCGGAAGCGATTGGGGTGGCGGCCGCTTATGCGGATGTGACACTTCTGGAAGCCGTTATTGCCTCCGGATGGAGCGCACATTCTGTGCCTAACAGGGATAGGACCTACGAACGATGGCATGGTTCATCTGCCCTGATAGAAGCGGCCAAGGCGGGCTTAGTCGATATAGAAACAGTGTTCGACCGAATTGACATCGGACACTATGGGATTGCTGCCCGGGTCTTCGGAGCCGAAACAGCCAATATGATAGGGCTACAGCTAGATGAATCTCTTAAATCAGCATTAGGCTACGTTGAGACGCCGGAGATCCCTGAAATCACAGCGGCGACGAGGCTTTCATCTGAAGCGCAGCCGCCAATGATATCGCTCAGTGAGCCAGTGTCGCTAGAAACGCTTTCCGATAAACTAAGATCGCTAAAACTGACGGAAGAGCAGTTGGAGCAGCGAAGAGAGCGGGTTTTGAGTGCCTTTAGACAATTTGCTAATGAAATAGAAGAACGAGATGCGCAACTTGTCATCGCGAATCTGACAGAGGCGGGGCTTGGCTCAATTTTCAAAGCCTGTCCTGGTATAAATAAGCGTTGGCTGGAAATGCTGATATCAGCAAACGATATTCAGTTGAGGCATCTGCATAACCTCGCAGCACACACAGCACTGTCTCTCGTTTGCCAGAATTCGGAAGCAGAAACCCTGTTCCGACGGCTAATGAAGCTTGCGCCGACCGTGCGACATGTAGAGGGAATGTCGAAGATTCCGTCAGAATGCTTGTCACTTTGGCGTAAGGCAGAATGTCCGACGGTGCGCAAATTATGTAGGGAACGTCTGCTTGCGAGTTGGACCGATGAGGAGGTCGCAAGTGAAGTGCTCACAGCTTACCTGGCTGGCCGCAGTGAAATTGTTTTTCAGACGATTGATGAGTTGCTAGCCGATGGGCATCCGGCGGATATGTGCCGTGCCCTTACTTTGGCGGGTTTCTCCGATTCTCATCCGTATCCGGAAGAAATTATTAGCCGGTTTGAAGGTGCGCGCGGGTACATTGGGAGTGCGCAGCGTGCGGCAAGAGAGGCGTACCGGAAGAACGACTGGGCGAAGTCGTGGTTCCAGAAGATGATTGTCGCAACTGATCCGGCAATGTTCTGGCAGGCTTCCGTCCTCCTCACGAAGATTGTTGATGGGAGGTACGAAATATGGGGCGGCAATATTGAGGGCGCTTCAGAAGTATTTTATTCGTTTTATCCCTCCATTGAACATGACATAAAGCATCGCATCGAGAGGTGGACCTCCAAGCGCCAGAAAAAGTTGTTTGGAGATTCGGTTCCCGCGAAAGCGCTGCTGTGGAACTAGCCCGTTCTCGATGGCTTAGTCGAATAGCCGTGGTTGACGGTCCTCAGTGTACAGTCGCCCCCGCCGCCGCATTCGATACGCGCTCCGCTCCGTCATCCCGGCGGCCCGGGCCGCCTCGGCGGCCGAGGCGCCGCGGGCCAGTGCCTGGGCCATGACGCGGCGGGCGTTGGCGGCGCGGCCGAGCGGGACCTCGACATAGACGCCGCGGGGGCGGTTCGAACCCTGACGGAAGTGAATGCAGATCGCATCGGCGGCCTTACGGCCGACGCAGCGGACGAGCCAGTGATCGTCGTCGGCCTGGGCCGGGATGCGGACGCGGGTGCCGCCGCGGGCGGCCGCGAGCGCCAGCGCCGCGTCGAGGCCGGCGACCTCGGCGATCTCGGCGAGAAGCGCGGGCAGCCAGGAGTAGCTCATGGCGCGGCGGCCTCCCGGGCCGGAGCAGGGGCGGCATCCGGGGCGGTGCCGGCCTCGACCAGCGCCCGCACCGCGGCCTCGTGAGGAGCCAGGAGGGACAGCAGCATCGACGCCTGACCGACCAGCGCGGCACTCTCGCGCAACTGCGCCAGCGTGACGCCGAGGCCCGGGTGCGGATAGCGGGCCAAAAATTCCTCGACGCCGTGGTTCGCCAGCACCTCGCGGTGCGCGTAGACGCGCAGCTCGAAGGCGAGCGTCGCGAACGAGGCGGTCGGCATCACCACGCGGCTCACGTCCGGTCTCCCGAGAGGGCGTCGATCGCGGCCTGGTCGAGCCGCGCCGCGGCGAGCGGCAGACCGTCGCGGCCGAGCGCGGCCAGCACGACGCTCTTGGCGTCGGCCGAGATCATCACGGCCGCGGCCGCCCGGAGCCCGTCGGCCGGCCGCGGCGACAGCTCCACCGTGACGGTCAGGCCGCCATGCGGGCGGGCGTCGAGCGCGTCGCGGATCGCCGCCGCGACCAGCCGCCGGGTGCGGTCGTCGAGCGCCGCGCGGGTGCTGCTCGCCCAGCCGCGAAGCAGCACGAGCGTCTCGGCGCCGCGCGGCACGACGTCGACGGTCGGCTCCTCGGCCGGCGGGCGGAGCGCGGCGGCCGTCATGGCGCGGACCTCCGGGCGGTCGCCCGGCCGGCCAGGGCCTTGCGGAGCTTGCGGCCGAGCGCCGCCTGGACGGCGGCATAGTCGTCGCCGTCGAACCACGGCCAGCCCTGCTTGCCGGCGACCGTGAAGGCGTATTGGTCCAGGTCGTCCAGGGGCTTCGTTGTGAGGAACAGCCGCACGGCGCCGAGCTGCACCAGGCGCAGCCATTGCGCCGTGAGCACGGCCAGCTTGAACTCGGCCGGCTCCGCCTCGCGGCCCGGCCATTCGACGCCGGCCTCGCGCGTGATCCAGCTCTTCAGCGCCTCGATCACGGCCGCGGCGTCGCCGGCGTCGCGCAGCCAACGGGTGTGGACGATGCCGGTCTGGCGGGCCACGAAGGCGAGCAGCGCCGCGTCGGTGCGGTCGCGCACGAGACCGAGGTCCCATGCGCTGATCCACAGGGCGCGGAGCTTGGCCGCATAGGCGCCGTCGAGCTGCAGCGTGCCTTCCCGGGCGCCTGCGGCCGCGCCGGCCGCCGCGGTGCGCGGCAGCGCGTCCGGCAGGCCGGACTTGAAGCCGCTTCGAGGCTGCCCCGAGAAGCCCTTCAGGCGGTCGATGACGCGGGCCGCCTGGGCCGTGGACAGCGCCTTGGCGGAGCGCTGGCCGGTCTCGCCCTCCAGGAGGTCGCGATAGGCCGCATCGTCGAGGCCGAGATGCGCCTTCAGGGTGTGAACGGCGCCGATCTGCCGCGCCGAGGCCGGGGCGGCCGCGTGGGGTGCAGGCGGGCGCGCGGTCGTCATGCGGCGGCCTCGGCCATCTGCAGTGGCTCGACCACGAAGTCCTCGCCGGCCGAGCCGATCGACACGCCGACGATGCTCTTGGCGAGCGCCGGCTCGCGCAGCATCGCCTCCTTGTCGATCTCCTCCTTGGTGCGCACGAAGCGGGTGAGGCCGAGCGCCTTCACCCGGCCGATGATCTCGTCGACCTTGTCGCGCAGCGTCACGCTCGCCGGCCGCGCCCGCCAGGCCGCCGTGCCGGTCTCGAACGTCACGGTCTTGCGCTTGAACTGCTCGGTGAGGCGGCCGCGGTTCGCCTCGCAGAAGGTGCGCAGGCCCTCTGTCTCGGCCTTCAGCTTGGCGCGCAGCGGCGCCGAGGTGGCGTTCACGTCGGCCGCGATGGCGGCGACCTGGTCCTCGCCGGCCGCCTTGATGCGCTCCAGCTCGCGCATCAGCACGCCGATGCGGGCGACGGCGGCGGCCGCCTCGACGTCACTCTGCGGCACGGGCAGTTGCGGGGCCGCCACCTTGGTGCGCTTGGCCATCGGTCTCGTCCTTCGGTTCGGAGGTGGGTTCGTCCGCCGGTTCGGCGTATTCGTAGCCGAGCCCCTGAAGGGCCTCGGCGATGGCATCGGAGATGGCGTCGGCCGCGGGCTCGAGCTCGGCGATGCGGTCTCGCGCATCGGGCTCGTGAAGCCGCGCTCCGCATCGGCGCATCTCGTCGAGTTGGGCGAGGAGCCGATAGGTGCCGGCGGCGACGTGTTCGAGGGCGACGGCTCGGGCCGCGACGGCGACGACCTCGTCGACCGAGAGGTCGATTGCGGCGCGCCAGGGATCCGCGGCGCCCATCACGCGCTCGGCCGCGGCGACCGCGTCGGCGTCCTGCCAGCGGTCGGCCCGGGCGAGTTCGGTCAGGATCATCTCGCGCACGGTATCGAGGCGGCGCGCGAAGTCGGGATCGCTGTCGCGCAGGGCCTGGCCCTTGTCGGCGCCGTGCATGATCGACGTGTGATCACGATCGCCGAGCAGCCGGCCGATCTCCGGGAAGGTCAGCGTCGTCATCTCGCGCGCGAGCAGGCAGACAGCGTGCCGCGGCTGCCACAGGTCGCCGGTGCGCCGCAGGCTGCGGATTTTGCTGCTCGGGACGCCGAAGGCGTAGCCGACGGCGCGCAGGATCATCCGGATGCTGACGGTGCCGCTCATGCCGCATCGCCTCCGAACGGGCGCTCGACGACGCGCCGGGCGGCGCGGCGCGGCTCCGGGAACAGAACGACGTTGGGCACCTGGCCGCATGCGGCTCGCGCCAGCGTGTCGAATTGCGCCGACGAGAGGGCCGCCTGCGCGGCCGACGCGACGATCCGTTCGGACAGCACCTTTCGCGCGGCATCGTCGAGCATCGCCCCGCGCGCCGCCTTCAGATCGGCTTCGAGGCGCTCGGCCAGCTCGGCACAGGAATGGAGGGAGGCTTCGAACGCCTCCTTGCCCTCCTGACTGATCTCGTGCGTGCCGGACTTGATGGCGCCCATCCAATAGGCGAGCCGCAGGATCTGCTCGGACAGCGGGGGTGCGGAGATCATGTAGCCCCTCCCTTGATGCGGCTGTGCGGGCAGCGGCCCGAGCGGCAGGCTCGGGCCACGCGAGCGCGGACCGACGAGGTGGTGGCGAAGCCTTTGGCCTGGTGATCGAGGCAGAGGTCGCGGGCGATCTCGCCCAGCTCCGGGCACTCGACCGTCGCGCCCATCAGGGCGCCGGCGACCTTCTCCTGGATGCGGGCGAGATCGCCCGGATAGGTGCGCGACAGCACCTGAGAGACGACGGGCGGCGAGTAGCCGATGCGGGCCGCCGCAGCCGCCCCCGACGTGCGGTTCGCCTCCTCGGCGAGCGCCTGCACCCAGGCCGGAAGGTCGGCGCCCCAGGCGGCGCTCGCGCGGGCGACGAAGTCGTGCTTCGGCGGCTTCACGAGGACACCTCCTCGGCCGCAGCCTCGCCGATCACCGCATTGCGGTTCGGATCGAAGACGATGTGGGTGCGCAGGATCCGCGGCGCCTTCGGGCCGGTGTTCATGCCGGGCCGGAGCTTCCAGACCGCGGGCTTGCCGGGGCCGCCCGGGACGACGGCGACGAGGTAGCCCGCACCAGCCAAACGGCCGATGTAGGAGCGCCCCGTAACGGCGCCGATCGCAAGCTCGTCGGTCGATGCCGCGAGGATCAGCTCGGGATAGGTGAACTGGCCGAGCTGCCGGATGGCGGTCCAAAGCTGCTGCTGCGCGGAGGGCGGCGCCTGCGTGCCGTCACGCCTGATGCGCGGGGTTGCGGTGGGCCTCGTCACGAGTCTGTAAGTGACCAGAGGCGAACGCCCGACCACGCGGGCGACTCCGCCTTTCACCAAGCGTGCGATGAACTCCCGGACAGTGGCGACGTGCCCGTTCTGCAGCCCATGCACGTCGGCCGTCGACCACGGTCCTGCCTTGTCCAGGTCGCGGATCACGGCCCAGAAGTGATCATGCCCGCGCGGGATGACGATCGGAACCGTGTGCGCCTTCGGGGATGCTTTGACGGGCGTAGGCATCACGCGCTCCGTCGCATCACGTCGGCGGTGCGGGGCGTCGGCGCCTTCGAGGTGAAGAACGCGGTGCCGCCCCAGGCGGCGCGGTCGATCGTGGTTAGGCCGCGGTTCCGCGCCAGCTCGGTCACCCGGGCGAGGTTGACGACGATGCGCCGGGCGCGGCCATCCGACTGCTTGCGGATCTCGTCGAGCAGATCGGGCGTGATGGTGACGCGCGGGCACAGCGCGGCGGCGAGCGCCGCCGTGTCGTCGAGATCGCAGGGCTGCGCCGGCATCCAGTCGAGCACCCGGTTGTGGATGCGCTCGTGCTGGACGAGCTTCGCCGGCAGCCGCTCCTCGCCGATCAGGATCACGGGGCAGCCGGCGACGTCGCCGATCTCGCGCAGCAGTTCGACCATGCCCTTGTCGACGAGCTTGTCGGCCTCGTCGACGATCAGCGGCCGCCGCGGGTCGTCACCGAGCGTCGCCTTCGCCTGGTCGGCCATGTCGCTGATCGTGCCGCGCGCCTGGATGCCTAGCTCGAACAGCAGCGCCTTGAGGAACGTCTTGCGGGTCCAGCTCTCGCCGACCTCGACGCGCACGGCGCGCGTTTTGTTCTGCGCGAAGATCGAGGCGTAGGTCTTGCCGTAGCCGGACGGGCCGTGGCACACGCCGAAGCCCGGCAGATGCGGCTCGCGCTCGATCAGCTTTCTGACAAGCGCCATGAAGATCGCGACGTTCTTGAGGGGGACCTGACCGCTCCGTCCATTGACCTCGGCATTGACCGTCGACATTCTGTCCTCCTTCAGAAGGTGTTGCTGCGCCCCGTCGCCTCGGACCAGGAGGCGACGGGGTTCTTCGTTTCGGCGGGCGCAATGTTTTCGAGCGGGTCGCCGTAGGTTTCCGCAAATCCCTTGAACTCCGGGCCGGCCCGGTAGCCGCCGAGCCACATCGCCTCGTCGGCCGCAACCGGCTCGCCGGCAGCGATCCGGGCAATCAGATCGAGAGCGCGCTTCCAGCGCTGGTGCTGCGTCTCCTCGGTGCGCAGCGGCCGCACGACCTGATCCTCGGCGATCAGCCGCGCCTGCAGCGCGAGCACGTCGGCCGACGGTGTGGGCGGCTCGATCGAGCGCGGCGTCATCGCGTCGAGAGCCGCGGCGATCGCCGGGGTCTCGTGAGCCTCGGTGCGCTTGGGCAACGTGATCACGTTGTTGGTCGCGGCATCGCGCTCGGCGACGGAGAGGACCCGCTCGATCAGGGCCGGGCCGTTGGTGATCTTCTTGATGGTGCGCCGTGCCTCGCGGGTCGTCTCGTCGAGGATCTCGGCCTGCGCCGCGCGCCGCGCCGCCAGCAGGGCCGCCGGGTCGAGGCCGGCCAGCTCGGGGCACAGGCCCTCGCCGACGAAGCGGCCGTCCTCCGCGTCGAAGGCGTAGATCCGGCCGGCGTCGACCGGGTCCATGCGGACCAGCACGCGGTCGCCGGGCAGCGCCTCCATCACGACGTAGTGGAAGCCGTCCACCCGCACGCCGAGCTTCGTCACCTCGCGGAACCCGTCGCCGCCGGCGACCGGCATCAGCAGGAGATCGAGGGCGCGCGGATCGACGGTGCGGATCGGCCGCTTCGAAGCGGCGGCCGCGAGCCGCGGCGAGGTCTTCAGCGCGGCGTGCTCGCGCTCGGCGTAGACCGTGTCGACCCAGCGATCGACCATGGTCTGCAGCGCGGCGCCGGTGAGGCTCACGCCGAAGGTCTCGGCCGTCTCGGCGCCGAGACGCTCCGCGAAGCTCTGGCGATCCTCGATCGTCTTGCGATCGGCGACCGAGTGGCCGACGAAGCCCGGCAGCAGCGTCGCGCAGTCGTGCTGGAACGTCTTGATGACGCGCTCGACGAAGGCCTTCTGCTGCGGCTGGTAAGGGTCCGACAGCTCCATCTCGATGCCGAGCGCGGCGAACAGGCGCTGCGTGTCGCGGGCGACGAAGTCGGAACCGTTGTCGGTCTTGATCTTGTCGGGCACGCCCCAGGCGAGGATCGCCTTGCGGATCAGGAGCGCCACGGCCGACGCGCGCGGCGTGCGCGAGACATAGAGCACGGTGCGTCGGGTCGCGATGTCGATCGCGGCGTAGATCGTGTGACGGCCGTCCGTGCACAGCGCGTCGACCGGCGAGGCGTCGATCATCCACAGCGTGTTCGGCTCGACGACCCAGCGATACGAGCCGACGCCGGACGGCGCCAGGTGCGAGCGATAGCGGTCCGGGTTCGAGAGCTTCGTCAGGGCGACGTGCTCGGTCTCCTTGAGCTTCGCCACGACGTGCTGGATGGTGCGAACCGGCGGCACCGGCACGGCCTTGCCGCTCCCGAGGTCGAGCGTGTCGCCGAACTCCGAGCGGATCAGCTGGCGGAGGTGATGCGCCGAGAGGTGCGGGTTCTGCGCGAGCAGCGCCAGCAGGAAGGTCCGCACGCGGCCGCCGGCGGCCTGGTCGAGCACGCCCTTGCCCTTGCGGGCCGCGGCGCGGTCGACGGCGAGCGCATCGGCCTGACCGGTCGCGCGCGCGGCGCGCCAGCGGGCCAACGAGCGCGGCGACAGTGCCGGGACGATCTCGCGGATCCACGGCTCGATCGTCAGCGAGCCGGCGTTGTAGGCGTCGACGAAGATCTTGGTGCGGGCCGTCTCGGAGAGGCGCTGGCCGACGCTGAAAGCCTGATAGGCCGCGACGATCGCGAGGCGCGCGTCGCGCTCCAGCGCGGCGCGATCGGAGAGGTCGCGGCTCGGAGACGGCGCAGTCGCGGGCGGAGCCGGCACGTCGGCGGCACCGATGGTCCGGTGCCGGCGCTCATAGGCGATGCGGGCGAGCGGCGGCAGCAGCGCGACGTTGAACTCCATCCCGCCGCCGCGGCCGGACCGGCGCCGGGCGTAGGCGAGGCTCTCGGCCCAGCCCTCGCGGTTCGCGAGTGCATGCACCCCCATCTTCGTGGAGGGCAGGCCCGGCAGAGCTTCCTCGGCGAGTTCTTGCGCGGTGAGCCACTCTCTCATCGCCGCGCCTTCCACTGTGCGTCGGCGGCCTCGATCTCGCGGTCGAGCTTCTCACGCAGCTCGCGCGCCTTCTCGCGCCGGAGCAGCGCCTCGTACTTCGCCTCGATCACGATCAGACCGGCATCGTTGAGCAGCGTGTTGAGGGGCCGGACGTCGCCCGTCACCAACACGAGGGCGGCGAGGCGCTGCGCCGAGATCGCGTGCGGCTTTTCGGGAGAGGCGTAGGCGTCGAGCATCGCCTTCGGAACGCGCTCGCCGAGATGCTCGGTCATTGCGGCCGCGATCTCCTCGCGGGAGCGGCCGCACTCGTCGAGCGTCTTGGCGATCGCGCGAGACAGACGCCGCGCCGGGGTCCACGCCTTGACCTCGTCGGCTGCGAAGCGCGGCACCACCGGCGCCGGCTCGTAGTCGCGAAACAGGTCGAGCGTGGAGGTGTCCCGGCGCGGCATGACGATCACCGAGCGGCCTGTGCCTTCGGCTGGTTCCGGGTGGCGAGCCAGACCGTGATCGTGTCGTAGTGCGCCTCGAAGAACGCGTGCTGCTGCTTGTCCTTGAGCTTCGCGAACTTGCCCGCGAGCCGCTCCCAGGCGGCCATGCGGGCCGGCTTCGGGGTCTTGTCGATCGCGGCGATCGCCTCGCCGACCGAGTCGACGCCGGCGTCCGCATCCATCAGCAACGCCGCGATCGCCTGCTGGCGCTGCTCGCTCTGTTGGGCCAGGAGCAGAAGGTCGGCCTGGTGATCGGCGACCGGGTGCAGCGCGAGCGCGGCGCGGACCTCCTTGTCGATGCCGGTCGCGATCTTCACGGCGACCTGGACGGAGCGCTCGGAAATGCCGAGGACCTCGGCGGCGACCGTTGAAAAGCCTTGCAGAAAAATTCCCGCAGATTCTGCGGCAATTTCCTCGGCGCTCTTCCGGCCCCGCTTCGGCACCGGGTTGGCGGCTTCGTGGATCTCCTTCCAGGTGGCGATCGCGACGCAGCGGTCGAGCTCGGTCTGGCCGACCCGGTAGAAGTTCTCCTTGATCTCGCGGAGCCGACAGGCGGCTTCGTCGGCGTAGCGCTCGGGGTCCTTCACCTCCGCCTCGATCGTCTCGCGGCCGGCGGCCTTGTGGGCCGCGAAACGGTGGCCGCCCGTGATCAGCCGATAGGTGCCGTCACCCGTGGCGACGACCTCGACCGGGGGCAGCTCCTCGCCGGCCGCGATCTGCTCGGCGAAGGCTTCGACCCAGTCGGGCCGGATCGGCCGCAGCCGACCGGAGGCGTCGATTTTCTCGATCTCGATTGTCGTGATGGTCATGTTCTCTGCCGCTTCGAAGGTGGCTCAAAGGCCCGGAAAAAAGCCGGCGGACGCGCCGGGAGCGCGTCCGCCGGAGTTCGTCCCGGTCGTGTGCGGGTAGCCCCGCGGCCCCACCACTGACGGCCCGGGGAAGCCGTCGCGCAGGTGGCGCGCATTCGAGTGAGGAGAAGCGGAGAGGCTCGATGCAGCCCCCCGCGTGATCAGTTCGAGGATCACGGCCGAGACGGTCAGCCAGCCGCACAGGAGGGTGGCGGCGACGATCAGGAGCACGAAGGCGCGCTCGGCCCGGCTCGTCCCTGTGTCCGCGTTCACGTGATTGCTGGACCGGCCGGAGATCATCGGCTCTCCCCGGCGGTCAATTCGCGCAACAACATTGGACTGGAGGCGACTGGGTCGAGTCGGATATTCTGTGCGGGAGAGCCGAGCTCGGAGTAACGCTCAGGCCACAGGACGGAGGGCTCGACCCCGAGTGCCGTCGCGATCGCTTGCTCGCCGTTGGTGTTTCTTCGGCGTAGCGCAACCCTGGTCGCGCTCGGTTCGAGACCCGCCGCGCGGGCGATCCCCACGAGGGTCAGTCCGCGCCGGTGTAATTCCGCTTTGATGGCATGACGGTCCCACTTCCGACGCCGCCGCATCTCTCGCCTCGAGAACCGGCCGCCCGACGGCCGGTTTTTAGGGGTCCGCGTATCACAATTGTGATGACGTTAATCGCAAGTTCGATTCTCGTCAACGGTGTTCATGCGACTTGCGATCGCGGGAGTATGAAAACTGGCGAAGCGAGCTAAATCTCAGGAAACTGGTTTCCATCAGCGCCTTAAGAAGGTGATGGGAAACGAGACACAGGCCGCTTTTGCGGCACGAGCGGACATCTCTCAGAGTGCGCTCAATCGCATATTGAATGGCGGCGATCCGTCGCTCGATACTTTAATCGCAATTGCGAATGCCGGAGGCGTATCTGTCGGATGGCTGGCCACCGGGGAATCGATTCCCGCTGATCCCGGGCCCGAGGTGCGCCTTCGCCGGCTTGCGTTCCGGGCTTCAGCCGGGAACGGCACGCTGGCGATCGACGAGGAGGTCGAGCAGGTTCCGTTCTCGGCCGCCGCACTGCGCCGAGTTCATCTGAAGGCAGAGAACGCGCGGTTCATGATCGCCGAAGGCGATTCGATGCGGCCGACGATCGAGGACGGCGACCCGCTGGTGGTCGACATCGCCGACACGGACATCATCGACGGCCGGATCTACGTCTTCTCGATCGGTGACCAAGCGTTGGTGAAGCGGCTACGCCGTCGCGGTTCGAAGCTCTACATGCGGTCTGATAATCGCGAGCTGTTTCCGGACGAGGAAGAGGTGCCGACGGTGGAGCCCGTGAGGATTATCGGGCGCGTCCGGTGGGTGGGGAGGAGCCTTTAGGCTCACAGAGTGCAATGCGCGTCTTGGTCGCTTTTCTTGTTCTATTGGGAACAGCCCCAGCGATTGCAGGAACGGACTTCAACGCCTTCGTGGCGGACCTGCGCCGATCCGAGCGGATCATCACCGCTGCCCTGCACGCAGGAGATCGGGGAAGCTTGAAGACCGAGCAGACCAGGCTGTTGAAGCTCTATTCGAAGATGCTCGACGAGACGGAGCAGCGCGACGATCGGCGGGCCTCGTGCGGGTTGGCCGCCACGAGCTTGTCCAACATGGCGATCTACATCGATCTCCCGCCGGCACGTGCGCTCGTCGCGATCGAGGACGGCGAGAAGAGCTATCGGCGTCACGTGGCAGATTGCGAGCGGTACATACGAAAGGCTGGCGGCTCTCGCCGTTGATCTGGCCGATCTTTCCAGGGGGATTTCGCGCGTTGTAAGGCGCGGCGCGAGTTTACGGTTCCAACTCCGCCAGTCGACGCGAAATCCACGAATAAGCTATATAAATCAATAGCTTATATTAGTCGATCGAGCTTTCTAGGAGCCGTCAACTCAGTTTACGGTTCTTGCGCCCGACAGCTCAACGGCGAGCAGGCATGCGGTGCCGTCCGGAGCGGCGGACCACACGAAAATTCGTCGTGCCGTCAAAGCGATCGGTGTACCCAGTCCCCCGCGGCGATCACCCAGGCCATGTCGGGACTAACTCCGAGACGGGCGGCAATTTCTCCCGGCCACCGACGGCTCGTGCCATTCGATCTTGCGCGATGCGACCCGGGAACGGCCGCCGCCGTCGCCCGTCAAACCTCGACGCCGCCGGGGTTTTCCCGCCTGATCCAGGCAATTCCCGCCGGATCCCGCCTGTGCCATCTGATCTTGCGGGTTACATCAGTGACCGCGCTATCGCAGTGCTCACAGCCTACCTGGAGCGCCTCGGGGTCGAGCTCCACGGCGACGCCTACATCTTCCGGAATCGGTCAGGAGCCGCCTACTCCAAGGATACGCTCGGCGACGACTTCCGGGACGTTCGAGCCGCCGAATTTGGCCCAGGCGAACGCCGCACTATCGGCCACGACTTCCGACGCAGCGGCGCCGTCGAAGCGATCGCCGGAGGCGCGGCGGCCGAGGCGCTCTCGCACGCGATGGGAAACACCCTCTCGGCCTCAAATGCCCTTTTCGCGACCTATGTGCCCGTGAACGTCGCCACGCTTCGCAGCGTCACCGACGCCCGACGAGCCGGCCGCCGCAAGCTGCGGGAGAACGGACTGTGAAGAAAAGTTGGAACGCGCCGGGCGGGGAAGTTGGAACGACGTTCGGGGGAGACTGCCAAGTCTCTGATAAGACTGGCGGGAGCGACGGGGCTCGAACCCGCGACCTCCGGCGTGACAGGCCGGCGCTCTAACCAACTGAGCTACGCCCCCGAACTTCGGAGCCGCTCTACTAGGGCCCTCCCGAAACGAAGTCAAGCGCACATCGCGACGGTCCGGAGCATGCCGGAAAGGCGCTCCGCGGCGACATGATTCCGCCGAAGCGGCGCTCCCGGAAAGTGCTGGCAGACGGGCCGATTCACCACGTCACGCCCCGGAAACCCAAGAAACATGGGCACTTCCGTCGATTGCGGCTGGCCAAGGCCGAAGAATCGTCTATGTGACGGGCAGTTTCGGCGTCCATCGATCCGCAGAGGAGGAATAAGAGATGGCCAAGGCAGCGACCACGACGACCCCGACCATCACGCTCAAGCACCTCGCCGCGACGCTCGCCGGCGAGCACGAGATCGCCAAGAAGCAGTCCGAGGCGATTCTCGGCGACTTCGTCGGTCTGGTCGTGAAGCATCTCAAGAAGGGTGATCGCCTGCGCATCGGCGGCCTCGGCATCCTCCAGGTCAAGAAGCGCGCCGCCCGCATGGGCCGCAATCCGGCGACCGGCGAGGCCATCAAGATCAAGGCCAGCAAGAAGGTCGCCTTCCGGGCCGCCAAGGAGCTCAAGGACTCGATCTGAGTCGAGAGAGGACGGGGCCACTCCCCTCGCCTTCGACATGGCCGGGCTCGTCCCGGCCATCCACGTCCCCCGCGCTGACCTCGCCCGGAATCGTGGATGCCCGCGACGAGCGCGGGCATGACGCGCCGTAGGTCGGGGGTGCGTCGATCGGCTGATGCGGCGCTTGCGACGCGAGCCGAATGATCGACTCGTCGCTCAGAACCGGCCCTTCGCCTCCAGCAGCAGGCCGTAGCGCTGCTGCTCGAACCGGGTGAGGTCGTAGGTCTGGGCGAAGCTCGGGCCGAACGTCACCGTGCCGGTGCCGGCATTCAGCCCCCAGTAGCGTCCGCCCGCGCCGATCTCCAGGAACGGCGTGACCGCGTAGTGGACGAACAGCTCCGCCTCGACGCCCCAGCCGCGCGACGAGCGCGAGATCACATTGGGGGCCGGGCCGAGATCGTTCATGCCCTGGCGCAGCAGGTGGCTGTCCTTGTTCTCCACATGGGCGACCGGCACCCAGGCGACCTCGCCCGACACCGACCAGCCCGGCAGGAACTCCCAGCGTCCGTCGACGCCGAGCCGCAGCGCGTGCCAGGTCGGCTCGTAGACGAACACGGCGGTCGCGTCGCTCTCGAGCCGGGTGCCGGCCGGCACGCCCCAGTAGGCGCCACCGAAGTCGTCCGGGTTGGTGATCAGGCCGGAGGCGCCGAGCGTCTCGTTCCAGTAGTGGTAGCCGACGAAGCCGCCGACCCGCCAACCGGCCTTCGGCACCTCGAACGACCAGCCGGCGTCGACGATGCCGTAGCGCAGGCTGTCGCCCGTGACGGTGCTGGTCGTGTCGGAGAACTTCCATTGGCCGGCGAAGAAGTCGCGGTCGACGATGGTGCCGCCGTCGAGCGTGCCGGCGCCGATCAGGCCTTTGACGAACAGCCGGGTCGGCTGGTGGGCGATGCGCGCGAACGCTTCGCCGGCGTGGCCGTTCATGCCGCGCCAGTCGAGCGTCGAGGTCGGATCGCCGTAGCCCGGAACGCCGTTGCGGAAGCCGAAATCGACCTTGCCGGTCGAGTACCAGTAGCGCGCCCCGACATCGATCCTGAACGGCGCCGGCGCCACCGGGACCACATAGGCGGGTCGCACCGGGGGCGCCTTGGGGATCGGGGCAGTTGCGGACGATATAGCGCCGGTGCTGCGCGGGGCCGTGTCGGCCGGTGCCGGCGCGGCGCTTTCCGAGAAGCTCGGCCAGGCCGGTCCCCAGTCCGCGTCGGACGATGCGCGGCTCTCCGGGCGCGGGTCGCGCGCCGGGCGCGTGTCACGCGCCGGGATGGTCGCGGGTGCGGCGATCGAGGGGATGCTTCCGGTGATGTCCGGCTCGGCCGCAGGAGACGACGGCTGTGCCCGCCTCTCCTGCGTGGCCGAAACGTCGGCGGTCGGCGACGGCTGTGCCCGTCGCGGTTCCACCGTGGAGCCGGCGGGCCGCGCCTCCGTCCCCTCGGACGGCAGGCTGGGCCAGCGCGGACCCGGATCCCAGACCGTGGCCTCACCCGTGGGTTCGGACGGAAGTCGCGGCCATTCGGCGGCGGCAGCGGGACCGAGCGTCAAGAGAGGGACCGAGACCACCAGGGTCGCCAACGCCGTCGCGGCGCGAAACGAGCGGCCCCTGTCCCCTGTCACTCCCGGCTCCCTGTGCCTCCGTGAACAAGGGACAATTTGAACCAGTTTGTTATCGATTCATTGCCGAACGCGCCGGCGCGGCGACGCGAGTTCGCCGGCGCGGTTAACGCGGGGTGAAGGGGACGGAAACGCACCACGCCTGTCGTCCCGGCGCGGCGCGCCGGAGCCCGTGCCTGCCCGGGATCCGTCTTATTGCGCACCGAAGTCGGCTGAAGCCGACTTCGGTGCGCCGAGCCCGGGCCCCACACGCCCGGCCTACCGTGAGCCAGCGACACCGGGGTTATGGATTCCGGGCTCGCGCCTTCGGCGCGCCCCGGAATGACCAACGCCTGATCACAAGCTCGCGGCGGCCGGCATCGGGACGTGGCGGGCGAGGCGCTCCTTCTTGAGGAGTTCGGCGAGCAGGAAGGCGAGGTCGATCGACTGCTCGGCGTTGAGCCGCGGATCACAGAAGGTGTGATAGCGGTTGTTCAAATCCTCGTCCGAGATGGCGCGGGCGCCGCCCGTGCATTCGGTGACGTTCTGCCCGGTCATCTCCAGATGGACGCCGCCGGCGATCGTGCCCTCGGCCGCGTGCACGGCGAAGAAGCCCTTCACCTCCTGGAGAATGCGGTCGAACGGCCGGGTCTTGAAGCCGGACGCCGAGGAGATCGTGTTGGCGTGCATCGGATCGCACGACCAGATCACGTTGCGCTTTTCGCGCGCCACGGCGCGGACCAGCGGCGTGAGCAGCTCGCCGACCCGGTCGGCGCCCATCCGGCAGATCAGCGTGAGGCGACCCGGCTCGTTCTCCGGATCGAGCACCTCGATCAGCCGCATCAGATCGTCGGCCTTCATCGACGGCCCGCATTTGAGGCCGATCGGGTTCTTGATGCCGCGGCAGTATTCCACGTGAGCGTGGTCGAGCTGGCGGGTGCGGTCGCCGATCCACAGCATGTGGCCGGACGTGCAGTACCAGTCGCCGCTGGTGGAATCGACGCGGGTCAGCGCCTCCTCGTAGCCGAGGAGGAGCGCCTCGTGGCTGGTGTAGAGCTCGGTGCCGCGCAGCTCGGGATGCCGCTCCAGATCGAGCCCGCAGGCCTGCATGAAGCCGAGCGCCTCGGAGATGCGGTCGGCGAGCTCCATGTAGCGGCGCGACTGCGGACTGTCCTTCACGAAGCCGAGCATCCACTGATGCACGCTCGCGAGATTGGCGTAGCCGCCCTGCGCGAAGGCGCGCAAGAGGTTCAGGGTCGCGGCCGACTGCCGGTAGGCCTCGAGCTGGCGGCGCGGATCCGGGATGCGCGCCTCGGCCGTGAACTCGTTGCCATTGACGATGTCGCCGCGATAGCTCGGCAGCGACACGCCGCCCTGCGTCTCGACCGGCGAGGAGCGCGGCTTGGCGAACTGGCCGGCGATGCGGCCGACCTTCACGACGGGCGACGCCGCCGCATAGGTGAGCACCACCGCCATCTGCAGGAAGACGCGGAAGAAGTCGCGGATGTTGTTGGCGCCGTGCTCGGCGAAGCTCTCGGCGCAGTCGCCGCCCTGCAGCAGGAAACACTCGCCGGCCGCCACCTTGGCGAGCTGACGCTTCAGGCTGCGGGCCTCGCCTGCAAAAACCAGCGGCGGAAACGTCGCGAGCTGCTTCTCGACGGCCGACAGCGCGTCCAGGTCCGGGAAGTCCGGCACCTGCTGGATCGGCTTCCTGCGCCAGCTCTCGGGGGTCCACCGCTCGGGCATGATCTGGTCCTCGTCGCGCGCCGGCCGGGTCTCGTCCCGGAGGTCTCTCGTTCCGCGCGGGAGGCCTTATACACGAGGGATGCGCCGGCAGGCCAGAGGCGACACGGGCCCGCGATCCGCCGCCACCACAGTCGGCACGCTGTCCGCTTCGTTCGATCTCATGACGATGTGCACGCGGCCCTGCACCGTGCGGCGTCGCCGTGGTCTCTCCCTCGCCCGTCGAGAGACCCGCTTCGCGGGCTCTCCGGGGCGAGGGCCTCCCCTACTCGGCCGCCTTGCGGCGGTGGCGCAGCGTCGGCTGGCGCATCGTCACCAGCTCCTCGGCGGCGGTCGGGTGCACGGCCATGGTGGCGTCGAAATCGGCCTTCGTAGCGCCCATGCGGACCGCGATGCCGACGAGCTGGATCATCTCGCCCGCCCCTTCGCCGACGATGTGACAGCCGAGCACGCGCTGGCTCGCGGCGTCGACCACGAGCTTCAGGAGCACCGTGGTGTCGCGCCCCGACAGGGTCGCCTTCATCGGGCGAAAGCTGGTCTTGTAGACGTCGACGTCGCCGACCTCCTCGATCGCCTGCGCCTCGCCGAGCCCGACGGTGCCGACCTCCGGCTCGGAGAACACCGCGGTCGGAACGCAGCGGTAATCGACCTTGGTCGGCTTGCCGCCGAACACCGTGTCGGCGAAGGCGTGCCCCTCGCGGATCGCGACCGGGGTGAGATTGATGCGGTTGGTCACGTCGCCGACCGCGTAGATGCCGGGCACCGAGGTGCGCGAGAAGTCGTCGACCGCGATGCCGCCGTTCGGCGCGATCTTCACGCCCACCGTCTCCAGCCCGAGGCCGCGCACGTTCGGCGGCCGGCCGATGGCGAACATCACGGCGTCGGCGCCGACCTGCATGTCGCAGGACAGATGCGCCGTGTAGTGCTTGCCGTGCGGCTCCACGGCCGTCACGGTCGCGCCCGTGATCACCTTGATGCCGCGCTTCTCAAGCTCCATCCGTAGCTGCTGGCGGACGTCGTCGTCGAAGCCGCGCAGAATGTTCTCGCCGCGATAGACGAGCGACACCTGGCTGCCGAGCCCGGAGAAGATCGAGGCGAACTCGACCGCGATGTAGCTGCCGCCCTGCACCAGCACGCGGGCCGGCAGATGATCGAGCGCGAGCGCCTCGTTGGACGAGATCACGTGCTCGATGCCGGGGATCGAGGGACCGAGCGACGGCGTCGCGCCGGTGGCGATCAGGATGTGCTCGGCCCTGATCAGCTCACCCGACGGCTCGAGCCGCACCGTCTTATCGTCGTGCAGCACGGCGCGGCTTGCAACGATCTCGACCCCGGCCTTGCCGAGGGTCGACTTGTAGGCCGCCTCGAGGCGCGCGATCTCCCGGTCCTTGCTGGCGATCAGGCTCGCCCAGTCGAAGGTCGGCGCCGTGTCGCTCCAGCCGAAGCCGACCGCGTCCTCGAACGCCTCGCGAAAGCGCGCCGCGTAGACCAGGAGCTTCTTCGGCACGCAGCCGCGGATCACGCAGGTGCCGCCGACCCGGTACTCCTCGGCGACCATCACGCGGGCGCCGTAGCCGGCGGCGATGCGGGCGGCACGCACGCCCCCCGAGCCGGCTCCGATGACGAACAGGTCGACGCGGCGTTCGGTCGTGGTCACAGAGTATGGCCCTTCTTCTTCATCTCCTCGCGGAACCGGCTCATCACCTGCTCCGAGAACGCGTCGGCCCACACCTGCGCCTTCTTCAGGCCCTGGTCGATCACGGCGGGCTCCTCGGTCGACATCTTCTTGCCGAGCGGCGACTTGTAGAAGGCGACGAGCTCCTTCAGCTCGGCCTCGGAGAACTTCTGGGCGTAGACCTTGGCGACCTCGCCGAGCAGCTCGGCGCGCTTGCTCTCGTAGTCCTTGCGCAGCTGCAGCGCGACCTCGCCGAGTTCCTTGCCGAGCTGCGGGTTGGTCGGCAGGAAGGCGTTCTTCACATACTCGATGACGCCGTTGACGATCGGGTCGAAAACCGCGTTGCCGCCCTTGACCATGATCAGCTCGCGGGCCGTGGCGACGGCGGCGGGCGACGGATCGGCCGGCTGCTGGGCTTGTGCCTGAGCTTGCGCCGGGACGAGCCCGACCGTTCCGGCGACCAGCGCGGCCGCGGCGGTGGCGCGAAAGAGTGTGACGAGCGAGGTGGCGAGCGGCATGGGAGCCCCCTGTTGGCGACGCTGCGGGTCGTCTACCCGCGAACGGCGCGGGCGGTTTCGATGCGGATGCCGGCGCTGCCCGCGAGGATCGCGGTGCGCACCAGCCCGATGAACAGGCCGTGCTCGACGACGCCCGGGACGGCGGCGAGACGTTCGGCGAGCGCCGCCGGATCCGGGATGCGGCCGAGCGCGAGATCGAGAATCAGGTGCCCGCCGTCCGTGACGAAAGCGTGACCCTCGCGGGTCCGGCGCAGCACCGCCCGCCCGGCACAGCCGGCCGCGACGGCCGCCGCCTCGACCGCGATCGTCGTCGGCGCGACGCCGAACGGCACCACCTCGACGGGCAGCGGGAAGCGGCCGAGCGTCTCCACCCACTTGCTCTCGTCGGCGATCACCACCATGCGGGCCGAGGCCGCGGCGACGATCTTTTCGCGCAGCAGCGCGCCGCCGCCACCTTTGATGGCCGAGAGGTCGGGGGCGATCTCGTCGGCGCCGTCGACCGTGAGGTCGAGGGCCGGCGTCTCCTCGAGCGTCGACATGCGAATTCCGGCCGCCTCGGCGTCGGCGCGCGTCGCCTCCGAGGTCGGCACGCCGATCACGTCGAGGCCGGCCCGCACCCGCTCGCCGAGCAGCGCGACGAAGTGCTTGGCGGTCGAGCCGGTGCCGAGACCGAGCCGCATGCCGGGCTCGACGAGATCGACGGCGCGGGCGGCCGCCTCGCGCTTGAGGGAGTCAGGATTCATCGCTTTGCCCGGACGGGGGTCTCGCAGCGCTCGTTTGGAACGCTCGTGGTGTGCCGGCCCGCTATGTAGCCCCGTTCCGCCGCCTCGCCTAGAGCACGATCGCGCGACGCCACTGCGGCGACCGGACCGCTTGCGCCGGCGCCCCGGGCCGGCCTAGACCGGAGCGGGAGCCCCGGCCGCGATCGCCGGGCCAGCCGAGACCGCCATGCACCAGCCCGCGCCGTCCCCGCTCGTCGTCTTCGACCTCGACGGCACCCTGGTCGACACCGCTCCGGACCTGATCGACACGCTCAACGGTCTCCTGATCCGCGAGGGGCTCGCCGCCGTGCCGTTCGACGAGGCGCGCCGTTTCATCGGCGGCGGCGCCCGGCTGCTGATCGAGCGCGCGCTGGGCGCCCACGGGCGCGATTGCGGCCCCCCCGAGATCGACCGCCTCTACGCCGTCTATGTCGACGACTACGCGGAGCGCATCGCGGCGCTGTCGCGGCCGTTTCCCGGGCTCGTCGACGCGCTCGACACGCTCGACGCCGCCGGCTGCCGCTTCGCCGTGTGCACCAACAAGCTCGAGCGCCTGTCGGTGAAGCTGCTCGAGGCGCTCGGCCTCGCCGACCGATTCGCCGCGATCTGCGGCCAGGACACCTTCGTGGCCATGAAGCCCGACCCGCGCGCCCTCCTCGGCACCATCGCGGCGGCCGCCGGCTCGCCGTCGATGGCCGTGATGGTCGGCGACTCCGGCACCGACATCGTCACCGCCAAGGCGGCCGGCGTGCCCGTGGTGGCGGTCGACTTCGGCTACACCGAGGTGCCGGTCGAAAGCCTCGCCCCGGACCGGGTCATCGGCCGGTACGACGACCTGCCGGCCGCCGTCGCCGAGCTTCTCGGGCTGCGCGCCGGCTGACCGTCGACCGTCCCCGGCCCTCCGCAGCACCACCGATAGTTGCATGGTTGCACCGGTCGGTCCGCCTGATTAATGTCGCGGTCGGGCGTTGGGGGACGCCGAACCATGACCACCGTCTTTCGCCGAGTGCTGGCGATCGCGGCCGCGGGCAGTCTGCTCGCCGGCTGCGAGTCGCTGTCGAGCTTCCAGATGCCGAGCTTCGGGCTCGGCGGACCGGCCACCACGGCCCTGAACCTGGAAAGTGATCCACCGGGCGCCGAGGCCAAGCTGTCGGGCGGCGGCAGCTGCCGCACGCCCTGCACGCTGCCGGCACCGCTCGTCGGCGACATGACGGTGAGCTTCGCTCTGCCCGGCTATCAGCCGACGACGATTCCGGTCCGTGCCGTCCAGACGCCGAGCACGGCCGAGAACGGGTTTGCCGCGAGCACCGTGACGCTCGACCCGAATCCGATCTTCGTCGAGCTGCAGGCGGTCGCGCCGCCCCCGCCGGCCAAGCGGCGCCGGCCGACCGCGCAGCGCGCCCGCTCG
>NZ_NHSK01000292.1 GCF_016653355.1 Rhodoplanes elegans | reverse complement strand
CCCGACCCGCCCGGAGGCGGCGCGGAGGCGATCGACGGCGGCGTTGCGCACGAAGCGGCTGTCCTCGACCATCGCGCCCGTGATGCTCGAATGGATCTCGCCGGAGATCTGGTCGAAGGCGGCGCGGGCCGCGGCGTCGGTGGCGACGCTGCCGACCGCCGAGCGCAGTCTTTGGCCGGTCGTCAGGTTCTGCAGCGCGCCGGCGACGGCGATCTGGTTCGGCGTCGTCGCGGCGCTGGTGAAGGCGCGGGTCTGCACGGCGGCGACATAGACGCTGGTCGGGTCGTAGCCGACGGTCCAGGTGTAGAAGGCGGAGGCCGCCGTGTCGCCGGTCAGGAGATACGTGCCGGTCACGCCGCCCGCCGCGGTCAGGATCGTGTAGCGGGTGTCGACCGAATAGTTGCCGGCGCCGTACTTGGCGAGGCGCAGGATGGCGCCGCTGTCCAGCGTCGCCGTGCCGGTGACGGCGATCAGGTCCGACGTGGTGCTGCCCGGCACCAGCTCGGCGAGATAGGTCGAGCCCGCCGCCTGCTGATAGTTGCCCGTGACGGTCAGGGTGCCGGGGCTGTTGCCCGGCGACACCGTGGCGCCGGTCCGGGCGTCGACGCCGCCCACCTTGCCGGAGCCGGTGAGGACCGCGCCGCTGTCGACCGTGGTCACGGCATTGATCGCGCCGGCCACGTTCAGGATCCCGCCCGCCACCTCCAGGGTGCCGCTGAAGCCCGACGAGTCGCCGGTGAGCGTCGTGGTCCCGGACAGCGCCCTGATGGTCCCGGTGCCGCTGATCGACGGCGCGAAGATGTAGTTGGATGAGGTGTGGTTGAAGACGAGCTGGCCCGTGCCGCTGCCGAACACGACGCCGCCGGCCGCCGTCACGGTGCCGGGGGCTGCGGCGGCTTGGCCCTGCTCGGAACCGATTAGCAGCTTGCCGGTCGAGCCCGCCGCATAGGCGATGCGGAGCTCGTTCGCGACGCTGAGCGCAGCGCCGTCCTGGACCACGATCGTTCCGTTGCCGTAGGAGCCCGCATAGGCGTTGCCCGTGTAGGTGCCGTTCGGGATCGTGGTCAGGCTCGATCCGGCTCCGGTCAGGAGGAGTCGGCCGGTTCGCCCGGCGTCGACGCCGGTGCCGAGGATCGTCGCCGTCGCGGTGGCGCCGTCCGAGATCGTCAGCGTGCCGTCGCCGGCCGTGCCGTTGCCGTTGCCGCCGACATAGATCACGAGGTGCCCGTCCATGACGGTGCCGCGGCCCGTCACGGTCAGCGACGCGGCCCCGGCCCCGGGGGCGCCCTGGACGTAGACGCCGTCCGCCTCGAGCCGGGCGCCGTTCGCGACGGTCACGCTGGCGTCGCTGATGCTGAGCCAGCCGTCCGCCTGGGGGAAGTCGCTCGGCGTTCCTGGATTGCGGGTTCCGACGAGGAGCTGCGATCCGGCGCCCGTCACCGTCACGGAGCTGCCGCCGTACAGATACAGGCCGTACCCGGTCGCGAACGTGCCGCCGCCCTGGACCGCGATCGTGCCGGGCGTTCCGGCCGCGGTGTTGCCGACGGACGCGCCCTCGGTGGTGGTGAATCGGCTCCCCGCGCCCGAGACGGTGATGTCGGCCCGGCCGCCGGTGCCTTCCGCGGCGCTCAGGGTCTTCGCCGTGACGGTGGCGCCGTCCGTGACGGCGAGGCTGCCGGTGCCGTTGTAGCCGAGCGAGAGGGCGTCGAAGGTCGCCGACGAGCCGGCGCCCGTCACCGTGACGGTGCCGCGGCCCTGGTAGCCGACGGTCGCCACGCCGGTCGACGTCAGGCTGCCGCCGCTCTCGATCCGCAGCGTCCCGACCGCGCCGGTGTTCCGGCCGATGTCCATCCCGACGGTGCTGAACGTGCCGCCGTTCGCCACGGTCAGCGACCCCGTGCCCGACAGGCCGAGATACAGGAGGCCGTTGCTGGTCCACTGCGAGCCGGCGCCCGTGATGGTCGCCGTGCCGGTGGTGTTCGCCTGGTTGCCGACATGGCTCGCGCCGCTGGTCGTCAGCGTGGCGCCGCTCTCGATCTGCAGCGTGCCGGAGGCGCCGGAATACATGCCGATCTGGAACGCACCGAAGCTCGCCGTCGCGCGATTCGACAGCGTCATGCTGCCGGTGCCTTCGTAGCCGACCGACACCGAGCCGTTGGTGATCCAGGTCGAAGCGTCGACCGTGACGGTTCCGGAGCCGGTCGCGAGGCGGCCCAGATGAAGCGCGCTGCTGGTGACCATGGCGCCGCCGGACACGTCGATCCGGCCGGTGCCCTCGACCCCGACCAGAATGCCGCTGCTGGCGGTCCAGGTCGACCCCGTGCCCGTGACCGTGACGGTCGCGGTCGCGCCCACGGCTTTGCCGATATTGTCCCACCCGGCCGTGATCAGGCCGCCGGCATTCACGATGGCGAGCGAGGCGTTGGTCGCCGTGGTGCCGAGCTGCACCGTATCGACGCTCGCGGGCTGGCCCGCGATGGTCGCCGTCACGGCGCCGTTCACGACCGCCGTGTCGGAGGTCGACGGCGTCTGGCCGCCGCTCCAGTTGGTGCCCGAAAACCAGTCGGTGCCCGGGCCGGTCCAGGTCACGTCGGCGGCGACGACGGGCGACACGAGCGCCGTGGTCGCGAACAGCACCGACAGGACCGGGACGCTCACAGGGATGGTCTTGGAGAATCCTTTTCGGGTGGAGGAGCCTTTTCGGGGCGCCGAGCCCGTCGTCCGCCACACCGGGGCCGCCGACCCCATGTCGCGCCGCGACCGAGAAAGCTCCGTCATCGAACGTCCCCTGCACTGCAAAGCCGAATCGACCGCCGTTCAGGCAGGGACGCGGTCCCTGGCTGTCGCCGTGAGCCGATCGCGGGAGATGACCGCCGTTCGCCGCGCGACGTCCGGTCGGTCCGTGTTTTCATGGTCGCGCCGGGAGACCCCGTCCGGCGCACAGCGTGGGTACTCGCGGTCGTGGATCGAATGGGCTAGCGAATCCCACCGCCCAACCAGGGTAACAATGTATTAACCAGTTGAGGGATTGTTTCCCAATTTGTCAACGCGTCGGCCGCTTCGCTCGCCGGGTCTGTGAACATCGTCCCGGTGGGTGTGGCTTCGCAGATACATCGCGCCCGACGGGCTGGCGCGAACGGCCCCCGGTCGCCCCCGACAGCGAACGTCCCGGCACGCGGGACGCGCCGGGACGTTCAAGTCAGCGAAGCGTGGAGCCAGGCGCGTCGAGAGACGCGGTCAGCCGCGTGGGGCGTCGTCGCGGCCGCGGCCGCGGCCGCGCAGCAGGGTGCGGCGCCAGCGCTGGCGCAGCGCGAAGCGGCAGCGCTCGCCGTCCTCGGCCGTGAACTGGGCGGCGCGGTCGAGCCCGCGCAGCGCCTCGACGATCTCCTCGACCGGCACAGGCCGCACCGGGCCGGCGCCCTCGGGCGCCTCGGCGGCGTCGGACGCCCAGGCGATCAGGATCGCCCGCTTCTCGGCGAGGCTCAGATCCGGGTCCTCGACCACGGCCTCCGGATGGACGAAGGCGTGGGCCGGATGCAGCATGGCGTCGAAGGCGAAATCGGAGGCGGCGCGGCGCAGCGGCGCCGACGGGATGGTTCGCATCGCGCGGTCTCCCAAGACCTCGTCCGGATCGGGATCCGGTGACACTGTTCGCGCGCCCCCCGGGAGGGGCACGGGATCACATGAAACGACTTGTGAAAGCGGGGCTCTGCACGCGAGCCCATCGTGACGCCGATTTAGAACCCTTCACGCCAGAGTCAATCGTTATTCTACATCAAGCCGACCGTATCGGTGGTCAAAGTTAGTTGCGCTCGGTTTGCATCGGCGTATACTTTGCGACGCAAAGCCGCGGGAGGGGCCATGGCCGAGCTCGAAACCGACCTGGAGAAGGCGCTCGCCGACATCGACGCCATCAAGGCGCAGCTCGCCCGCGGCAGCGAGTTCCGCGGCTGGGGGCCGGCGACCGTCGCGCTCACCGGGCTGATGGCCGGGGCAGCCGCGGCCGCCCAGGCGGCCTTCATGCCCGACCCGGTCGACGTCACCAACTGGCTGGCCATCTGGGTGCTCACCGCGGTGCTCGGCATCGCGCTGGTCGTCGCCGAGGCCACGACTCGCTCGCGCCGCCTCCATTCGCATCTCGCCGACGAGATGATCCACGCCGCCGCCGTGCAGTTCGTGCCGGCCGCCGCGGTCGGCGCGCTGCTGCCGGTGGTGATCCTCAACGTCGCGCCGGACGCGGTGTGGATGCTGCCCGGCCTGTGGCAGCTCGTCTTCGGCCTCGGCATCTTCGCGGCGAGCCGGGCGCTGCCGCAGGCGATGGCCGTGGCCGGCGCTTGGTATCTCGCCTGCGGCCTGGTCGTGCTCGCCGTCGCCGCGGGCGACCGCTCGCTGTCGCCCTGGGCGATGGGGCTGCCGTTCGGCATCGGCCAGCTCCTGTTCGCCGCCATCCTGCATCG
>NZ_NHSK01000291.1 GCF_016653355.1 Rhodoplanes elegans | reverse complement strand
TGCCGGCGAGGCCGGGCGCGGTCGCTCCGCCGTGGGCACCGACCGGGGCGCCCTCGGCGTCGCCACCGGCGCGCCAGCCGGCCGCATGACGGGCCAGGATCGCATCGAAGGGCCGCTCGCGCAGATGGCCGCGGAGGCGGTCGGGCTGCTCGAACAGGGCGAGCGGCGGGCAGAAGTCGGACGAGCAGCCGGCCCGCAGGGCGAGCACGTGGGCGACGATCCCGAACCGGTCGGCGACGAGGGCGCGCTTGAGCGGCAGGAGCGCGCGGACCGCCGCCGCATCCCCGGCGACACGCGGCGCCGCCTGGATGAAGAGGTCGACCTGGGCGGCCACGTAGGAGACGGCCGCCGCGGCCGTCTCGGGACGGGCGAACAGCGCCGCCTCGCAAGCCGCCTCGCCCGGCGTGGCGACGAGCCCGTCCAGGCAGGCGAGCGGCGAGCCGGGCACCAAAACGCGGGCCGCGAGATCGGCGACGCGCTGCTCCAGGGCGCGACGCTCGGCCACCCGCTCGTGCAGCATCATTCCGGTGGTGACGGCGACGCCGGCCGCCACGGCGGCGACGATCAGGGCGGCGATGCCGGCGACCAGCGCCCCGGCGCCGCTGCGCCGCCACGCGGCGACGGCACCCACCACGGCGAGGACGGCGACCAGGCCGGTCCCCCAGACGGGCAGCGACGTCACCCCGCCGGCCGGATCGAATCCCAGCATCTCGCCTCCCCGGCGCACGCCACACGACCGTCCCCGACGGGACGGTCCCCGACACAGCTGTCCCCGATACGGATGTCCCCGTCCCGGCCGGCGCACCGGCCGCGACCGGCCCGGTTTCGGACCGCAAACTTGTCGATTTTATGCCGCATTGGTTCCCATTGTCCGGGCGCGTGTTCTAGTGTCCCGGCCGAC
The DNA here is from genome assembly GCF_016653355.1 of Rhodoplanes elegans. Lineage (GTDB taxonomy): Bacteria > Pseudomonadota > Alphaproteobacteria > Rhizobiales > Xanthobacteraceae > Rhodoplanes > Rhodoplanes elegans. The sequence goes on along the minus strand of NZ_NHSK01000291.1, from coordinate 27,044 downwards.
GGCGCCCCGACCTGCGGGGCGCCGCTCGACGAGAGGTCGCATCGCGGCCTGTGTACCTTGGAGGTTGTTTCCGATGATCGGACGGACGTTCGTGGCCCCTCTGCTCGCCACCGGCCTGTTGGCCGCCGGCGTGATCGCCCTGCCGGCCGCGACGCGCGCCGAGCCGCTCGTCACCCAGGGCATCGGTGCGTCGAGCTGCAGCAAGCTCGCAGCCGATCTGAAGCCGGCCGAGGGCCTGCAGAACCCGGTCAATCTGATGCTCTACGCCTGGGTGCAGGGCTATCTGAGCGCCGCCAATGTCGCGCTGCTCGAGCACGACGGAAAGCACGTCGATCTCGCCGGTCTCGACGAGCAGAAGGTCGTCGGCATGATCGCCACCTACTGCAAGGCCAATCCCGATCACAAGCCGTCCGCCGCGGTCGACGACTTCATCAGGAAGGCGGCGAAGAATCGCGCCAAGTGGGACGTCGGCACGATCGACTGGAACGGCTGACGCAACAGCGCTGAATCGCGTGACGGCGGACGCGACGGACCGGCGCCGCCGTTCACCATCTTCGCATCCGACATTGGTCGTATGCAGCGACCGCCGCGCAGCTCGACGCGGTGCGAGAACGCCTTTGTTCATGCGCCTTTCCGGCATCGCGCAGCGGCCATGGCGGGCGCCTGTCCCCATTTTCCGACCCGTGGCTGATCTAGATCAAAGCCGCTAGGACCCGCCCGCAGCATTGTCCCCCGCGAACGATCGATCGACACGCGAGAGCGTCGTCTCGGTCGAACAGTCGGTGCGCAGCGTCGTGCCACGGGGGTGCGCGATGCTGCGATGCCCAGCGGGCGGTTCGAAAGAACCGCCCGCCTTTTTTTGTTCTTGGACCTTTGCGGTTCGAAAGAACCGCCCGCCTTTTTTTGTGCTCCGTGGTTCACGAGAGCGGCTCGGGATCAGTTTGCTCGACCGTACGACCGTGCAGGAGTTCCCCGACGAACTGATCAGATCGTTTTCCGCTGACATCGCGCCACACGCCGCTCATCCCCGCGAAGGCGGGGATCCAGGGGCCGCCCGCCGCGTTGTCGCAGAGAGATGGATCGCCGGGTCAAGCCCGGCGATGACGTCGGAGGACGCGGCGATGCCCGCGCGATTCGCGTCGGCGACGTGATCAGACCAGCGCGAACAGGCGTACCGGTGCGCCGGTCGCTTCCTCAATCTTGGGCAGGCCGACGACGAGCGTCGCCCCGGCCGCCGGCGCCTGCTCCAGATTGGCGACGTTCTCCAGGCCCCAACGGCCGGCCGGCAGCCACACCTTGTGAGTCTTGAAGTCCTTCGAGGGGCCGTTGTCGAGCGACAGCGTGTCGACCGCGAGGCCGGCGACGTCGCGCTCCTTCAGCAACCACTCCGCCGCCTCGGGCGCGATGCCGGGAAAGTGCAGCGTCCCGTCGACGTCGCGGCCGATGAAGCGCGCCGGATCGGTGAGCGCGAGCTTGCCGAAGCCCGAATGCATGGCGACGCAACAGCCGCGCGGCAGGCGACCGTGCTTGGCCTCCCACGCATCGAGATCTGCGCGCGAGAGCAGATAGTCGGCCTCGTCGGACGCCTTCTCGACGACGTCGACGACGGCGAGCGGAACGACCAGCGTCTCCGTCCTGATCTGGTCGACGCTCGCGCCCGTCTCGGCGAAATGGATCGGCGCGTCGATATGCGTGCCGGCATGCTCGATCAGCTTCCAGACATACATGTTGTAGCCGTCCTTCGCGAAGTCGGCGCGCTGCTCGAGCTCGATCCCGGCGGTGTCGAAGAAGGTCGGGAATTTCGGCCCGAGCGTGTGCGAGAGGTCGATCACCCGCGTGAAGGTGGTCGGCAGCACGGCCGTCGGCGCGGCCGCGGACGGGGCCGGCGCGGCGGCGGGCGGAGCGTTCTGCGCCAGGACCGAGGCCGGCGCGATCGCCGTGGCGGCGAAGCCGGCCGCCGTCGCTCCGGCGCGGCCGAAGAAGCCGCGGCGCGACAGCCCGGCCGTCACGGCCTCCATGCATCCCGGAACGCACATCGACACCTCCTCGGTTGCGTGCGGCGCGCACTCTACACGAACTCGACGGCACACGAACCGGACGGCGCCGACGCGCGCCTTCGAACGCCGGGCCGGCTTCGCCTTGCCGCGTTCCGCCGGCGGTCGTAGTCTCGTTTCGCCACACGGCACACGCACAGCACACGGTTCATCGGGACCGACGGCGACATCATCATGACGACAGCCAGCCGCCTTCTCGTCACGGCCTGCATGGGTTTCGCAGCGCTCCTCGGCACACCGGCCGCCGACGCCTTCGCACAGTCGGCCGACCTCGTGCTGTGCGACCGCATCGCCGCCGATCCGAGCGATCCCGACAAGCCGGCGGACGTGAAAGGCGTCGCCGAGATCGCGGCCGCGGACGTGGCGACGGCGATCAGGTTCTGCAAGGTCGCCGCGGCGGGATCGCGGCGCGCGCAATACGGGCTCGGTCGCGCCTATGCGGCGAACCGCCAGCCGGCCGAGGCCGCGGCGGCGTTCCGCCGTGCCGCCGACAAGGGCAGCACCGCCGCGATGGTCGAGCTCGGCCTCCTCTACGCCACCGGCACGGGCGTGCCGAAGAGCGAGGACCAGGCGCGAAAACTGTTCGAGAAGGCGGCCGAGGCCGGCAATCCGCGCGGCGTCACCAACCTGGCGGCGCTGTCGGGCGGCGCCGGCGCGGGCGCGGCCGGAGCCGATCCGGCCCGCCAGCGCGCCCTGCTCGCGAAATCCGCCGAGGCCGGCAACGCAGAGGCGCAGTACCAGCTCGGCCTGCTGCTCGCGGCCGGAACGGGCGGCGGCAAGGATGCCACCGGGGCGCGTGCCCTGTTCGAGAAGGCGGCCGCCCAGGACCACGCCGGTGCGCTGGAGCGGGCCGGCCACTTCGCCGCCGAGGGGATCGGCGGCGACAAGGACACGACGGCCGCCAAGGCCTATTACGAGCGCGCCGTGGCGCTCGGCAATGCCGACGCGAAGCCGGCGCTCGAGCGCCTGCGCTGTCCGCACGTGATCAAGAACAAGCAGGGCCAGGTGATGACCACCCTGTGCTGGTGAGGGCACGCGCCCGTTGCCGCACCCGTGTCCCGGACGCGGTGCGACGCACCGCGCGCCGGGACCCAGGGGCCATGAGGCGAGGCATCGCCGGGCCGCCCCTGGGCCCCGGCTCTGCGTCACATCGGGCCTGCGCCCGATGTGACTTGTCCGGGGCACGGCCCCGAGGCACACGCCCCCTGCCCGCGCCGAAAATCCGTGTATAAGGCGGCATGCTCGTCATCACCGACCTCACGGTCCGGATCGCCGGACGTCTTCTCGTCGATCGCGCCTCGGTGCAGGTTCCCGCCGGCGCGCGGGTCGGCCTCGTCGGCCGCAACGGCACCGGCAAGTCGACCCTGTTCCGCACCATCACGGGCCAGCACCACGCCGAGACGGGCGAGATCGGCGTGCCGGCCCGCACCGTCATCGGCACCCTGCCCCAGGAGGCGCCGAACGGGCCGCAGCCGCTGATCGACATCGTGCTCGCCGCCCACACCGAGCGCACCGCGCTGCTCGCCGAGGCCGAGACCGCGACCGACCCGCACCGCATCGCCGAGCTGCACACGCGGCTCGCCGACATCGGCGCCCATTCGGCACCGGCCCGCGCCGCCGCGATCCTGCACGGGCTCGGCTTCTCGCACGACGACCAGAAGCGGCCGGTGAGCGAGTTCTCGGGCGGCTGGCGCATGCGCGTCGCGCTCGCCGCGGTGCTGTTCCGCGAGCCGGACGTGCTGCTGCTCGACGAGCCGACCAACTATCTCGACCTCGAAGGCACGCTGTGGCTCGAGGAGCATATCGCCCGCTATCCGCACACGGTCGTGGTGATCAGCCACGATCGCGACCTGCTCGACAACGCGGTCGACTCGATCCTGCACCTGGAGAACGGCAAGCTCACCTTCTACCGCGGCAACTACTCGACCTTCGAGAAGACGCGGGCCGAGCGGCTGCTGCTCGACCAGAAGCTCGCAAAGAAGCAGGAGCTGCAGCGCGCCCGCCTCACCGCCTTCGTCGAGCGCTTCCGCGCCAAGGCGACCAAGGCGCGCCAGGCGCAGTCGCGCCTGAAGATGCTGCAGCGGCTCGGGCCGGCGCCGGCCCGCATCGCCGACGAGGTGCGGGAGATCGTGCTGCCGGCACCGCAGCGATTGTTGTCGCCGCCCATCATCGCGGTCGACGACGTGTCGGTCGGCTACGAGCCGGGCAAGCCGATCCTCAAGCGCGTGACGCTGCGCATCGACAACGACGACCGCATCGCGCTTCTCGGCGCCAACGGCAACGGCAAGTCGACGCTCGTCAAGCTGATCGCCGGCAAGATCGGCGCCATGGACGGCCGCGTCACCCGCGCCGACAAGCTCGACGTCGGCTACTTCGCCCAGCATCAGCTCGACGAGCTCGACGAGGGCGCGAGCGTCTACACGCATGTCCGCCGGCTGATGCCGGACGCGGCCGAGAGCGCCGTGCGGGCCAAGGCCGGCGCCATCGGCTTCTCCGAGGGCGCCGCCGACACGCTGGTGGGCAAGCTCTCGGGCGGCGAGAAGGCGCGGCTGCTGCTCGGGCTCGCCACCTTCCACGCGCCGCATCTGCTGCTGCTCGACGAGCCGACCAATCATCTCGACATCGACAGTCGCGCCGCCCTGATCGACGCCATCAACGAGTTCCGGGGTGCCGTCGTGATGGTGTCGCACGACCGCTATCTGCTCGACGCCTGCGCCGACCGGCTGTGGCTGGTGGCGAACGGGGGCGTCGCGCCCTTCGAGGGCGATCTCGACGACTACCGGCGGCTGATCCTGGCCGGCGACGACGAGACCGACCGGCGCAGCGACAGGGCCGACAAGACCCCGTCGCGCACCGACCAGCGTCGCGCCGCAGCCGAGAAGCGCGCCGAGCTGGCGCCGCTGCGCAAGAAGATCGGCGCGCTGGAGAAGCAGATCGAGATGCTGCACCAGCGCATCGCCAAACTCGACGCGGCGCTCGCCGATCCGGCCCTCTACGCCCGCGACGCGGCAAAAGCCGCCGGCCTCGCCAAGGAACGCGCCGACGCCGCGAGCACGCTCGCGACGGCCGAGGACGAATGGCTGACGCTGTCGTCGGAGTACGAAGAGGCGATGGCCGGGTAAGCGGCGCTGGTGCCGCCGCTCGCCGACGCCGTGTCCCGGACAAGGTGCATCGGGCCGCAGGCCCGAGGCGCCGCCGAGCCGGGACCCAGGGGCCACCGGGACGGCTTCGCCTCGTTGCAGCTGGGTCCCGGCTCGCGGTGCGTCGCACCGCGTCCGGGACACGAGGCTTTCGATCTGCGTCTCGCCCGCCGTGTTCCAACCCTGTATACAAGGTGTCGCTGCCCGCGCATGCGTGCCGGACGGCAACACGAAAAACAACAGGAGGAACCCCATGGCCCCGCGCATCAGCTACGTCGACCCCGCTACCATCACCGATCCGGCGATGACCGAGGAGCTGCAGCGTTGCGCCCGCGAGGGCACGCCGCGTCCGGAGAGCCAGGCCGTGCGGGCACACGTGCCGGCGGTGTTCTGGTCCTTCGCCGACACCTGGCGCACCGTGTTCCACCAGGGCGTCGCCGACCACTCGATAAAGGAGCTGTGCCGGGTCTACGTGTCGCGCTCGGTGCTGTGCGAGTTCTGCGGCAACCAGCGCTCGATCAAGTCGGCCAAGGCCGGGCTGGTGGAGGACGACTACCGCGACCTGATCAACTTCGAGTCCTCGACCCGCTACGACGACAAGCAGAAGGCCGCCCTCTCCTACGCCGAGGCGATCACCTGGGACCTGCCCACGGACGACGCCTTCTGGGCGCGGCTGCATGCCCATTTCTCCGAGCCGGAGCTGGTCGAGATCGGCTACTTCGTCGCCGTCACGATGGGCCAGCAGCGCTGGCTGCGCACCCTGAACATCGAGCACCATCAGGTGCTGGCCGGCCAGGACGGCTCGATGGCGCCGGGCTTCGAGACCGCCGAGGCGCTCGCGCGATCGAAGGCCGACCCGGACTACTGGGCGAAGTCGAAGATCCGCCCCGCCACGGCGGCGTGACGGAGCTGCGGCGACCCGCCCAGGGTCCGTCGCAAGCAGGCCTCAACCGTCCTCGTGTTCGCGACGCCGGGCGGGATGCCTGATGGTGAGGACCACGATGTCCCCGGTCGCCTCGTCGACGCTGTAATAGACGAGGTACGGGTACTTCCGGGTGATCAGCTTCCGGACGCCGGCCACGGATTGCCGGCGGCCGGCTCGCGGAAAGAGAACCAACGTCCGGATGCTGTCGAGAATGGCGTCTCGCACGCGAAACGCCGCCGCCGGGTCGTGAAACCGGATGTGGTCGGCGATGCCCGCGAGGTCGGCGACGGCCCGGCGGGTATAGCGAATTCTCATGCCTCGAAGCGATGAAGGGCGGCGTCGACCTCGGCATCTGTCGCGAACTCGCCGCGATCGGCCTGCGCGAGCCCCTCGCGGACGGCCGGCGCATCGGCGGGATCGATCGGCTCGGGCGGTCGGTCGTCGGCGAGGATGTCGAGCATGACGCGGGCGAGCTCGTCCTGCGCGTCCGGCGGGAGGGCCCGGGCGGCCTCGACGGCCTGGTCGAAAAGCTTCGTCATGACGGAATTATAGGGCTCTTTCGACGATCCGGACAACCGGCGACGCCCGGACGGTGAATCGCCGAGGAGGCCGAACGGACCACCCCATCGCCCGCCTCCTGTCACGTACGGCCTGCTATACTGCCGCCATGGCTGACCGTGCTCCTCTTCCCGTCGCCGCGCCGGCGGCCGCCCCCGTGGCGGTGCCGGCGACGCGCACCCGCCTCACCGCCCGTACCCTGCTGCTCGGCGACCGTATCGACACGGCCGGCCTTGAGCGCAGCGACCTCGTCTCGACGACGCCGCTCGCCTTCCGGACCGGCGCGGCCGGCTATGCCGTGCTGTTCCGCTACGGGGTGGCCGTGCTGGTCGGCCTGTCGCCCGTCGAGGAGGACGAGCTGGTGCGGGCGCTCGGGCCTCGCCTCGCCGGCCAGTACGAGACGATCGAGGACGAATCGACCACCGTCGAGATCGCCCCCGACCAGGACGACCAGGTGGTGCCGGGCGGCCCGGTGGCGATCCGCGCCCTCACCCCGCCCCGGATTCTCGTCATCGCCGACGTGCTCGCCAAGAACGCCGCGCTGGCGCGCGACGAGCGCGAGGTCGGCACGGTCCTGGAGGTGATGGAGCCGTTCGCGGCGGCGCTCGCCCGCACCGGCCGCACCCCCTCGGGACGTCGCCAGATGCTGCGCACCATCGGCCAGGCCCTGCAGGTGCAGCACCGCCTCGCCGGCCGCGTCGAGATCGAGGACAAGCCCGACATCCTGTGGGACCAGCCGGAGTTCGAGCGGCTGTGGCTGCGCCTCGCCGACGAGTACGAGCTGAAGGAGCGCGCCACCTCGCTCGCCCGCAAGCTCGAGGTGATCGACGACACGGCGCGCGCCATCACCGACATCATCGACACCCAGCGCAGCGTGCGGCTGGAGGCGACCATCGTCCTGCTGATCGTCGTCGAGGTTCTGGTGACGTTCTACGAGCTGTTCGTCCGCGGCAGCCATTGACGCCGGTGCGCCCCGATTCGGCGCACCGATGGTGCGAGCCAAGATCCATGCGACACCTCTTCGGCATCCTGTCATTCCGGGTTCGCGGCTTCGCCGCGCCCCGAAATGACTCCAGAACAGGGCCACCCGGTTCTTCGCACGGCACAACCCCGTCGTGCGCAACCCCCTCTTCCTGTCGCCGGAGTCGATGCTATGACGGCTAGGCCATGCATGATTCGATCATCCTGCGAGACCAGACCGACGCCGATCGCGACGCCGTGCGCGCCGTCGTGACCGCCGCCTATCGCGGCCTCCCCATCGCCTCCGGCACCGAGCCGGCCATCATGGACGCCCTGTGGGCGAGCGGCGGCGCCATCGTCGCCCTGGTGGCCGAAGACTTTTCCGGCCTGGTCGGCCAGGCGGCGTTCTCGGCCGTGCAGATCTTCGGGCCCGGCTTCCGCATCAACGGCAACGGCACGAACGGTGGCTGGGTCGCGCTCGGCCCCCTGTCGGTGCGGCCCGACCGGCAGCGCGCCGGCGTCGGCACGGCGCTGATCCAGGAGGGGTTCTCCCGCCTGAAGGCGCGCGGCGCCGCCGGCTGCCTGGTGGTCGGCGATCCGGCCTATTACGGCCGCCACGGGTTTCGCCGCCCGGCCGGCCTGCACGTCCCCGGCGTTCCCGACCGCTACGTCCTCGCGGTCCCGTTCCGCGGCTCGCCGCCGCCGGCCGGGACGGTCGAGTACCACGAGGCGTTCTCGGCGACGTGAGCCACCCGCTCGACAAAAAAACCGGCCCGCGAGCGGGCCGGCCATCGTTCACACGTCCGAAGCTCGCACGTCCGAACGCACTCGGACGCTCGCTTGGCGACGGACAACGCTCAGCAGCGGCCCCACACGCTGCGGCCGCGCCAGTGGCAGCGCGGGCGGCTGCCCCAGCGCCAGTGGCTGCGGTTGGGCCCGTGCACGTAGCCGCGGCTGCCCCAGCGCCAATGGCTGCGGCGGGCATAGTGCCACTGCGCCTGGATCACGGCCTCCTGGACCTCGGCTGCCGACAGAAGGCCGGAGGCCCCGGTGGCCGGCGCGGCGGACGCCGGCGCCATTCCGAACAGCGCGATGCCGACGGCAGCGGCAGCGGCCAGGATCGTTCCACGCATCTCGATCTCCTCTCCGACCGTCGAGGAAGGCTCCGACCGGGCGGGCCGGCGACGGTCCATGACTGGGACAGATTCGGGGTCGACGTCGGCTCTCCGACGTCCTCGATGGCTTCAAGGGTGGCGTACCCTGGTCGCGCCGATCCTCCGTCGCTGGTTCCGGTGTGATCCCCGAGGCCCGGCAGCGGGCGCTGCCGACACCCATAACGCTCTCGAATCACAGCATAATTATGGAGAGACTGTTCATCCGGCGTTCATCCGGCGGCCGCGGCCTACCGGCTCTCTCCAACGCTTTCGCGGCGATATTGTTCACGTCCGGCGCGCGGGCTATTCGATCGCCCCATGACCAAGACCCTGATTCCCCCCGATCCGTCGGACGTGCACGACGTCGCGCTGCGCGAGGCCCTGGAGGAGCGCTACCTCGCCTATGCGCTCTCGACCATCATGCACCGCGCCCTGCCCGACGCCCGCGACGGGCTGAAGCCGGTGCACCGCCGCCTGCTCTATGCGATGCGCGAGCTGCGCCTCGATCCCGGCGCCGCGTTCAAGAAGTGCGCGCGTGTCGTCGGCGACGTGATCGGCAAGTTCCACCCGCACGGCGACCAGGCCGTCTACGACGCGCTGGTGCGGCTCGCGCAGGACTTCTCGGTCCGCTTCCCGATGGTCGACGGCCAGGGCAACTTCGGCAACATCGACGGCGATAACGCCGCCGCCATGCGATACACCGAAGCGCGCCTCACCGAGGTCGCGCGGCTGATGCTCGATGGCCTCGACGAGGACGCGGTCGACTTCCGCCCGACCTACGACGGCTCCGAGCAGGAGCCCGTGGTGCTGCCCGGCGCGTTTCCCAATCTGCTCGCCAACGGCGCCCAGGGCATCGCGGTCGGCATGGCGACGGCGATCCCGCCGCACAACGCTGCCGAGCTGTGCGACGCCGCCCTGCATCTGATCGAGCATCCCGACGCCAAGCCGAAGGCGCTGATGAAATACATCCCCGGTCCGGACTTCCCGACCGGCGGGCTGATCATCGACAGCCGCGCGACCATCGCCGAGGCCTACGAGACGGGGCGCGGCTCGTTCCGGGTGCGGGCGCGCTGGCACAAGGAGGACGGCGCGCGCGGCACCTGGCTGATCGTGATCACCGAGATCCCGTGGCTGGTGCAGAAGTCGCGGCTCGTCGAGCGCATCGCCGAACTCCTGAACGACAAGAAGCTGCCGCTGGTCGGCGACGTGCGCGACGAATCGGCCGAGGACATCAGGCTCGTCATCGAGCCGCGCGCAAAAACGGTCGACGCCGAGCTCCTGATGGAGTCGCTGTTCAAGCTGACCGACCTCGAGTCGCGCATCCCGCTCAACATGAACGTGCTGGTCGGCGGCCGCATCCCCAAGGTGATCGGCCTCCACGAGGCACTCCGCGAGTGGCTCGACCATCGCCGCGACGTGCTGGTGCGACGTTCCAATCACCGGCTCGGCGTCATCGCCCACCGGCTCGAGGTCCTGGGCGGCTATCTGGTCGCCTATCTGAACCTCGACAAGGTGATCAAGATCATCCGCACCGAGGACGAGCCCAAGCCCGTCCTGATGAAGACGTTCAAGCTCACCGACGTGCAGGCGGAAGCAATCCTCAACATGCGGCTGCGCAACTTGCGCAAGCTGGAGGAGATGGAGATCCGCTCCGAGGACGCGGCGCTGCGCGCCGAGCAGCGCGAGCTGCAGGGGCTGGTCGGCTCCGAGCCCAAGCAGTGGGCCAAGATCGCCGAGCAGATCCGCGAGGTGAGGACCAAGTTCGGCCCCAAGACGCCGCTCGGCAAGCGCCGCACCGGCTTCGCCGAGGCGCCGGCACACGACGAGGCGGCGATCGAGGAGGCGATGGTGATCCGCGAGCCGATCACCATCGTGGTCTCCGAGAAGGGGTGGATCCGCGCGCTCAAGGGCACCGTGACGGACCTCTCCGGCGTCCAGTTCAAGGCCGACGACAAGCTCAAGTTCACGTTCCCGGCCGAGACCACCTCGAAGCTCCTGGTGCTCGCCACCAACGGCCGCTTCTACACGCTCGACGCCGGCAAGCTGCCGGGCGGGCGCGGTCACGGCGAGCCGGTGCGCCTCTACATCGACATGGAGCAGGAGGCCGACCTCGTCGCCGTCTTCCCGTTCGTCGGCGGCCGCAAGTTCCTGGTCGCGAGCCAGGGCGGCCACGGCTTCGTGGTGAGCGAGGACGAGTGCCTCGCCAACACGCGGCGCGGCAAGCAGGTGCTCAATGTCGAGATGCCGGACGAGGCGCGCCTCGTCACCACCGTCACGGGCGATCAGGTCGCGGTGATCGGCGAGAACCGCAAGCTTCTGATCTTCCCGCTCGACCAGGTGCCGGAAATGAACCGCGGCAAGGGCGTGCGGCTGCAGAAGTACAAGGACGGCGGCCTCTCGGACCTCAAGACCTTCACGGGCGCCGAGGGCCTGAGCTGGACCGACTCGGCGGGTCGCGTCTTCACCCAGACCCTGAAGGAGCTCGCCGAATGGCGCGGCAACCGCGCCGACGCCGGCCGCCTGCCCCCCAAGGGCTTTCCGCGCAGCGGCAAGTTCGAGAACGCGATCTGAGACCGGCTCGTTGGTGATGGCCGGGCTCGGCCGGTCAGCCGCCGAGTCAGGCGTGAGGGCACAGCCTCTCGGTGGTCGCCGTCCGCGCAGGCGGACGGCCCAGTTTCCACTGGCCTCACGTTGGTTCAACCGAAGCGCTGCGGTGTACTGGGTGCTCCGCCTTCGCGGAGCACGACGGCGGAGAGGGTTCGGACCTGGAGTTGGCGATCATGAGACTCGTCCCGGCCATCCACGCTCTTGATCTTGCACCGCTGCCAGATCGTGGAGACCCGCGACGCGCGCCGGCATGGCGAGCCTGGGGGATTTGAAGGTGGCAGACCGCCGCGATTGGCACGCCCCGTCTCACCAACGGTCTCGTGAAACGCGAAGGCCCGCCACGGGGGTGCCGGGGCGGGCCTGGGATCCTGAGACAGGATGTCACGCGGCCGGCCCGGTGCGTTCGTCACGCGCCGTCGGCGGCGAAAGGCTGGTCGAGCGCTACGCCCGGGCGATGCGCCATGCGTTCCGCAGGGCGTCCACGCGCGCGAGCGGGTACCGGCGATAGATGCCGTAGTGCATGACAAAACGTCGAACGAATGCGTTCATGGTGACCCTCTGACGTTTCGATCCCTCTGACAACGATCGGGAGCCGGCTTTGTTCCCGCGGCCCTCCTTTTTGACCATCATATGGCCAATTGCCGCCTTGTTTCTAGCGGTACCAGAGTCTTGTTAAAATAATTTGACGCTGCACTGCAGCGTTGCTTGCGCTTGTGCGAGAATGACTCCGAGGTATTTGCGCCCCGCGTGAATCCGCTGGCGCTCGACAGTGCTAAACCGTCGCAGCGCAGCACGCCGGCGCGGCCGCCCGCGCCACCGCGGCCAGGAAGGCCGTGCGGGCATCGGGCAGCGGCAGGCCGCGCGGCTCGAAGACATGGCGGGCGAGGAAGAAGCCCGTCATCCGGAAGGCGTCGGCGAGGTGCTCGGGGCTCGCTTCGTCGTGCTCGGCGGCCAGGAACGCCGGCAGAGGCAGCAGCCGGTCGTGCCACGGCGCGCCGACCGCGCGCGACACCGCCCGTCCCGACTTCGGTGACACGTAGACGAGGTCGTCGGCGGTGCCGGAGACGGCGCAGCGGTCGAGATCGAGGCCGAAGCCGAGCTCGGCGAGGAGCTGCAGCTCGAACCGCACGACGAGCGCGCCGGCGAGCGCCGGTTCGGCGATGTGGTCGAGGATCGCCTCCAGGGCGTCGTGGACGAGCGGATGCGGGTCCCGCTCCGGTAGCAGGCGGGTCAGCGCGGCGAGATGGACGATGCCGTAGAGCGCGTGCGGACGGGCGAGCAGCGCGCCGGCGCGCAGCCGCACCCCTTCGACCGAATAGTTGCCGAGATGCTCCTCGAGCCGCGCCCGCCAGATCGCGGCGACCCGGTTGCCGGGTTGCAGCACCGGCTGCAGGCGCGGCCCCGCCCCGCCCCGCACCAGCCCGAGATGGCGCCCGTGGTCGCGCGTCATCAGCTCGACGATGGCGCTCGTCTCGCCGTGCCGCCGCACCCCGAGCACGATGCCTTCCTCGGACCACTGCATGGGAGAGATGTAGACCGGGATTCGGCGGCGCGGAAGCCGCGCCTCGTTGCTGGTAGCCCGGATGGAGCGCAGCGACATCCGGGGACGACGGCCGCCGCTGTCCCGGGTTTCGCTACGCTCAACCCGGGCTACCGGCTGCTACCGACTTCGACCGAGGGCGTCGCGCCCTACCCCTTCGGGAACTCCAGGCCCATCTCGCGGTAGCGCTCGGGGTCGTCGGACCAGTTCTCGCGCACCTTCACGAACAGGAACAGGTGGACCTTCTGCTCGAGCAGGCCGGCGAGCTCCAGTCGCGCGTCGGAGCCGATCGACTTGATGGTGTGGCCGCCCTTGCCCAGCACGATCTTCCGCTGGCTCTCGCGCTCGACGAAGATGGTCTGCTCGATGCGCACCGAGCCGTCGGGCTGCTCGGTCCACGAGTCGGTCTCCACCGTCGAGCGGTAGGGCAGCTCCTGGTGCAGCTTGAGAAAGAGCTTCTCCCGGGTGATCTCGGCCGCGAGGCTGCGCATCGGCGCGTCCGACATCTGGTCCTCGGGATAGAGCCACGGCCCCTCCGGCACCTGCGCGGCGAGCCTCTCGGCGAGATCCGGCACGCCGTTTCCGCTCATCGCCGAGATCATGAACGTGTCCGTGAAGGCGACCCGATCGTTGGCGGCCTGCGCCAGCGCCAGCAGGGCCGGCTTCGCCACCAGGTCGACCTTGTTGAGCACCAGCGTCCTGGGCTGGCGCACCTCGCGCAGCTTGTCGACGATGGCCGCCGTCTCCTCGTCGAGGCCGCGCTTGGCGTCGACCACCAGCACGGCGAGGTCGGCGTCCTGGGCGCCCGACCAGGCGGTCGTCACCATGGCGCGCTCGAGCCTGCGGCGCGGCGCGAAGATGCCGGGCGTGTCGACGAAGATGAGCTGCGACGCCCCCACGATGGTGATGCCGCGCACCAGCGTGCGGGTCGTCTGCACCTTGGGGCTGACGATCGTCACCTTGCTGCCGACGAGCGCATTGACCAGCGTCGACTTGCCCACATTGGGCGCGCCGATCACGGCGATGAAGCCGCACCGGGTTTTTCCGGGCGCCACGTCGGACGTCGGCTCGGGCATGGACGGTGTGTCGGTCATCGGGGCTCGCGGTCGGAGGTCGGAAGATCGTGGTCGGGAAAACGGGTCGGAAAACGGGATCAGGCTTCGGCCGGGACGGCGGACACGCCCTCGCGGCCTAGGAAGGCGGCGGCCGCGGCCTGCTCGGCGGCGCGCTTGGACCGGCCGATGCCCTCGGCCGGCGGCAGGTCGGGCAATTCCACCACGACCTTGAACTCGGGATCGTGATGCGGGCCGGTGCGCTCGACCTCGCGATAGCTGGGCGTCGGCAGCCCGCGGCCCTGCGCCCACTCCTGCAGGATGGTCTTCGAATCGCGCAGCGGCCGGGTCGGCGTGCGCATGCGCTCGCCCCACAGCGCCTCGATCATGGCGGCGGCGGCCGGATAGCCGCCGTCGACGAAGACGGCGCCGATCACCGCCTCGCAGATATCGGCCAGGATCGCGGTGTTGCGCCGCCCGCCGCCGTTCGCCTCGGAGACGCCGAGCTTGATGGCGGGGCCGAGATCGAGCGTGCGGGCGACGTCGGCGCAGGTCTCGCGGCGGACCAGGTCGGCGAGCCGACGCGACAGCTCGCCCTCCTCGGCCTTCGGGAAGCCGCGGAACAGCATGTCCGAGACGACGAGGCCGAGGACGTGATCGCCGAGGAACTCGAGCCGCTGGTAGCTGCCGGCGCGGCTCTTGCCGGAGAGCGCCGAGATGTGGGTCAGCGCCGTCTCCAGCAGCTTCGCGTCGGAGAACGTGTAGCCGATGCGGGCCTCCAGCTCGCGCCGGCCCGGCTTGGTCCGTGTGCTCATCTCACCAGCGTCAGCAGCCGCCCCCAGCGCACCGCGTAAGGCCACGCCCAGACGTGCCAGGCGGGCACGCCGTCGCCGACCGAGAAGAAGATCACCTGGGCCTTGCCGATGATGTTGTCGAGCGGCACGTAGCCGACCTGGCTCAGCACCCGGCTGTCGGTCGAGTTGTCGCGGTTGTCGCCCATCATGAAGAAGTTGCCGGGCGGCACCTCGTAGACCGGGGTGTTGTCGAGGAAGCCGTTGTCCTGCAGGTCGAGCGTCTCGTAAGAGACGCCGTTCGGCAAGGTCTCCTTCCAGCGCCGGACCCGCACGGTGCGGCCGCCCTCCTCGTCGACGAAGTCGGAGACGCGCTCGCGCGTCACCGGCTGGCCGTTGATGTGCAGGAGGCCCCCGACCATCTGGATGCGGTCGCCCGGCAGGCCGATCACCCGCTTGATGTAGTCGGTCGAGTCGTCCTTGGGCAGGCGGAACACGACGACGTCGCCGCGCTGCGGCTCCGAGCCCATGATGCGGCCGTTGAACAGCGGCAGCGACAGCGGGAAGGAGTAGCGGCTGTAGCCGTAGGAGTATTTGGAGACGAACAGGTAGTCGCCGATCAGCAGCGTCGCCATCATCGAGCCGGACGGGATGTTGAACGGCTGGAACAGGAAGGTCCGGATGACGAGCGCGATGATCAGCGCGTGAAAGATGACGCGGGCGGTCTCGAGAAGCCCACCTTCCTTCTTCTTCTCCTGCGGCTTCTCCTGGCTGTCGTACACGCTCATCGGCCTCTCGTTGTTCGCCTGTCCGGATCACCTGCCCGGATCGCCGGCGCGGTTCGCCTGCACGCGGTGTCGTGCCGAAGCGGCGGGCCGGACCGGTCGTCGCCCCGACGGTCGGACCGGGACAGAGGTTCGGCGGTGAACCATCGCGGCGGGCCCGCAACAGACCAGCGGGCGAGACCGGCGGACGAGACGGCGACGACGCGATCGGCGCAGCGGCGTCCTGGTTCTAGCGGCTCGGCGGGACCGGCGCAATTGACGCGCTCGCCTCGTCCCCGGCGGAACGCGGTACCGCCGAGATCACCACGAAGGCCTGGGCGAGCGGGTACTCGTCGGTGAGCGCGAGGTCGATCCGGGCCTCGCAGCCGGGCGGCGTCAGGGCGGCGAGACGCTCGGCCGCAGCCCCGGTGAGCCGCAGCGTCGGCTTGCCGGACGGCAGGTTCACCACCCCCAGGTCGCGGAAGAACACGCCGCGGCGGAAGCCGGTTCCGAGCGCCTTGGCGCAGGCCTCCTTGGCGGCGAACCGCTTTGCGTAGGTCTCCGCGCGGTTCTTGCGGCGCTCGGCGAGCGCCCGCTCGATCGGGGTGAAGCAGCGCGCGACGAAGCGGTCGCCGTGCCGCTCGAGCGTCTTCTCGATGCGGCGGATGTCGCACAGGTCGGTGCCGATGCCGATGATCATGCGCCCATCCTCGGGGTCAGCGCCCGGCCGCCTCGCGGCTGGCCGCCTCGCGGCCGCGCTGCATGGCGGCGCGCATGCGCCGGATCGCCGCGCCGAGGCCGTCGAACACCGCCTCGGCCACCAGCCAGTGGCCGATGTTGAGCTCGACCACCTCGGGCAGCGCCGAAATCGCCTCGGCCGTCACCGGGTCGAGGCCGTGCCCGGCATGCACCTCGAGGCCGCGCGCCTTGGCCTCGCGGGCGGCCCGGACGATGCGCTCGAACTCGGCCTGGGCGTGCAGGCGCTCGCCGGCCGCGACGGCCTCGCACCAGGTGCCGGTGTGCAACTCGACGACGGGAGCACCGGCCGCCACCGCGGCGTCGAGCTGCAGCGGGTCGGGCGCGACGAACAGCGACACTCTTATGCCGGCGGCGCCGAGGGTGCGGACTCGGGGCGCGAGGTCGTCGAGCTGGCCGGCGGCATCGAGGCCGCCCTCGGTGGTGCGCTCCTCGCGCCGCTCCGGCACCAGGCAGGCGGCGTGCGGCTTCAGCCGCAGCGCGATCTCCACCATCTCGGGGGTGGCCGCCATCTCCATGTTGAGCGGCACCGTGAGCTGCGCCTTCAGCCGCGCCATGTCGTCGTCGCGGATGTGACGGCGGTCCTCGCGCAGATGCGCCGTGATGCCGTCGGCGCCGGCCGCGACGGCGATCTCGGCGGCGCGCAGCGGATCGGGATGCCGCCCGCCGCGGGCGTTCCGCACGGTCGCGACATGGTCGACATTGACGCCGAGGCGGATCTTGGGAGCGGTCACGGGCGGGCTCCGGAGCACAAATACGAGGCCGCCGGTGTGCAGCAGAACCGGCACGGGTTCAAGGGCGGGCGACGGGCTATAGCCTACTTCGCCACGCCGGCACGGAGCCGGCGCCGGCTGTGCGGGAAGGCGCGGGCCCCGGCTGTCCTTCTCCCCGCGTGCGGGGAGAGGTTCAAGCACGCCGCGCGCGGGGAGAGGTGAAAGAGGTCGCGGCGTGTCCCCTACCCCACCACCCGGTCGGCCTTGGCGACGACCGTCTTGGCGCGGAGCTGGGAGATGATCCCGGTGAGGTGCTTGAGGTCGTAGACCTCGAGGTCGATGGTGAGCTGGCTGAAGTCGGGCGCGTTGCGGCTCATCCGCAGGTTGTCGATGTTGCCGTCGTGGTCGGCGATCACCTGGCAGACCTGGGCGAGCGAGCCGGGCTCGTTGACCGACTGCACGAAGACGCGGGCCGGGAAGCGCTGCGGCGTCTTCTCGTCGATGTCCCAGCGGACGTCGAGCCAGCGCTCAGGCTGGTCCTCGAACGCGGTGAGGGCCGGCGACTGGATCGGGTAGATGGTGATGCCCTCTCCGGGCGTCAGGATACCGACGATGCGGTCGCCCGGCACGGCGCCGCCCTCCGGAGCGAAGCGCACCGGCAGGTCCGAGTTGATGCCGCGGATCGGGATCGCGTCGTCGGTCGCGCCCGGCACCTTGAACTTCACCGACTGCCCGGTCTTCAGCCCGAACCAGCTCTTGTCGGGCTTCGGCACGGCGGTCGCCCGCTCCTCCTTGTAGTCGGGATACATGGCGCGCACGACGTCGGACGCCTTGATCTCGCTGCGGCCGACGGCGGCGAACACGTCCTCGATGGTGGCGCGCGCGAGCCGCGGCAGCGCGCCGGCGAGCTTCTCGTTGGAGTATTCGCGCTTGGCCCGCTGGCACATGCGCTCGACGATGCGCTTGCCGAGCTCGGCATACTGGTTGCGCACCGCGACCCGCGTGGCGCGCCGGATGGCGGCGCGCGCCTTGCCGGTGACGACCACCGACTCCCAGGCCGCCGGCAGCGCGTTCGGCCCGCGCGCGGTGAGGATCTCGACCTCGTCGCCGTTGTGCAGCTCGGAGATCAGCGGCGCGATCTTGCCGTTGACCTTGCAGCCCACCGCGCGGTTGCCGACGTCGGTGTGGACCGCATAGGCGAAGTCGATCGGGGTGGCCGAGCGCGGCAGCGCGATCAGCTTGCCCTTGGGCGTGAAGCAGAACACCTGGTCGTGGAACAGCTCGAGCTTGGTGTGCTCGAGGAACTCCTCCGGATTGGAGCCGACCGCCAGCAGCTCGATGGTGCGGCGCAGCCACGCGTAGGCGTTGGATTCGCGCGTCAGCGTCTCGTTGGGCGAGCCGAGATCGTCCTTGTAGAGGGCGTGCGCCGCAATGCCGTATTCGGCGATCTCGTCCATCTCGTGGGTGCGGATCTGCAGCTCGACGCGCTGGTTGCGCGGCCCGATCACGGTCGTGTGGATCGACCGATAGTCGTTCTGCTTGGGGGTCGAGATGTAATCCTTGAAGCGGCCCGGCACGACCGGCCAGGTGGTGTGGACGACGCCGAGCGCCTGGTAGCAGTCGGCGAGCGAGCCGACGATCGCGCGGAACGCGTAGATGTCGGAGAGCTGCTCGAAGCCGAGTGCCTTGCGCTCCATCTTGCGCCACACCGAATAGGCGTGCTTGCGGCGGCCGAACACCTCGGCCGTGATGCCGCGGGCGGCGAGCTTCACGGTGAGCTGCTGCTCGATCTCGGCGATCAGGTCGCTGTTGCGGGCGGCGAGACGCTCGAGCCGCGCGTCGATCACCTTGAAGGCGTCGGGATGCAGCTCGCGGAAGGCCAGGTCCTCGAGCTCGCTGCGCATCTCGTGCATGCCCATGCGGCCGGCGAGCGGCGCATAGATGTCGATCGTCTCCTCGGCGATGCGGCCGCGCTTCTCGACCGGCATGTAGACGAGGGTGCGCATGTTGTGCAGGCGGTCGGCCAGCTTGACCAGCAGCACCCGCACGTCCTCGGCGATGGCGAGCAGCAGCTTGCGCAGGTTCTCGGCCTGCTTGGCCTCGCGCGACACCAGCTCGAGCTTCTTCAGCTTGGTCAGGCCCTCGACCAGATGGCCGATGTCGGCGCCGAAGATCTGGTCGATGTCGGTGCGGGTGGCGTCGGTGTCCTCGATCGTGTCGTGCAGCAGCGCCGCCACGATGGTCGCGTCGTCGAGCTTGAGGTCGGTGAGGATCGCCGCGACCTCGAGCGGATGCGAGAAATAGGGGTCGCCCGAGGCGCGCATCTGCTCGCCATGCGCCTTCATGGCGTAGACATAGGCGCGGTTGAGCAAGTCCTCGTTGGTGTTCGGGTTGTACTTGCGGACGCGCTCGACCAGCTCGTACTGCCGCATCATCCGCTTGGCGGGCGGCGGCGCGGACGCGGGCACGGTCCCGGGGGGCGCGGCGCCGCGCGGCGCTTGCATCGGCGCCTGCATCTGCATCCGCGGCAAGTTCGTCACCGGGGGACCCACCCTCGCCTCCTCGGCCGGCCGCAGGCCGGCGATTCGTGTCAGTCTTCTTGCGCGACACGGCGCAGCGACGCCGTGGCGGCTCATGTGAACGGTCGGACGGGCCCTGACCAGGCCCGCCACGAACCGTCGTTCAGGATAACATGGCGCCGAGTTCCTACCGCAACAACAACGTCGTGACGCAAAAAGCCGGACCTGGCCGGAACCGAATTCAAGAACAAAAAACCGGCGGGCCGAGGGCGCCGCCGGTGTCCATCACGATCACGATCGCGGATCGCAGGTCGGCCGTGTGCCGTGCGCCGCGCGGGCGCCCGGCACCGCCGGACGCGATCACTCCTCGTCGTCGACCTCGACCGGCTCGGGCCGCTCCTCGGGCGGAGCCAAGCCCTCGAGGCCCTTGAGCAGTTCCTCCTCGGTCATCCGCTCCAGCACCACCTCGGTATCGTCGGCATCGACGCCCTCGCCGCCGGCGCCGATCAACGGGATCGACTCGGGCTCGGGCTCATCGACCTCGACGTACTTCTGGAGCGAGTGGACGAGCTCCTCCTTGAGATCCTCGGGCGAGATCGTCTCGTCGGCGATCTCGCGCAGCGCGACCACCGGGTTCTTGTCGTTGTCACGGTCGACCGTGATCTGGGCGCCGGACGAGATCATGCGGGCCCGGTGGCCGGCCAGGAGAACCAGCTCGAACCGGTTGCTGACCTTGTCGATGCAGTCTTCGACGGTGACGCGTGCCATGCGAGGGCGGACTCCTGGATCGAATTCCTGTGGGGTTTGCTCTCTCGTAATCGTCCCCGTGTCAAAGTGCAACGGTCGACTGGCCGCATTGCAATTTTTTATGAGGTATTTCGATCGTGAATTGACTAGAACAAGGAGCGCAGACCGGATATGTGATTGACTGACACGGATTTTGGATGCAGCCCTTGCTTCTGCGTGGCAAGCACGTGACGACCCATTTCGGTCGCGACCATCCGAACAGTCCGTACACAGAGCGTCGACGCAGCGAGCCCGGATGCGCGGCCATTCACGGCATGCATCCGCTATACTAAGATACCAAATAACGAGAGACCCATGGCAGTGCCAAGTGAGAAAATCGCTCTGTTCATCGATGGAGCAAATCTGTACGCGACCGCAAAGTCGCTGGGATTTGACATCGATTACAAGCGGTTACTGCGCGAGTTCCAGGGCCGAGGATATCTTCTACGCGCCTTCTATTATACGGCGGTTGTCGAAGATCAAGAATACTCGTCGATTCGCCCCCTGATCGACTGGCTTGACTACAATGGTTACACGGTGGTGACGAAGGCCACCAAGGAGTTCGTCGACCAGACCGGCCGGCGCAAGGTGAAGGGCAACATGGACATCGAGCTCGCGGTCGATGCCATGGAGATCGCCGGCAACATCGATCACATGGTTTTGTTCTCCGGCGACGGCGATTTCCGCTCGTTGGTCGAGGCCGTGCAGCGGCGCGGCGTTCGCGTGACCGTGGTGTCGACCATCTCAACGCAGCCCCCGATGGTGGCCGACGAGCTCCGCCGCCAGGCCGACGTGTTCCTCGACATCGTCGAGCTGCAGCCGAAGATCGGTCGCGATCCCGGCGAGCGCGCCGAGCGGGCCGCCCGCGAGCCGCGCCACACGCCGCAGTTCCTCACCCGCGGCACCACCCCGCGGTCGTCGACCCCTGCCCCGGCGCCGGCCACCGGCGACACCTTCGACGAAGACTGACGGTCGACCGTGCCGCGTCCGTCCGCCGCCGCATCCCGGCGGGCCGAGCCTGCGCTCGGCCCGGGCGGAACGGTGCGACCGACGGAGCCGACGGCTCGGCCGGCGGAGCCGGACCGCGACTGCCCGCGCTGCCCCCGCCTCGTCGACTTCCGCGAGACCTGGCGGGCCAAGAAGCCCGACTGGGAGAACGCGCCGGTGCCGTCCTTCGGCCCGGCCTCGGCCCGCCTCCTGATCGTCGGGCTGGCCCCCGGCCTGCAGGGCGCCAACCGCACCGGACGCCCGTTCACCGGCGACTACGCCGGCGATCTCCTGTATGCGACCCTGAAGGAGTTCGGCTTCGCCCGCGGCACCTACGACGCCCGCCCCGACGACGGGCTGGAGCTGATCGACGCCCGTATCACCAATGCGGTGCGCTGCGTGCCGCCCGAGAACAAGCCGACCGGTCCGGAGATCACCACCTGCCGGCCGTTCCTGGTCGCGACCATGGCCGAGATGCCGAACCTCGCCGCCATCGTGGCGCTCGGCCGCATCGCCCACGACACCCTGATGGGCACGCTCGGCTGGAAGAAGTCCGCCCACCCGTTCGGCCACGGCGCCGTGCACCCGGGGCCGGGCGGCGGGGCGACCGTCTTCGACAGCTACCACTGCTCGCGCTACAACACGAACACGGGCGTGCTGACGCCCGAGATGTTCCGAGCCGTGTTCGCGAAAGTGCAGGCGCATCTCGTCGACGCGCCACCCAAGCTCTGAACGCCGATCGCGGCACCGAACGTCAGTTCAGCCCTTCACGCTGGCGCGCAGCAGGCGGCCCTTCTCGCGGTCCCAGTCACGCTTCTTCTCGGTCTCGCGCTTGTCGTGCAGCTTCTTGCCGCGCGCGATCGCCAGCTCGATCTTGGCCCGGCCGCGGTCGTTGAAGTACATCCGCAGCGGCACGATGGTCATGCCGTCGCGGTCGATCCCTTGGGCGAGCCGGGCGATCTGGCGCTTGTGCAGAAGGAGCTTCCGCCGCCGCTTCGGCTCGTGGTTGAAGAACGGCCCGGCCTGCAGGTATTCGGGGATGTTGGCGTTGACGAGCCAGATCTCCCCGCCCTTCGCCTCGGCGTAGGATTCCGCAATCGTCGCACGGCCCTGGCGCAACGACTTCACTTCGGATCCGAGCAGCGCGATGCCCGCCTCGAAGGTCTCGCCGATCTCGTAGTTGAAGCGCGCCCTGCGGTTGTCCGCGACGATCTTACGCGCTTTTTCCCTGTCCTTGTTGTCAGCCATGATCTCGGTTCACGAAGCGCGGGCGCCCTCTTTCAGGAGGTCGCGGATCTCGGTCAGGAGCTCTTCCTGGCGTGGCGGGGTCGCCGGCTTGGGCGGATCGGCCTGCCGCAGCCGGTTCATCGCCTTGACCACGAGGAAGAGCACCCAGGCGACGATCACGAAGTTGATGCACAGGGTCAGAAAGCTACCCCAAGCCAACACGGCTCCCTGCTTCTTGGCCTCCGCCAACGTATCGGCCGTGACCTTGGAGGAGAGCGGCAGGAAGTAGTTCGAGAAGTCCAGACCACCGGTGATCGCGCCGACGATCGGCATGAACACGTCGGCGACCAGCGACTGGACGATGTTGCCGAAGGCCGCACCGATCACCACGCCGACCGCGAGGTCGACGACATTGCCGCGGACGGCGAACTTCTTGAACTCCTCGAGGATCGGCATGGTGGGGGCTCCGCCAATATGGTGGTACTGCGTGCCCCCGGCAACGGCCGGACCGGAGTCCGTGTTCCTGCCGGCCTCAGTTGATCAGGCCGGCATGCACCATGGCGTCGCGCACCGCCTGCTTGGTCTTGTCCGAGCACGGCACCATCGGCAGCCGCACCGTGTCGGCGCAGCGGCCGAGCACCGAGACCGCGTACTTGATCGGCGACGGGTTGGTCTCGATGAACAGCGCCTGGTGGAGCGGCAGCAGCTTGTCCTGGAGGGTCAGCGCGGTGGCGTAGTCGCCCTTCAGGCAGGCGGCCTGGAACTCGGCGCACAGGCGCGGGGCGACGTTCGAGGTCACCGAGATGCAGCCGTGGCCGCCATGCGCCATGAAGCCGAGCGCGGTGCCGTCCTCGCCGGAGAGCTGGTTGAAGTCCTCGCCGATCACGGCGCGCTGCTGCGAGACGCGCAGGACGTTCGCGGTCGCGTCCTTCACGCCGGCAATGTTCGGGAGTTCGAACAGGCGCTTCATCGTGTCGACCGACATGTCGATCACGGAGCGGGCCGGGATGTTGTAGATGATGATCGGGATGCCGATCGCGTCGTTGACCGCCTTGAAGTGCTGGTACAGGCCTTCCTGGGTCGGCTTGTTGTAGTAGGGCGTGACCACGAGGACGCCCGACGCGCCCGCCTTCTCGGCGTGCCGCGACAGCGCCACCGCTTCGGCCGTGGAGTTCGAACCGGCGCCGGCGATCACCGGCACGCGGCCCTTGGCCTGGTCGATGCACCACTCGACGACGCGGTGATGCTCCTCGTGCGACAGGGTCGGGCTCTCGCCCGTGGTGCCGACCGGCACCAGCCCGTTGGTGCCCTCGGCGATCTGCCAGTCGACCAGCGCCCGGAACGCCGCCTCGTCGACCCCGCCGTTCTTGAACGGGGTCACCAGGGCCGTGAAGGATCCTCGGAAATTGCTCTTGGCGGCCATTGGAAATCACTCCTGCGTCGCGGCTTCGCCCCGGATCGGCGCGGCGACGAAGTGTTGGTTTTATCGGGTCGGATCGGACGATGAAAGCCCTGTCGTCGGATCGACATCGTCGGACGGAGCGCGCCCGGCCGACCGCCGCGAAACGCGAGCCGGGTCCATGCTCGCGCCGCGATTGCGCCGAAACATGGCCATGTTCGACCCCGATTAGGGACTTGTTAACGAGAGCGGCCGGAAGGTCGCCGGGGGCGGGTCTGGTGCTGACCAGGGGGGATGGTCCGTGGTCGCTTTTCTTCGTGTCCGGCAGATGAGGCTCCGTCAGACCGTTTCGGCGGTCGCGATCGCCGCGCTGATCGGCGCCGGCGCATTGGGAGCTGTCGCGCTCGGCGCGGCCGGTCCCGCGCACGCCGCGCCGTCCTCCGACAAGACCTCGCCCGACAAGTCCGCATCGGCGAAGCCCACGGACAAGAGCAAGGCGGGCAAGGACACGAAGTCCACGGCCAAGCCGACAGACAAGAAGGCCGACGCCAAGAAGTTCGACGCGAAGAAGACGGACACGAAGAAGGCCGACGCCAAGAAGCCGGATCCGAAGAAGCCCGACAGCAAGAAGGTCGAGGCCAAGACGGACTCGAAAAAGCAGGACGCCAAGAAGCCGGACGCGAAGAAGGACGCCAAGGCGTCGCCGCCGAAGGCCCAGGCGAGTGCCAAGCCCGCCGCGGGTCCAGGCGCGCCGCCCCGCCCGCTCGCGCCACCGAGCCGCTCCGCCTCCGCCGACCCGAGCACGCCGATCGGACTGCACAGCGCCGGCGCGACCGAGGCGCCCGAGACGACGGCCGCGACCGCCGCCTACACGCCCGTCTCCTACACGCCCGCCCCGAGCGCCGGCGAGGCGCTGGCCTATGCGCCGACCCGCTCGACCTCGAGCGGCGATCTGTCGATCGTCAAGCAGGCGCTCGCCGCCGCGCGGCGTGGCCGCACCAGCGACGCGACCGAGCTGCAGGCGAGCCTCTCCGATCCGCTCGCCCAGAAGCTCGTCGAGTGGATGATCCTGCGCGCCAACGACAACGGCGTCTCGTTCTCCCGCTACGCCCGCTTCGTCGAGGCGAACCCGACCTGGCCGAGCAACGGCATGCTGCGCCGGCGCGCCGAGAACATGCTGTGGACCGAGAAGGCCGACCCGGCGACGGTCCGCGCCTTCTTCTCCGGCCGCGAGCCGCTCGGCACCCGCGGCAAGCTCGTCTACGCCCGCGCCCTGATGGCCGCCGGCGACCGCGCCAAGGCCGCCGGCTATGTCCGCTCCGTGTGGCGGACCGACTCGTTCGGCCGCGATCTCGAAGAGGAGATCCAGGAGACCTTCCCCGGCATGATCACGCGCGCCGACGACAAGGCGCGCATGGACCGCCGGCTCTACGAGGCGGACGACCTCGAGGTCGCCATGCGGGCGGCCAACCGGCTCGGCGGGTCGGAGCCTTCGATCGCCAAGGCGCGCCACGCCGTCAACCAGAAGGCCGGCAACGCCAAGGCGCTGCTCGACGGGCTCGGCGCGAGGAACGACATCGGCCTCGCCTTCAGCCGCATCCAGTGGCTGCGCCGCGCCGAGCATTATCAGGAGGCGGCGCGCATCATGCTGGCGATCCCGCGCCAGCTCGACGACGCGCACGATTCCGACGAGTGGTGGATCGAGCGCCGTCTGCTGGCCCGCAAGCTGATCGAGCTCGGCGATCCCAAGTCGGCCTACATCGTGTGCCGCGACGCGACGCCGCCCGAGAAGGAGAACTATCAGGTCGAGCACGAGTTCATGGCCGGCTGGATCGCGCTGCGATTCCTCAACGATCCGGCGACCGCCTCGAAGCACTTCGCCCGCATCCCGGCGACGGGCGTGAAGAACCCGATCTCGCTGTCGCGCGCCGGCTACTGGCTCGGTCGTTCCGCCGAGGCGGTCGGCCGGCGCTCCGAGGCGCGCGCCCATTACGAGCAGGCGGCGCGGTGGAGCACCGCCTATTACGGCCAGCTCGCCCGTGCTCGCCTCGGCCTCGGCGAGATCGCGCTGCGCAACCCGCCCGCCATGTCGGCGGACCGGCGCGCCGCCGTGGCGCGGCTCGAGGTCGTGCGCGCGGTCGAGATTCTCTACGCCATCGACGAGCGCGACCTCGTGATCCCGTTCGTCGCCGACCTCGCCGATCGGACGAGCGACGCCGCCGCCCTCACCCTGATCGCCGAGATCGCCGCCAAGCACGACGACGCCCGCGCCGTGCTGCTCACCGGCAAGACCGCGCTCGGCAACGGCCTGCCGCTCGATCACGCCGCCTTTCCGACCATCGGCCTGCCGCGCTACTCGCCGATCGGCCCGGAGGTCGAGCCGGCGATCGTCTATGCGATCGCCCGCCAGGAGAGCGCCTTCAATCCGAAGACCGTGTCGACCGCCAATGCGCTCGGCCTGATGCAGGTGACGCCGGCGGCCGGTCGCTTCATCGCCAAGACGCACGGCGTGCCGTTCGATCAGAAGCGGCTGCTGCACGACAAGGTCTACAACGTGCAGATGGGCGCCGCCGAGCTGGGCGGCAACATCGCGGCCTACAACGGCTCCTATATCCTCGCCTTCGCCGCCTACAACGCCGGCCGCGGCCGGGTGAAGGAGTGGATCGAGCGCTTCGGCGATCCGCGCGACCCGAACGTCGACGCGGTCGACTGGGTCGAGCGCATCCCCTTCTCCGAGACGCGCAACTACGTCCAGCGCATCATGGAGAACGTGCAGGCCTACCGGGTCCGCTTCGGCGGCGGTACCCGCCTGCTGATCGAGGCCGACCTGAAGCGCGGCGGCAGCGTGAACTGAAATAGTACGGCGTCCGTGTCCCGGACGCCGGGCAGCGCGGAGCGATGCTCGGCGAGCCGGGACCCAGGGGCGACTCCACGGATCGATTCGAACGAGACATACACCGCGAGGGATTCCGGTGTGGCCCCTGGACCCCGGATCTGCGGCGCATCCGGCCTGCGGCCCGATGCACCTTGTCCGGGGCACGCAGCACCCGGACCACGCGGCCGAGATTCGGGTGAGCCGCTCGCCCTCCCCCGACTCGCGGTTCGTCCCCCT
>NZ_NHSK01000290.1 GCF_016653355.1 Rhodoplanes elegans | reverse complement strand
ATCAGGCGTCGGCGGCGGCGTCGGCCGCGGGGGTGGCGGCGGCCGCGGCGGCGCAGTGGGCGCACACGCCCGTCACCTCGATCACCGAGATCTTCGGGGTGAACCCCTGCTGCGCGGCCGAGGCCTTGATGGCGTCGGCGATCGCCGTCGAGGGCGCCTCGCCGACCGCGCCGCAGTGCTCGCAGATCAGGAAGGCGACCAGCGCCCCCGAGGCGTGGCCGTGCGAGCAGGCCAGGAAGGCGTTGCGGCTCTCGATCCGGTGGACGAGCCCCTGGGCGATCAGGAAATCGAGGGCGCGGTAGACCGTGATCGGCGCCGGGCGCGGCCCGTCGGGCGCGACCAGCTCCAGGATTTCGTAGGCGCCGAGCGGCTTGTGGCTGGAGGCCAGCACCGCGAGCACCTGCCGCCGCATCGGGGTCAGGCGCTCCTGGCGCTCCTTGCACAGGGTCTCGGCATGCGCCAGCACGGAGGCCGTGCAGCCGGCATGGTCGTGGTCGGGAGACGGAAAGGCCGCGGACATGCCATCTATTTATCGGCTCTGGCGCCGCTTTTCAAAGGCGGCGCGCCGATCGCCGGAAGGGATCCGGCCGCGCGCCGCTCCGACTGGCGCCGGGCGGAACTCCAACGGGCAGCCGCATCCGGCCCGCACACCGCGCCCTTCGGGGCATGCGCTCGGCCGGTCCGCATTCTGCGCCGTGGAACGCCACCACCTCGCCGGCCGGCCTCCCTTGCCAAGACGCCCGCGGCCCATTATCAGGGAGCCGCGTCGCCGCAATAGCTCAGCTGGTAGAGCACATCATTCGTAATGATGGGGTCGGGGGTTCGAATCCCTCTTGCGGCACCAGCCCTTTTCCCAACGGAATCAAGCAGATCGAGGCTCGCGCGGACGCCGTGCGGCGCCATTCGCGGCGCCTCCCGCGCGGCCCGTCAGGCCTGCGCCGCGACGGTGCGGGCTCGCACCTGGCCGAGGGCGATGTAGGTCATCACCGGCTCGTCGCGCTGGTTGAGAACCGTGACCCGGGTTTTCAGCGTGCCGCGGTCCGGCTTGGAGGCGGAGCGGGTCACCGAGACGATCTCGCGGACCGTGCGCAGCGTGTCGCCGGGGCGGACCACCTGCTTCCAGCGCAGCTCGTCGATGCCGATGCCGACGATCGGCGAATCGCCGTGGCCGCCGGCCTCGATGAACAGCCGCATCGACAGCGCGGCGATCTGCCAGCCGCTGGCGATGAGGCCGCCGAACGGCCCGGCCGCCGCGGCCACCTTGTCGACATGGATCGGCTGCGGATCGTTCGCCTTGGCATAGGCGACGATCTCGTCCTCGGAGAGCACGACGGGCGCGCTGCGCCAGATCTCGCCCTCGTGGAAGTCCTCGAGATAACGCGGCATCGGTCCTCCGCCGGCTGGTTCGACGCGCGCCCGGCGGGGCCGACGGCGCCCGCGCACCGGCGCGGGCGCCTGATCACATACATCGTCGCGCGTGTGCGAAAAACTCACATCGTGATGTTCGCCTCCTTCACCACCGGGCCCCATTTCTCGAGCTCGGCCGTGATGAAGGCCTTCAGCGCGGCCGGCGTGCCGCCGACCGCCTGCATGCTGAGCGTGGCGAGCGCCTCCTTGCCCTTCGGGCTCGTCAGGAACGCGTTGGTCGCCGCATTGAGCTTGTCGATGACGTCGGACGGCGTGCCGGTCGGCGCCGCGAGCGCGTACCACGCCGTCGCCTCGAAGCCGGGCACGCCGGCCTCCTGCACGGTCTTCACGTCCGGCAGGTCGGGGGCGCGCTGCGACGTCGTGACGGCGAGGGCGCGGATGCGGCCGTCGCGCACCAGCGGCACGTAGGACGGCATGAAGTCCATGGCGAGATCGACCTGATCGCCGAGCAGGTCGTTCACGACGGGCGCGGTGCCGCGATACGGCACGCTCGCCATCTTCACGCCGAGCGCCTGCTGCAGCAGCACCGAGGTGATGTGGCCGAGCGTCCCGTTGCCGGGCACGCCGACATTCAGCTTGCCGGGGTTGGCCGCCGCATAGGTCTTCAGCTCGGCCAGCGTCGTCACCGGCAGCCCGAGCCGCGCCGCGACGATGAGGGGCGACTTGGCGATCAGCACGATCGGCGCGAAAGCGCGCTCCGGATCGAACGCCAGGTTCTTGTACATCAGCTTGTTGTTGGCGAGCGGCCCCGGCGTGCCGAACATGATCGTGTAGCCGTCGGGCGGCGCCTTCGCCACGAACGTCGCCGCGATGTTGCCGCCGGCGCCAGCGCGGTTGTCGACGACGACCTGCTGGCCGAGCCGCTCGCCGAGATCCTGGGCGAGCGCGCGCGCCAGGAGATCGGTGCCGCCGCCGGCCGCGAACGGCATGACGAGGGTGATGGGCCGCGACGGCCAGGTCTCGGCCCGCAGGATGGCGGGCTTGGCGATCAGGCCCGCCGCCGCGACGGCGAGCACGCTGCGGCGTGTGATGCGACTGCTCATGGCGTCCTCCCGGGCCGCACGGCGGTGCCGCGGCGGCGTTTGTTTTGAGGGGAGCTTAGCGAAGCGGCACGGCCCCGCCGCGGCTTTGTGCCGGCGTTCCACATCGCGGAATGCCGGGATTCGCCGGTCGGCCGGCCCGGCGCTTCGGCTAGCGTCGCCGGCGAAACGACAACGGCCGCGTGGCGGCGCGACGGGCGGAACCGATGGACACTCTTAAATTCTACATCGATGGACGCTGGGTGGAGCCGGCCGGCACGGCGCGGCTCGGCATCGTCGACCCGGCGACCGAGGAGGTTTTC
Source organism: Rhodoplanes elegans (assembly GCF_016653355.1). Lineage (GTDB taxonomy): Bacteria > Pseudomonadota > Alphaproteobacteria > Rhizobiales > Xanthobacteraceae > Rhodoplanes > Rhodoplanes elegans. Next base: position 2,022 of record NZ_NHSK01000290.1, on the reverse strand, counting down.
GCGGAGATCCGGCTCGGCACGCGAGAGGACGTCGACCGCGCCGCGGCGGCCGCCCGGCGCGCCTTCGCGGTCTCTTCTGAAACCCCGGTTGCCGAGCGGCTCGCCTGGCTCGACAAGATCATCGCGGGCTTCAGATCACGTCTGCCCGACCTCGCCATGATGATGACGCGCGAGATGGGCTCGCCCATCACGTTCGCGACCGAGCGGCAGGCGACCGTCGCGCTCTATCACTTCGAGGAGGCGGCCCGCGTGCTGGCGCAGTACCGGTTCGAGGAGCCGATGGGCGCCGGGATCGTGCGGCGCGAGCCGATCGGCGTCTGCGGCCTGATCACGCCGTGGAACTGGCCGCTCAATCAGGTCGCCTCGAAGCTCGCCCCGGCGCTCGCCGCCGGCTGCACCGTGGTGCTGAAGCCGAGCGAGATCGCGCCGCTCAGCGCCATGATGCTGGCCGAGATCGTCGACGAGGCGGGCGTGCCGGCCGGCGTGCTCAATCTGGTCAACGGCGACGGGCCGACGGTCGGCGAGGCGATCGCCAGCCATCCCGAAATCGACATGGTGTCGTTCACGGGGTCGACCGCGGCCGGCATCCGGGTCGCCAAGCTCGCCGCCGACACGGTCAAGCGCGTCGCTCAAGAACTCGGCGGCAAGTCGGCCAACATCATCCTCGACGACGCCGATCTCGACGCCGCCGTGATCGCCGGCGTCCATGCCTGCAACACCAATGGCGGGCAGAACTGCCAGTCGCCGACCCGCATGCTGATCCCGCGGGCGAGCCGCGACGCGGCCTTCGCGGCAGCGCGGCGCGCGATCGAGACGATCCGGCTGGGCGACCCGCAGGACAAGGCGACCACCATGGGGCCGCTGGTGAGCCGCGCCCAGTTCGACAAGGTGCAGGAGCTGATCCAGTCCGGCCTCGACGAGGGCGCCACCCTGGTCGCCGGCGGCCCCGGCCGCCCGGCCGACCTCAACCGCGGCTTTTACGTGCGCCCGACCGTGTTCGGCGATGTGACGCCGGACATGCGCATCGCACGCGAGGAGATTTTCGGGCCGGTGCTGTCGATCATCAGCTACGACAGCGAGGACGAGGCGATCGCCATCGCCAACGACACGCCGTTCGGCCTCGCCGGCTTCGTGCAGTCGAAGAACCCGGCCCGCGCCCGAAAAGTCGCCGAGCGCATCCGGGCCGGGCGCGTCTACATCAACGGCGCCGCCTTCGACCGCAGCCTGCCGTTCGGCGGCTACAAGCAGTCCGGCAACGGCCGCGAGTTCGGCGTGTTCGGCTTCGAGGAGTATCTCGAGGTGAAGGCGATCCTCGGCGCGACGGGCTGACGGTGCGCGGCGCCGCCGACCGGGTGGTGCTGTCGCCGCCGCCGTCGTAGACAAGCCCCGCGCCGCGTCAATCGCGGCCCAGTGTCTGCTCTACGACGGCGGGAGCCATGAACGGAGCCGAAAGCCTCATCCGCACGCTGGTCGACAGCGACGTCACGGTCTGCTTCGCCAACCCGGGCACCTCGGAAATGCACTTCGTCGCCGCCCTCGACGCGGTGCCGGCGATGCGCGGGGTGCTGTGCCTGTTCGAGGGCGTCGCGACGGGCGCGGCCGACGGTTTCGCCCGGATGACCGGCAAGCCCGCCGCGACGCTGCTGCATCTCGGGCCCGGCTTCGCCAACGGCATCGCCAACCTGCACAACGCCCGCAAGGCGCGGGTGCCGATCGTCAACGTGATCGGCGATCATGCCGCCACGCATCTGCGCTACGACGCGCCGCTGACCTCCGACGTCGGCGCGCTCGCCCGCACCGTGTCGCACTGGCTCGGCACCTGCCGCGAGGCCCGCACCGTCGCGGCCGAGGCGGCCCGCGCCGTGCAGGCCGCCGCCGGCGCGCCGGGGCATATCGCGAGCCTGATCCTCGGTGCCGACGCGGCGTGGTCGCCGGCCGAGGGCGTGGCGCCGCGCCTGCCCGTGCACGGGCCATCGCCGGTCTCCGACGAGGCGGTGGCGCGGACCGTCGCGGCCTTGCGGG
>NZ_NHSK01000289.1 GCF_016653355.1 Rhodoplanes elegans | reverse complement strand
GGTTCGATGGAACGACGGGCGGGGCACCATGCTCACCCACGGCCTGACCTGGCCCAGGGGCTCCCGGGCTCCCGCCCGTCACCGCGGCCCGCAGACTACGCGAGTCGCGACAATCAGAGTTACAAGGGGGCGTCTCCGAAAAGCTCGGACTCGCGGCGACGCCCCCTCACCCGACATCTGCGCCGGCAGCGCAGATGTCGACCTCTCCCCGCGCGGCGGGGAGAGGCTTCAGGTGGCGTCCGGCGCGACGCCCGGCGGAACGCGCCGCCCTCACGCCAGCGTGTAGCTGGTCTTCACCGTGGTGTAGAACTCGACGGCGTAGTGGCCCTGCTCGCGCGGGCCGTAGCTCGAACCTTTCCGGCCGCCGAACGGGACGTGATAGTCGACGCCGGCGGTCGGAAGATTGACGTTGACCATGCCGGCGTCGGAGTTGCGCTTGAAGTGGGTCGCGTGCTTCAGGCTGGTCGTGCAGATGCCGGACGACAGGCCGAACACGCTGTCGTTGGCGACCGCCAGCGCCTCGTCGTAGTCCTTCACCCGCAACACGGCGGCGACCGGCCCAAAAATCTCCTCGCGCACGATCTGCATGTCGCGCGCGCACTCGGTGAACAGCGCCGGCTGCAGATAGAAGCCCTGCTTGTCGCGGTTGAGCCGCTCGCCGCCCCAGACCAGCTTGGCGCCCTCCTTCTGACCGATCGCGATGTAGCGCAGATCCTGGTCGAGCTGGTTCTGGTCGACCACCGGGCCGATGTTCGTTCCGGGCTTGAGCGCGTCGTCGACGACGAGCTGCTTCATGCGGGCGACCAGGCCCTCGACGAAGCGGTCGTGGATGCCCTCGGTGACGACCAGGCGGGTGCCGGCCGTGCAGCGCTGGCCGGTCTGGTAGAAGGCGCCGTTCGCCGCGCACTCCACGGCGACGGCGAGGTCGGCGTCGTCGAGGATCACGAGCGGGCTCTTGCCGCCCATCTCGAGCTGCACCTTCTTCATCACCGGCGCCGTGACGGCGGCCTGCGCCACCTTGCGGCCGGTGCCGACCGAGCCCGTGAACGAGATCGCGGCGACGTCGTCGTGGCTGAGCAGAACCTCGCCGATCTCCGAGCCGCGGCCCATCACGAGATTGAACACGCCCTTCGGGATACCGGCGCGGGCGATGATGTCGGCGAGCGCCCAGGCGGAGCCCGGCACCAGGTCGGCCGGCTTGATGACGACGCAGTTGCCGTAGGCGAGCGCCGGGGCGATCTTCCAGGCCGGAATGGCGATCGGGAAGTTCCACGGCGTGATCATGGCGACGATGCCGACCGGCTCGCGCGTCACGTCGACCTCGATGCCGGGCCGCGTCGAGGCGAATTTTTCACCCGCCAGCCGCACCGCCTCGCCGGCGAAGAAGCCGAAGATCTGGCCGGCCCGCGTCACCTCGCCGATGCCGTCGGCGAGCGTCTTGCCCTCCTCGCGGGCGAGCAGGCGGCCGAGCTCCTCCTTGCGGGCGAGGATCTCGGTGGAGACGCGCATCAGGATCTCGTAGCGCTCGTGCGGGTTGGAGCGCGCCCAGGCCGGGAACGCCGCCTTGGCGGCCGCGATGGCGGCTTCCGCCTCGGCCCGGCCGGCGCGGGCGTACTCGCCCACCACGTCGGAGACGTCCGACGGGTTGATGTTGGGCGCGGCATTGCCGGCGGGCATCCACTCGCCGCCGATGAAGTTCTGATGCACGGTCATGGGGTCTTCGATTCTTGCGGTTGGGGGCGCGCGATCATAGTGGCCCGGGCCGGCATGGCAATGCGGCCCGGGCGACGTGGTCCTCGCGGGTGCGAGCGACGCCTCCCGTCAGCAGGTCTTCTCGGCGACGCCGGCTTCCGAAAAGGTCGCCATGCCGGCGTGGCAGGAGAGCGCCGCGCGGGCGAGCAGCATGGCGACCGCGGCGCCGGTCCCCTCGCCGAGCCGCATGCCGATGTCGAGCAGCGGCACGAGGCCGAGCGCCGGCAGGAGCGCCTTGTGGCCGGGCTCGCCGGAGCAGTGGGCGGCGCGGCAATGGGCGAGCGCGTCGGACGCCATCCGGGCGAGCGGCAGGACGGCGGCGCTGGCGATGTAGCCGTCGAGCAGCATCGGGACGCGGTGCCGGCGGGCGGCCAGCGTCGCCCCCATCATGGCGGCGAGCTCGCGGCCGCCGAGCGCCGCGGCGATCGCCAGCGGGTCGGCGACCTTGGCGCCGTGGCGGGCGAGCCCCGCCTCGACGGCGTCGCGCTTGCGCGACAGGCCGTGGTCGTCGACGCCGCTGCCGCGGCCGACCCAGCGGGACGCCCCGCCGCCGAGCAGCGCGGCGCAGAGCGCCGCCGCCGCCGTGGTGTTGCCGATGCCCATCTCGCCGACCGCGAACAGGTCGAGGTCGGGCTCGACCGCCGCGTAGCCGGCCGAGACGGCGGCCAGGAACTCGCCCTCGTCCATGGCGGGCGCCTTGGTGAAGTCGGCGGTCGGCCGGTCGAGGTCGAGCGGCACGACCTTCAACGCGGCCCCGGCCGTCTCGGCGAGACGATTGATCGCAGCGCCGCCGGCGGCGTAGTTGGCCACCATCTGGGCCGTGACCTCGATCGGGAAGGCCGAGACGCCGCGCGCCGCGATGCCGTGATTGCCGGCGAAGACGGCGATCGACACCCGATCGAGCCGGGGGATCGGCCGGCCCTGCCAGCGGGCGAGCCAGACCGCGAGGTCCTCGAGCCGGCCCAGGCTGCCGGGCGGCTTGGTGAGCACGGCCTGGCGCGCCAAAGCCGCCGCGGCGGCGGCCTCGTCGCCGGCCGGCAGGTCGCGACAGGCGGCGCGAAGGTCGTCTAGAGTGGAGAAGATCAACGGTGAGTCCTTTTCGATGACCAGCACTTTGGAAAACGGCAACAGCCTGCGCGACTGGCAGAACGACCTGCGCGTCGCCGTCTCGCTGCTCACCCGAATCCCGATGGCCCATCCGGACGGGCCGGCGCCGTCTTACCTCGCCCGGGCCATGCGAGTCTTCCCGCTCGTCGGCGCCGGAATCGGGGGGGTGGTCGGGATCGCCTATCTGGGCCTGCTGCTGGTCGGGGTGCCGCATCTGCCGGCCGCCGCGCTGGCGCTCGGGGTCAGCGCGCTCGTCACCGGCGCCCTGCACGAGGACGGCCTCGCCGACACCGGCGACGGCTTCGGCGGCGGCCACGACAAGGCGCGAAAGCTCGAGATCATGCGCGACAGCCGGCTCGGCACCTACGGGGCCGTGGTGCTGCTGGTGAGCTTCGCGACGCGCGTGTTCGCGCTCGCCGCCCTGCCGCTGGTCGCCGTGCTGCCCGTGCTGGTGACGGCGAACGCGCTTGGCCGCGCCGTCATCCCGGCGCTCGCCTTCAAGCTGCCGCCGGCCCGCACCGACGGGCTCGGCGCCCGCGCCGGCGCGCCGACCAAGACCGTCATGGCGACCGCCGCCGTCATCGCCCTGGTGATCACGCTGGTGATGCTGCCGGTCAAGGAGGCGCTGCTGTCGGTGCTGGCCGCCGCGGCGGCGGCCGCTGCCGTCGCCCATCTGGCGCAGCGGCAGATCGGCGGCCAGACTGGCGACGTGCTCGGCGCCGCCGAGCAGGCCGTCGAGGTCGCCGTGCTGGTGCTGTGCGCGGCCCGGTTCGGCACCGGGACATGAATCGGGCCGAGCTGCATCTCTGGCTGATCCGGCACGCCCCGGTGGCGGGCCCGCGCGACGTCATCCATCCGCCCGAGGCGCCCGCCGACCTCGCCGACACGGCCCGCTTCGCGGCGCTCCGCGAGGCGCTGCCGGCCGACGTGCCCGCCTATGCGTCGCCGGCCCAGCGCACCGTCGACACGGCCCAGGCGCTCGGCCTCGATCCCATGCTGCAGAGCGATTTTCGCGAGCAGGGCTTCGGCGAGTGGACCGGCCGCACCCATGCCGACCTCGAGGCCGAGTTCGGCGACGACTACGCGACCTTCTGGCATTCGCCGGCGCGCCGGCGGCCGCCCGGCGGCGAGAGCTTCGTCGACCAGATCGAGCGGGTGCGCCGCGGCCTCGCCCAGCTGCCGGCCGGCGACGCCGTGCTGGTCGTCCACTCCGGGACGATCCGGGCGATCCTGGCGATCGCGCTGGAGACCACGCCGGAGAGCGCGCTGCGCTTCGTCGTCGCCCCCCTGTCGCTGACCCGCATCGACCGCGTCGCCGGCAGCTGGCGCGTCCGCTACGTCAACCGGCGCTGAGGGCGCCGCGGGGCGCGGCGCCTGGTGCGATCGCTCGCCGCTCGGGCTGCCGCGGCTTACGCGGCCCGCACCGAGTCGAGGAACTTGGTCACCTCGCTGCGGAGCTGGTTGCTCTCGATCGCGAGCTGGCCGGCGGCGTTGAGAACCTCGCCCGACGCTGCGCCGGTCTCCTCGGCACCGCGGCTGACCGCCGTGATGTTCTGGGCGACCTGCGACGTGCCCGAGGCCGCCTGCTGGATGTTGCGCGAGATCTCGGCCGTCGCCGCGCCCTGCTCCTCGACGGCCGCCGCGATGGCGGAGGCGACCTCGGCGATCTGACCGATGGTGCCGGAGATCTCCTTGATGGCGGCGACCGAGTCCTGCGTCGCCGCCTGCATGGCGGAGATCTGCGACGAGATCTCGCCGGTCGCCTTGGCGGTCTGTCCGGCCAGCGCCTTCACCTCGTTGGCGACGACCGCGAAGCCCTTGCCGGCCTCGCCGGCGCGGGCCGCCTCGATGGTGGCGTTCAGCGCCAAGAGATTGGTCTGCTCGGCGATGTCGGTGATCAGCTTGACCACGTCGCCGATGCGGTTCGCCGCGACCGACAGCTCGCCGACCCGCGCATCGGTCTTCGCGGCCTGGCTCACCGCCGCGTCGGCGATGC
>NZ_NHSK01000288.1 GCF_016653355.1 Rhodoplanes elegans | reverse complement strand
CCCGGTGCTGGTGCTGGTCGGCAGCGTCGCCGAGGCGAGACCGCCGGTGCCGACGAACAGCATCTTGTCGGCGAGCGGCAGCACCGCCTCGGCGGCGACCAGGAGGTCCTCGGGCGTGGCGGCGTCACAGACGACCGCGTCGCAGCCCTCCGCCATGGCGTTCTCGACGATGCCGCGCACGACACCGGCGCCGCGGCGGAGCTGGTCGAGCGGCACGACGCCGGATTCGAGCCCGGCGGTCTTCAGCACGTCGGGCAGGGCGCCCGTGTCGTAGCTGTGGTCGCGGGCGAAGATCGGCGTGTCCTCGAGCCGCTGCCCGCCGACCATGACGCGCCCCGCCTCGGTGGTGCGGCCGGTGGCAGGGAAGGCCGGGGCGACGAACGCGATGGTACGGTGATCGTGGCGGCGCAGATCGGCGAGCAGGGCGGCGGTCTCGGCCGCCGGCTGGCCGCGCAGCGTCGAGTCGATCTTCTTGTAGACGATGCGGCCGGGCGTCCGGTGCGCGGCGAGCGCGGCCGACTGGCGAGCGGCCGCCGCCGGCGCCGACAGCCGGCGGCTGTCGGCATCGACGGCGATCACCGGCACGTCGCCGATGTCTCGCCCGGCGTGGCCGTCACCCCAGGTCACCACGGTCGCGAGACCGCGTCGGGCGAAGGCGATGCCCGTGTCGGCGGCGCCGGTGAGGTCGTCGGCGACGATGAGCCAGGCACGCGGCCCGTTGCGTGGGGCGACGGCCGTCATGTCACGCCCCCTTGGCCTCGGTCGGAGCGGCCATGGCCTCGGCTTCGGCCGGCTCTTCGGGGAGATCGGCGGGAGCGCCGACCAGGCGGGCCGTCCAGGCCGTCACCAGCGGCACCAGGATGGCCGTCACCACCACGGCGGCGGCGACCAGGATGGTCGCGTGCTTGGCGGCCTCGGTGTAGACCGGGTTCGACGCCGCGATGATGGCCGGCACGGCGGCGGCGTTGCCGGCCGTCGAGGCGGCCGCCACGCCCGCGACACCGGTTCCGCCGGTCAGCCGGTCGGCGAAGAACAGCGGGATGCCGGTCAGCACCACGACGGCGACGCCGAGGCCGACGCCGAGCAGCCCGGCCTGCCAGACCTTGGTGAGATCGAGCCCGGCGCCGAGCGCGAAGGCGAAGAACGGGATCATCACCGGCACGGCCTTGGCGAGGAAGTCGCGCAGCTCGCGGTCGAGATTGCCGAGAATCATGCCGACGACGAGCGGCAGGATGCCGCCGACCAGGGTCTGCCAGGGGAACGCCGACAGGCCGGCGACGCCGAGCGTCACCATGGTCAGGAACGGCCCCGACTCGAGCGACATGATCGTGTAGGCGCCGACGTCGCGCGGCTTCCCGTACTGGCCCATCAGGGCCATGTAGAGCCCGCCATTGGTGTCGTTGAACGCCGCCACGACGGCGAGCGTCGAGATGCCGGCGAACAGGCCGCCGTCGATCGGCGCCTCGCCGAGCAGCCGGCCGAGCACGACGCCGGCCAGGATGCCCATGCCGATCTTCACGGCGAACAGGGTGCCGCCCTTCTTGATGATGTAAGGCGTCGCCTTGAAGTCGATGCTGGCGCCCATGCACACGTAGAAGACGGCCAGGATCGTCAGGGCGCCGGTGAACAGGGCGCCCGTGAAGGAGCCGAAGAACTTCGGCGTGCCGGGAGCGAGCGTCGCGATGATCGCGCCGAGCATCAGGGGGACGACCATCATGCCGCCGGGGACGCGCTCGACGGCGCGCTTGATCGGAATCTGTTTCACGAGAAGACCTCTCTGTGATCGAAACGCGCAGTATTGACGGACAAGGCCCGGCGCGTGTGCTTCGGACGCGGCCGAGCAAGGGAGGGCAGCTAGACAACAGGCCAATAATTGCGCATTGCGCGCAAATATCAAGCGATCTTGCGCCCTATACGCAATTTTGCGCGTCGATCTCAACAGCGCCCGACCCGGGCGATCGCCGACGGTCGTCAACGCGGAGAAAATTCTTGCTGTTCCGGCTCGGGCCGGGAACTCTCCGACGCCTGCCTTCGGAGCCTTCCATGACCGTCCTCGCCGAAGCGCCCGCCGGGATCGACGACCGGCTGGCCCGCCGCAACGCCCTCGTGCTCGCCGTCGCCCAGGCGCTCGCCGGCGGCAACACGGCCGTGGTGTTCGGCACCGCCGGGCTGGTCGGCACCATGCTGGCGCCCGATCCGGCGCTCGCCACCGTGCCGGTGTCGACCTTCGTGGTCGGCCAGTGGATGGGGACGCTGCCGGTCGGAGCGATCGCCAAGCGGTACGGCCGGCTCGTCACCTTCGAGCTCGGCACGCTGATCGGCCTGTTCGCCGGCCTGATCTGCGCGGCCGGGGTGATTCTCGGGAGCTTTCCGCTGTTCTGCGCCGGAACGCTGTGCGGCGGGCTCTATGCCGCCGCCCACCTGACCTATCGATTCGCCGCCGCCGACACGGCGAGCGACGCCTTCAAGCCGAAGGCGGTGTCCTGGGTGCTCGCCGGCGGCGTGATGGCCGGCGTGTTCGGCCCGCAGCTGATCATCGCGACCAAGGACATGCTCCCCGAATACGTGTTCGCGGCGAGCTACCTGGCCCAGGCGGGCGTCGCCGTGGTGGCGGCCCTGGTGCTCCTCCTGGTGCGATTCCCGGACCAGCGGTCCGGCGAGGTGCGGGCGGCGGCGCCGCCGCGGCCGCTCGCCGTGATTTTCCGCCAGCCGCGCCTGATCACGGCGGTGATCTGCGCGCTGGCGAGCTACGCCACCATGAACCTGATGATGACGGCCGCGCCGGTTGCCATGATCGCGTGTAACCACTCGGTCACCGACGCGGCGCTCGGGTTGCAGTGGCACGTCATGGCCATGTATGCGCCGAGCTTCGTCACCGGCTCGCTGATCGTGCGAAACGGCACCGGCCGGGTGATCGGCGCCGGGCTCGCGCTGACGGCGGCCTCCGCCGTGGTCGGCTGGGCCGGCACCTCGCTGGCCCATTTCTGGGGCGCCCTGATCCTGCTCGGGGTCGGCTGGAACTTCGCCTTCGTCGGGGCGACCACGCTGGTGACCGCCTGCCACACCGCCTCGGAGCGCAACAAGGTCCAGGCCGTCAACGACTTCCTGATCTTCGGCACGATGGCGCTCGGGTCCTTCGCGTCGGGCCAGATGCTGGCCCGGGACGGCTGGCCGCTGGTCGCCGAGGTGGTTCTCGGCGCCGTCCTGGTGGCGGTCGCGCTGCTCGGCTGGGTGGCGCTCGCCGGCCGCCTCCGGAACATCCCGGAGGCGTGACGGCGGGCCTTCGACCTTCGCCCGAGAACCGGTTGTTTCGATTGCGTCGCAATAGGCTTTTTGGCAATGTCCGCCGCGCGGAATTGCTGACGGCCGGGCTGGTGGGGCTCCGGCCGTGATGTGCGCCCCGCCTGGGGCACTTCTGCCAGCGACACAATCGAGGGTCTTCAATGACAGCTTTGTGGGTCATCGTCCTTTGCGGGGCGCTATCGATCGTCTACGCCGTCTGGGCCGTGCGCTCGGTGATGGCGTCGGACGCCGGCACCGCGCGGATGCAGGAGATTTCGGAGGCGGTGCGCGAGGGTGCGCAGGCCTACCTCAAGCGCCAATACACTTACATCGGCATTGTCGGCGTCCTGATTTTCCTTCTGCTCGGGGTGTTCCTGGGCTGGCTCGTCGCCGTCGGCTTCGCCATCGGCGCGGTGCTGTCGGGCGCGGCCGGCTTCATCGGCATGAACGTCTCGGTGCGGGCCAATGTGCGCACCGCCCAGGCGGCGATCTCGTCGCTCGCCGGCGGCCTCGACATGGCCTTCAAGGCCGGCGCCATCACGGGCCTGCTCGTCGCCGGCCTCGCGCTGCTCGGCGTCACAGTCTATTTCGGCTTCCTGGTCGGCACCCTGCACATCAAGGCCGACGACCGCGTCGTCATCGACGCCCTGGTGGCGCTCGGCTTCGGCGCCTCGCTGATCTCGATCTTCGCCCGTCTCGGCGGCGGCATCTTCACCAAGGGCGCCGACGTCGGCGGCGACATGGTGGGCAAGGTCGAGGCCGGCATCCCGGAGGACGATCCGCGCAACCCGGCCACCATCGCCGACAACGTCGGTGACAATGTCGGCGACTGCGCCGGCATGGCGGCCGACCTGTTCGAGACCTATGCGGTGACGACCGTCGCCACCATGGTGCTGGCCGCGATCTTCTTCCGCGGCACCGACCTCCTGATGCCGATGATGACCCTGCCGCTCGGCATCGGCGGCCTGTGCATCATCACCTCGATCATCGGCACCTTCTTCGTGAAGCTGCCGGCGAACGAGTCGATCATGGGCGCGCTCTATCGCGGCTTCATCGCCACCGCGATCCTGTCGCTGATCGGCATCGCCGGCGTCGTCGCCCTGCTGATCGGCTTCGGCCCGCTGGCCGGCGTCGGCTATTCGGGCTGGCACCTCTATGTCTGCGGCGTCGTCGGTCTCGCCGTCACCGGCCTGATCGTGTGGATCACCGAGTACTACACGGGCACCGACTTCCGCCCGGTGCAGACCATCGCCAAGGCGTCGGTGACCGGTCACGGCACCAACATCATCCAGGGTCTCGCCGTGTCGCTCGAGTCGACGGCGCTGCCCACCATCGTGATCATCGCCGGCATCCTGATCACCTACGGCCTCGCCGGCCTGTTCGGCATCGCGGTCGGCGTCACCACCATGCTGGCGCTGGCCGGCTTCGTGGTCGCCCTCGACGCCTTCGGCCCGGTCACCGACAACGCCGGCGGCATCGCCGAGATGGCGGGCCTGCCCAAGGAGGTGCGCAAGTCGACCGACGCGCTCGACGCCGTCGGCAACACGACGAAGGCGGTCACCAAGGGCTACGCGATCGGCTCCGCCGGCCTCGGCGCCCTGGTGCTGTTCGCGGCCTACAACGAGGACCTCAAGTACTTCATCGCCAACGCGTCCGCCCACCCGTACTTCGCCGGCGTGAAGCTCGACTTCGCGCTGACCAATCCCTACGTGGTGGTCGGCCTGCTGTTCGGCGGCCTGCTGCCGTACCTGTTCGGCGCCATGGGCATGATGGCGGTCGGCCGCGCCGCCTCGGCGATCGTCGAGGAGGTCCGTCGCCAGTTCCACGAGCGGCCCGGCATCATGGCCGGCACCGAGCGGCCCGACTACGGCCGCGCCGTCGACCTGCTGACCAAGGCGGCCATCAAGGAGATGGTGATCCCGTCGCTGCTGCCGGTGCTGTCGCCGATCGTCGTCTACTTCGCCATCTACGTGATCGCGGGCGGCGGGGCGGCCGGCAAGTCGGCGGCCTTCTCGGCGGTCGGCGCCATGCTCTTGGGCGTCATCGTCACCGGCCTGTTCGTCGCCATCTCGATGACCTCGGGCGGCGGCGCCTGGGACAACGCCAAGAAGTACATCGAGGACGGCCACTATGGCGGCAAGGGCTCGGAGGCCCACAAGGCGTCGGTGACGGGCGACACCGTCGGCGACCCCTACAAGGACACGGCGGGGCCCGCCGTGAACCCGATGATCAAGATCACCAACATCGTGGCGCTGCTGCTCCTGGCGATCCTCGCCCACTGAGCCTCGGCACACGCTGCAACGACGAAGCCCCGCGGCGCGCGCCGCGGGGCTTTTTCGTGTCGCACATGCCTCGTCGACGGCGCTACGCCGTCGCCCGGAACGCCGCCGCGAGCAGCTTCAGCGCGGCGCGGGCCTCGCGGTCGGCGGCGGCGGCGTGCAGCACCA
>NZ_NHSK01000287.1 GCF_016653355.1 Rhodoplanes elegans | reverse complement strand
CCTCGGGGCGGGGCAGCATGGCGTGCGAGGCCTTCATCTCGGCGAGGCGGGCGGCGATCAGCGGCGGGGTGGGGGCGGCGCGGGCCGCGTCCATGTCGACGTGCAGGGCCATCACCTCCATGGTGGCGGCCATCCAGCCCGCGTCGGCGTGGAAGAGCTGCTCGAAATAGTGGAGCCGCTTGGCGTCGTAATCGAGGAGCTGGAAGGTTGCGCGCACCGCGTCCCCGGCCTTCAGCTCCCGCAGGTAGCGCACGTGGGTCTCGGCCGTGTAATACGAATGGCGCTGCCGGTCGACATAGTCGGTGCCGGCGCCGATCAGCGCCAGGACCTCGTCGGCGGCGCGATCGAACAGCACGTTGTAGAAGGCCATGTTCAGATGGCCGTTGTAGTCGATCCAGTCCGGCTCGACCCGCATGACGGTCGAGACGAACGGAGCGAAGAACACCGGCTTCAGGTCGGCATGGTCGAGCATGATGTTCATGAGTTCAGTATGGCAGCGAATCATGACGAAGTCGCGAGCCCGTGTCGGCGTCGCGACGCTGCACCGCACACCCGAGAAGGCGTTTGACCGTCCATGACTTCGCTCGCCCACCCGGCCGCGGCGCCGGCTTCCGTCCGGCCATCGCGTTCCGCCGTCGAGTCCGTGATCGCCGAACTGGCGCAGGAATTCGGCCCGAACCTCCTCACCACCGCGGGGTCGACCCGCGAGCAGCACGGCAACACCGCGAGCTGGCTGCCGAGCGAGGCGCCCGACGCCGTCGTGTTTCCGCAATGCACGGCCGATGTTCAAAAGATCGTGCGGATCTGCGCGGCCGCCGGCGTTCCGATCATCCCGTTCGGCACCGGCACGTCGCTCGAAGGCCAGATCAACGCGCCGTTCGGCGGCATCTGCGTCGACACCCGCGACATGAACAAGGTCTTGGCCGTCCACGCCGAGGATCTCGACGTGGTGGTCGAGCCCGGCGTCACCCGCAAGCAGCTCAACGAGTATCTGCGCGACCAGGGCCTGTTCTTCCCGCTCGATCCGGGCGCCGACGCGGCGCTCGGCGGCATGGCGGCGACCCGCTGCTCGGGCACCAACGCGGTGCGCTACGGCACCATGAAGGACGTCACCCTCGCCCTGAAGGTGGTGCTGGCGAACGGTGAGCTGATGACCACCGGCACGCGGGCCAAGAAGTCGGCCGCCGGCTACGACCTCACCCGGCTGTTCGTCGGCTCGGAGGGCACGCTCGGCATCATCACCGAGCTGACCCTCAAGCTGCACGGCATCCCGGAGGCGATCGCCGGCGGCATCTGCCCGTTCCCGACCGTCGAGGCGGCCTGCAACGCGGTGATCGCGACGATCCAGACCGGCATCCCGGTCGCCCGGATCGAGCTGCTCGACCAGCTCCAGGTGAAGGCCGTCAACGCCTACTCGAAGCTCGACCTGCCCGAGGTGCCGCTGCTGCTGGTCGAGTTCCACGGCAGCGAGGCCGGTGTCGCCGAGCAGTCGGCGCATTTCGGCGAGATCGCGCAGGAGCTCGGCGGTGGGCCGTTCGACTGGGCGACCCGGGCCGAGGACCGCACCCGCCTGTGGCAGGCCCGGCACGATGCCTACTGGGCGGCCGGCGCGCTCCGCCGCGGCACCAAGTCGGTGGCGAGCGACGTCTGCGTGCCGATCTCGCGCCTCGCCGAATGCGTGGTGGCGACCCAGGAGGACATCGCCGCGTCGAACCTGGTCGCGCCGATCGTCGGCCATGTCGGCGACGGCAACTTCCATCTCGGCCTGCTGGTCGACATGGACGACGCGGACGAGGTCAAGCGCGCCAAGGCGCTGCTCGAGCGCCTGGTCGAGCGGGCGCTCGCCATGGACGGCACCTGCACGGGCGAGCACGGCGTCGGGCAGGGCAAGATGAAGTACCTGAAGGCCGAGCTCGGCGCCCCGGCGCTGGCCGCCATGGCGGCGATCAAGCACGCGCTCGACCCGGCCGGCCTCATGAACCCCGGCAAGATCGTGCCGGCGGACCTCGTTTCGTGGACATGAGATCGCTCCGGCGAACGAGTCGTTGATTGACTTCGTCGTGTAGGCTCGCAGCATCGTGCCCCGGACAAGGCGCATCGGGCCGCAGGCCCGAGGCGCCGCAGAGCCGGGGCCCAGGGGCCGCACGGGCGGCTTGGAAGGTGCTGGGGTGAGCGCTTCGTCTGATCGCCCTGGGTCCCGGTTCGCGGCGCTGTGCGCCGCGCCCGGGACACGAGGCCGTCTAGCCGCGGCGCTTGCCGGTAAAGTCGCGTAGCGACATATAATCGCCGCTGATTCCCGCGAGAGTTCGAGTTCGGGGGGCCCTCGACTCCGTGACGCGTGACGGCGCTTTTCGCGGCAGCGGTGCGCCGCGACGGCGGTCGCGATGTCCCGACGGCGGCGACGCTGTCGCGGCGTGAGCGGGGCGTCCCCGGGCGTCGGTCCGGAGCGTTTGCGGTGCAGACCACCCTTCTCGGCCTGGCAGTGGCGATGATCCTGGCGCTGGTGACGGCGCTGGTCGGGCCGCATTTCGTCGACTGGGACGGGTTTCGCGACAGCATCGAGGCGGAAGCGACACGGGCGGTCGGCACGCCGGTCGCCATCACCGGGCCGATCGACGTCCGCCTGCTGCCGACCCCCTCGCTCGACCTGAAGAGCGTCGCGCTCGCCACCGGCGGCGTCCGCATGAGCGCCCGCGGCATGCGGGTCGAGCTGGCGCTGGGCGCGCTGATGCGCGGCGAGTGGCGGGTCGCCGAGCTCACCCTCGATTCGCCGCAGCTCGATCTGTCGCTCGACGCCGCCGGCCGGGTGCGCGGCGCAGCGCTGCCCTCCGGCTTCGATCCGGACGTCCTCTCGGTCGAGCGTCTCGTCGTCGAGAACGGCCGCGCCGTGCTGGCCGATCCGGCGACCGGCAGCGCCGTCACGCTCGACACCGTCTCGTTCAAGGGCGATCTGCGCTCGCTCGCCGGGCCGCTGCGCGGCGAGGGCGCCTTCGTCACCGGCGGCCGCGTCTACGGCGTGCGGGTCGGCGCCGGGCGGGCGGCGGCCGACGGCGGCGTGCGGCTGCGCCTCAACGTCGATCCGCTCGACCAGCCCTTCGCGATCGAGACCGACGGCACCCTGTGGCTCGCCGGAAGCCCGCGCTACGACGGCAATCTCGCGCTGTCGCGGTCCGCCGGCGCGCCGCTCGGCGCCGCCGCCGGCCGCCCCCGCGAGCCGTGGCGCGTCGCCGGCAAGGTCGAGGCGACCCCGTCGCGCGTAAGACTCGCGCAGGGCGAGGTGACCTACGGGGCGGAGGAGCGCGCCGTCCGCCTCGCCGGCTCCGCCGACCTGGTGCTCGGCCGTTTTCCGCGGCTCGACCTGGCTGTCGTCGGCCGGAACGTGGACCTGGATCGCCTCGATGGCGCCCCCCACGCGGCTGCGGGGCAGGCCGCAGGCCCGGCCGGGCTGCCCGATGTGCTGCGCCGGCTCATGCCGGGGCTCGCGCCGCCGCTGCCGGTCGCGGCGACGGTCGAGGTCGACCAGCTCGTCGCCGGCGGCACCGTGTATCAGACCATCCGGGGCCGGCTGGCGACGACCGCCGACGGGATCACGCTGGACGGCGTCGAGCTGCGCCTGCCCGGCCTGACCCAGATGCGGCTCGCCGGGACGCTGCGCACGCGCGGCGCCGATCTCGCCTTCGCGGGCCCGGTGAGTGTCGAGTCGAGCGACCCCCGCGCGCTGGGCGCCTGGATCGAGGGCCGCGCCGAGACCGGCAAGGACCGGCCGCTCGGCGTGCTGCGCGCCAAGGGCGACGTGGCGCTCGAGCGCGACCGCATCGCGGCCGACGGCCTGTCGCTCACCATCGACCGCAGGACCGTCGAGGGGCGCGTCGCCTACACGCGCGCCGCGTCCGGCCGGCCGTCGCGGCTCGAGGCCGACATCCGGTCCGCCGAGGTCGATCTCGAAGGTGCCGTTGCCCTGCTCGGCGAGGCATTCGCCGGCAGCCGGATCGGCTGGCCCGGCGAGGCGACGATCGGGGTGGCGGCCGGCAAGGTCGCCTGGGGCGGCATCGCGGCGGAGCGGGTCGAGGCGCGGGTCGGCTACGGCAAGGACGGGCTGACCATCGAGCGCCTTTCGGTCGGCGATCTGCGCGGCGCGACGCTGTCCGGCGCCGGCCGCATCGACACCTCGATCACGGCCCCGCAGGGCGCCGTCACGCTCGACGTGAAGGCGCCACGTACCGACGCGCTGCTCGGGCTGTTGGACGAGGTCGCGCCCGAGCAGGCGCGCGCGCTGCGCCGCTACGCCGCCGCACTCGGCGCCGCCGAGCTGCGCGCCCGCCTCGACGTCGCGCCGGCCCTGCACGATCCTGCCGCGCCGAACGCCAAGCGCTCGACCGCGAGCCTGACGGTCGACGGCCGGCTCGGCACCATCCGGCTGGCGCTGACGGCCGGTGCCACCGGCGATCCGGCCGATCCGACCAAGGCACAGGTCCGGCTCGACGGCACCGTGGAGGCCAAGGAGGGGGCGGCGCTCGCCGCCCTCACCGGGCTCGACCGGCTGGTTGCGCTCGATCAACGCCCGGCGACGGTCTCGCTGTCCGGCAGCGGCCGGCTCGACGGCGAGGTCACGGGCAAGCTCGACGTCGCCTCCGGCGGCCTGTGGGTGTCGGCGACCAGCAACAGTCGGCGCGAAGCCGACGGTCCGTCCGGCCGCGCCGAGGTGACGGTCACGGCCTCCGACGCGCGCTTCCTGGTGCCGGCCGGCGCCGGCCCGGTGCCGCTGTCGCTGCACACCCGTCTCACCCTGTCGGGGCCGGACCTGCGGCTCGACGATCTCGCCGGCCGGCTCGCCGGGGCGAGCCTGAAGGGGCATCTCGGCCTGCATCTCGCCGAGCCGCGCGCCGTGACGGGTCGCATCGCGACCAGCGATCTCGACGTGGCGCCGCTCGTCGCCGCGTTCGCCGGCGCGGCCCGCCGCCCGTCGCCCGCGGCGGGCAGGGAGGCCGCGCCGTGGTCGGCCGAGCCGTTCGGCCGTCCGGGCTTCGCCGATCTGTTCGGCCGGGTCGAGATCGAGGCCGGCCGCGCCACGCTGCTGCCCGGCCTGGTCGCCCGCGACCTGCGCACCGCCGTGCGCTTCGATGGTTTCGCCGTGGCGGTCGAGGAGGCGCGGGGGCGGCTCGCCGACGGCGGCCTGTCGCTCGACGCCGAGCTGCGGCAGGTGCCGATGGGCCTGTCGCTGCGCACCCGTCTGGCGCTCGCCGACGCCGATCTCGCCGCCCTGGTTCCCGGGTCGGGAAAGACCCCGCCGGCGACCGGCCGCGTGTCGATCTCGGCCGAGCTCGACGGGATCGGCCTCAGCCCGGCGGCGCTGGTCGGTGCCCTGCACGGCAGCGGCGCCGTCACGGTGACGGACGTCCAGCTCGCCGGGCTCGATCCGACGGCGGTCGACGCC
>NZ_NHSK01000286.1 GCF_016653355.1 Rhodoplanes elegans | reverse complement strand
GAGCCCAGCGCCTCGTCCCGATCAGTTCGGGCACGACCTCTCCGCTCCCCTCCCCCCGCTCGCGACGCGAGTGGCGGGGACGGGTCGGGGGTGGGGGGAGCAGCATCTCGCCGCGCGCCGGTCGTCATGGCCCGCGGCCGACACGTTTCAGAACGAGATATTCGCGTCCTTGATGATCGGCGCCCACTTGGCGATCTCGGCGGCTTGGAAGGCGGCGAGATCCTGCGGCGTGCCGCCGGCGGCGACGACGCCGAGGCTGTCGAACATCTGCTTCGCCGTGTCGGTCTTCAGGAACGCGTTGGTGGCGGCGTTCAGCTTGGCGACGATCTCGGGTGGCGTGCCGGCCGGCGCCAGCAGCGCGTACCACACCGCCGCCTCGAAGCCGGGCAGGCCGGACTCGGCCGCGGTCGGCACGTCGGGCAGGCCGCTCCACCGCTGCGCCGTGGCGATCGCCAGCGCCTTGAGCTTGCCCTCTCTCACGTTCGGCACATAAGCGGCCATCGAATCCATGCCGACGTCGATGTGGCCGCCGAGCAGGTCGGTCATGATCGGCACGCTGCCGCGATACTGCGCCTGGCCGAGCTTGACGTCGCCCTTGGCCATCAGCAGGAGGCCGGTGATGTGACCGAGCGTGCCGTTGCCCGGGAAGCCCGCGGTCAGCTTGCCGGGGTCGGCCTTGGCGAGCGCGATCAGCTCGGCGAGCGTGTTGGCCTTCAGATCGGGCCGCGCCGTGACGATCACGGGCGCGCGGCCGATCAGCACGATCGGCGAGAAGTCCTTCTGCGGATCGTAGCTCATGTCCTTGTACATGAGCTTGTTGGTCGCCGCCTGGCCCGTGGTGGCGAGCAGCAGCGTGTAGCCGTCCGGCGCCGCCTTGGCGACCGCGGCCGCCCCGATATTGCCGCCGGCGCCGCTGCGGTTGTCGATCACGACCGACTGGCCGAGGCTGCGGCCGAGCTGATCGACGAGCGCGCGGCCGATCACGTCCGAGGTCGTTCCGGGGGCGAACGGCACCACCAGGGTGATGGGACGGGTCGGCCAGTCTTGCCGCGCACCCGTCTGGGCGAAGCCTTGCGCCGGCGCGCCGGCGAGGGCGGCGGCGAGGCCGGCCGTCGCGAGCAGGCGAACACCCGACCGCCGGGACAGCACGGACCAAAGGGACAGACGGCGCATCGATCCTCCTTCCGGCGACCGAGGGGCCGCCGCACGCGTTTGCGGAATGGCCCTTCTCCGGGGCCGTTCGCCGGTCCGCGGTTCGACACCGTGCCGGCCGACGGATTGGAGCCGAAGCCTCGGCCGCTGTCGAGCCGGGTCGGGATGCGGGCCGGCCGCGGCCCGATCCCGGACGCCCGGACACGCGACGGGACGGGTGTTTCCGCGATCTCCGGGCGGGGCCAGAGCGCGTTCACGACCCCGAAACTTCGTTCTCTGTTACGAAACACTCGGCGCCGCTCCCGCGCGCCTTGGCGCCGGACCCGGTGCACGGCGCGTCGCCGCGCGTGCCGCTGTGGCGCGACGGCCCTGCGGCGAGCGTCTCGCCGACCCGGTGTATCGGGCTCGGCCCTCGCTTGTGATTCGCGGCGGACTCCCATAGGAACGATCCACGGCGGGGTGCGAAAATCGCGCCCGCCGCCTCGCCGCTGCGGCCGGGCCCCGCCTCCCCCGACCGGTTCCGCTTCGGATATGGACGTCACGTGCCGCCCGGCCGTCCCCCGGGCATCCTCGAAACCGCTCCGCGCGCCCTGCTCGCGGCCGCCTTTTTTGGGAGTGCGCAGTCCGATGCCGCGGATCTCTGGGTCACAGCCGGGTGACGGCGTTCAGGCGGTGGTGTTCGCCTTGCAGATTCTGGAATACCTGGCGCAGCGCCGCTCGACCGTCGGAGTGACGGATCTGGCGCGCGTGTTCGGCACCACCAAGAGCCGGATCTACCGCCATCTGCAGACTCTGATGGCGGCCGGCTACGTGATCCAGGAGACCGAGACCGAGCGCTACCGCACCGGCGGCCGGCTGATCGCGCTCGGCCGGGTGGTGAGCGAGAATTTCGAGCTGATGAGCGCCGCCCGCACCGTGATGGAGGAGCTGCGCGACCGGCTCGGCCACGCCGTCACGCTGTCGGAGGTGGAGCTCGCCGGGCTGCGGGTGCTCTCCACGGTCGCCGGCACGCAGCCCTTCGAGATCGGCGTCAAGCCGGGCTCGCTGCTGCCGGCGCACGCCACCGCGCAGGGCAAGCTGCTGCTCGCCTTCGGCCCCGATGCCCCGCGTGAAAAACTGCTGCGCAAGACGCTGCCCGCCAACACGCCGCAGACCGTCACCAATCCGGCCGTGCTGCGCGAGGAGCTGAAGCAGATCAAGAAGCAGGGCTGGGCGACGGCGCCGAACCAGGCCGTGGTCGGGCTCAACGCGCTCGCCGCGCCGATCCTCGACGCCACCGGCGCGCTGGTCGGCACCGTGGCGATCATCGACCTGATCCAGTTCATCCCGGCCCGCCCGACACCCGAGCAGATCCGCCGCATCGTCGAGGCCGGCAAGCGCATCTCGGCCAATATCGGATTTCGCGGCGCGAGCTGAGAGCGACCGCGTCCGCCACTTCTCCCACCAACAGCGGCGCACGGGGCGTTCCCCCCACCCCCAACC
>NZ_NHSK01000285.1 GCF_016653355.1 Rhodoplanes elegans | reverse complement strand
TGCTGCAGGAGAAGGGCCGCCTCGTCGACTTCCTGATGGACGACATCACCGGCTACTCGGACGCCCAGGTCGGCGCCGCGGCCGGGACGGCGGCGCGCCGGCCGCGGTCGAGCAGGATGGCGATCAGCAGGAACACGGCCAGCGCCGCGATCAGCGGCAGCGTGACGGCGTGGAGGATCCCCGTGTAGGCCGGCAGCACGATATCGAACACGAGGATCGCAATGGTCAGCACCGCCAGGGCGGCGGCGACGATGATCGAGACCTTACGCATGGTATGACCTTTGGCGGACGAAATTCCTCCGAAATCTATACCAGGGCGCGCCCTGCAGCCACCGGCTCGCACGGGCGGGCGACAGGGCGTGGCGCGGCATGGCCGCGCGGCGCGGGTATGGGTGCCAGCTACGGGCGCCAAGCGCGGGCGCGAGGTGCGGGTGGCGGGTACGGGCGGCGGGTGCTGCGCTGTGTGCCGCCCGGGAGGCTCGGCAGGTCCGCAATGCTGTCGCCTCGGCCGCATCCCTCTTGGCAAATCGAACCCGATGCCCTAGGTCTGGCGCGCGGTCCGGACGGTGTGCTAAGGAGCCGCTCCCGACGCGATTCTCGAGGCGGCGACGCCATGCGGATCGTCCGGGGAGCCGGCCCATCGGGCATCGACCGGCGAAACGAGCCTCGTAGCGTCACGTGCTTCGAGGTCCGTGTCGCGAGGTCCGGCCGACGGCGGCGGAGTAGCTCAGCTGGTTAGAGCAGCGGAATCATAATCCGCGTGTCGGGGGTTCGAGTCCCTCCTCCGCTACCACCCTCCTCAAAAACCGCGCTACTGAGTTCGGGGGCCGGTGCCTGCCGGCCGATCCGGAGTCCGTATGACGGCGCGTGCCCGCTGTAGCGCGCAAAATCGGATGGCAGAGCGCGCAAGATCACGTGGCAACAGTTTTGGCCCCCCTTGAAGCCGCCTTCACGGCCTCTTCGAGCCGCCGGCACGCCACCTCGTAGTAGGCCGGCTCGACCTCGATCCCGATATAGGGCAGCCCCCGGGCGACGCAGGCGACCCCGACCGTCCCCGACCCCATGAAGGGATCGAGGACCGGCCCCTCCATGACAGTGAGCAGCCCTGCCATCAGCTCGACCGGCTTGCCGGCGATGTGGTGTTTCACCTTCGGCACCGGCGCCCGGAACACGCCCGGAGCGATTCGGCCGGCAAGCGCCCGAGGGCCATTCGTGGCCCACACCCCATACTCGGCCTGCACCCGATATCGGCCGAGCTGGGGCCGGCTGGCCTCGGTCTTGTCCCAGGGCACGATCCCCCGCCACACCCACCCGGCGCACTGCACCGCGTCGGTGGTCACCGGCAGCTGCCGCCAGTCCGAGAAGACGACGAGCAAGGCCCCCGGCGGCACCAGGCGCCGGGCTCGCCCCATCCAGAGGGTCGACCAGGCCAGGAACGAGCGCTGGTCGCGGGTGTCGCCCTGGAACTCCGGATAGGCGCCGCGGCGGGAGTGGTGAAGGTACTTGGCCGAGGTCGCCGCCGCCCGGTCGCGGACGTTGCCGCCGCTGCAGTAAGGCGGGTCGGTCAGCACGGCGCCGACCGACCCGGGCGCGAGGTCGGTCAGGACGTCGAGCGCGTCGCCGAGGACGAGCGTGGCCGGCCCGATGGTCCGGCGTTCGATGGGCATCCGGGGTCTCCAGAGGACGGGCGCTCGGGGCGCTCTCGGGAGGGCTCGGACGGCCTCAGCACGTTGAAGGTGCCGCAGCGGCGGCATTTGATCTCGACCGGACCGGCGATGGCGCCGGCGGTCGCACGGAAAAGCAGCGCCCGGCAGCGGGCGCAATGGATGGTCTCCACTGACATTGTTCTCGAATCGTGCCACCCGTGAGCCGCTCGCCAGAGCCGCGACGGGGTGGCGGCCATTCAAGTGCGTCGCTCCGCGGGGCTGGTCGCCAAACGAGACCCGCGGCCGGGGACACCCGGGCCCCGTCACGTTCCACCTCCCTTTCCGTCCGGATTGGCCGTCACCGTGATGGTCGAGAGCACCGGCTGGCCCTTGGCCCAGGTGGTCTCGATCGACTCGGAAAACCACGTGCCGTCGATGCCGTCGCCGAAGCCGGAGGCGATCACCTTGGCCCCGGCCGAGTTGGCCGCACTGAACGGCACGATGAAGTGCCCGCCGCCCGTCGCCATGGTCAGCTCGGTCGCCCGCGCCTCGGCGGCCCGCTTCGCCTCGTCCTCGCTCGGCCGCGGATGGAGCAGCGTGTGCTGCGGCCCCTTGCCGGAGCCGCCCTTGTGGTCGACGGTCTTGCGCCGGCCGGTCTTCGGGTCGTGCCATGCGGCCACCACCTTGCCGTGGCGCGGCCGCGGCGTGCCGTTGATGCGCCAGCCGGCGCAGCCGATCCGGGTGACGCGGATCGGCGGCAGCTCGGACCCGCCGACGCCCTTGCCGGAGCCGCGCTTGGTGACGGTCAGCTTGCCGCCGGCCGGCTTGACGATGCCGCCGGCCTCGGCCGCGATCCGGGTCGCGAAGTCGATCGGGCTCGCCTCCCAGCGCAGCACATAGGGCAGCTTGATCGACGCCAGCGCCGGGTCGATCGCAACCGACAGGCCCGCGCCCTTGGCCGTGTCCT
>NZ_NHSK01000284.1 GCF_016653355.1 Rhodoplanes elegans | reverse complement strand
CCTTGATCTGCGATGCGCCGGCGGCCGACGGGCGCCCACGACAAGGCGACCCACGACGCCATCGCGTCCTTCGAGGAGGCGCGGCGGATGCCGGTCACCGGTCAGGTCAGCGATCGTCTGGTGCGCGAGCTCGTCGCGCTCACCGGACGGCCGATCGAGTGAGCGGGATCAGCGAGTAGCGAGTAGCGAGTAGCGAGTAGCGAGTAGCGAGTAGCGAGTAGCGAGTAGCGAGTAGCGAGTAGGGGATGGTGCCGGGTCGCCCACTCCTTCACTATTCGCCACTCGCCATTCGCTATTCGCTCATCGGGGCCGCATGCGTCTGAAATCGGGAATCTGGGTCGCGGCCTATATCCGGCGCTGCGGGGTCGAGGGCGTGTTCGCGGCGGTGCGCCGGCGCGGCGCCGAGGAGGCCGGCGCCGTCTTCGTCATCGTCAACCGGCTGAACGGCACCGCCGATCTCTACGGCCCGGCGCCGCAGACCGCGTTCGACGAGGCGATGCCGTTCGACCGCGCCTTCGTCTCGGTCATGAAGGAGAGCCCGGCGCCGGAGAGCGACGTCGAGGCCTTCATCGCCAAGGAGAGGCGGTTCGATCCGGACGTCTGGGTGGTCGAGATCGAGGAGCCGTCGGGACGGCACTTCCTCGACCGGGTGCTGCGCTGATCAGGAGTCGCCGCTCGCCTTGCGGGGCGGCCCGAGAAGGCGCTCGGACGGCGTGATGCGCTCGAGCCCGGAAAGCCCCGGCACCACCGTGCCGAGGCGGCTGCGGATCGTTGCGCCGCGCGCCGCGGCGGTCGGCCCGGGGCGGGCCGGGACGGTCGGCGCGGCCGGCTCGGCCTCGCGCCAGGCGGCGACGAGGCGCAGCGCGGCCGCCAGGCTGACCTCCTGATACAGGGCGCTCAGCGCATAGACGCGCCGCACCGAATGGCCGATCGCCGGATTGACGAACAAGAGGATGCGCTGCAGCACCGGCGCCGGCACGGCGAGCGCCCGGGCCGCGACCACCAGCGGCTCGCCGCCGAGATCGTTGACGATCCGCTCGGCGAGCGTCCGCGAAATTCCGAGCGCCCGCTCGAGCTCGCGCACGAAGTCGCCCGGCCGGCCGCCGAGCACGCTCGTCTCCAGCCGGCGCGCCACCTCCTCGCCGGGCGTCGGCCAGGTGCCGGCCGCCAACGGGCCGGCGCGGTCGAGCGCGTCCAGCAGGCCGCGGCGGCCGTCCGTGTCGGCATCGAAGAAGTCGCGCACGAGGGTGCGCGCCTCGCTCTGCCCTCGCGTCTCGGGCGGCGGCGGCGGCGCCTCCTCGGGCGCCGGCCGGCCGGCGAGCCGGGCCAGGACGGCCTCGGGCGCACCCGGATAGGCGGCGAGCGTCCTGGCGACGATGTCGCGGGTCGCCGCGTCGACGGCGTCGATCAGGCGCAGCGACAGCTCGACATACTGGCGCTCCTCGTCCGGCGAGTGGGTCGGCTTCTGGACGTAGAGGTCGGTGAGCACGCGCAACAGCGTCGGCTTGACGTCGACGCCGTGGCGGGCGAGCCCGACCAGACTGTCCAGTCCCGGAAACAAGGACGACATACGCGAACAAGCCCCGCCGGCGCTCGAAACGACCTTTCCGAGAGCTTAAGACGGGACTCGTTAGCAGAGGCTTAACCCCAACAAGGCGTTAACCTTTTCGCTCGAATGCGAACGATCGGGGGGACGCTGTGGCAGCCCCTTCCGGTCATGGCCGGGCTCGTCCCGGCCATCCACGATCTTGTTCGCAGCAGCCACCCTGGCGTGGATCGCCGCGACGAGCGCGACCATGACGAAGTCCGTGGTCGGGCCGCCGGCGTGTCGTTCGCCGCCGCGCCGAGACCCCCCTGTCACCCGCTTACAACCCTTGTGGACCAAGGCGTTACGCTTAACCAACCGTTAACCATGTCGGCGCGTAATCGAACGTGGCAAGCCGCGGATCATTCCCGATCCGGTGGAGGGCGCCATGGGCACCATCATCACGTTCCCGGCGGGACGTCGCGTCTACAGCGACGGGCGGGGTCGCACGGCCGACGAGCCGGCCACGATCATCATCCTGCCGGTGGTCCGGGTCGATCGCTACGGCGACGAGCCGCGCGACGGGTTGCGGGACGGCGGCTCCGCGGCCGCCCGCAAGGGACGGCGTCCCTCGGCCCGGCGGTGAGTGCGGCGGAGGTGACGATCGTGGTGACGGTTCGCAGGCCCGGCGCGGGGGCGGGGCGGGGCGGCCTGCCGGTGCTCGCGATCGCGGCGATGGCGACGCTGCTCGCCGGCTGCGGGTTCAATGGCGATTTCGGCCGGGTGAAGCCCGGCCTGGTGCGCGACGGCATCCACGACTGGATGGGGCCGGCGGCGGCCCAGCAGGCCGGCCTGCCGGTCTCGGCCTATCCCTACACCGAGGACGAGCGGCTGATGCGGGACCTCGCCTTCCCGCTGATCGAGGTGCCCTACGAGCGCCAGCGCTGGTATTCGATCGTCGAGGAGTACGGCATCAACCGCGGCATCCAGCAGCAGTGGTTCGTCTTCAACGTCGCCGCCTACGAGCAGGTGCTGATGCAGACGGCGTTCCGCTCGGCGACGGCGCGCTACGGCAAGCTCAACGACGACATCCGCAACGACGTCACCCGGCTGCCCTACTGGGTCACGGTGGCGCGCCGGGTGCTCGACATGGACATCAAGCGCGGCAAGAGCCTCCAGCACGTGAACGGCCTCACCGCCGGCGAGGCCGTCAACGCCCAGGCCCGGATGGCCGAGAACGCCCTGATCATGAGCTGGGTGCAGCAGTCGCTGGTCAACCGCATCGCCTCCTACGGCTACGCGATGGAACGGCTGGTCATCGCCACGCCGCTGCCGGCGGCCGTCGAGGTCGAGCGCTCGCTGACGCTGCTCAAGACCCGGGTCGCCGAGGCGCGTCTCCTGCCCGGACCGGAGATCACCCCCGGCACCATCGTCCTGGTGCCGCCTTACCCGCTGCCGTCGATGCCGGTCATCACCAAGTCGGTTCCGGTCGCGGCCGCGCCGCCCGCCGGGCCTGCGGTCGCGGCCGCGCCGCCGCCGGGCGCCGGGCGGCCCGTGG
>NZ_NHSK01000283.1 GCF_016653355.1 Rhodoplanes elegans | reverse complement strand
ACCCGCCGCGAAGCCGGCGCCCGCCCAGACGCAGCTCGCCTCCTCGTCGTCGCGCCCGGCGGCGCTCGGCGCCATCCGCCCGACCACCCAGCCGGCACCCGCCGGCCGGGTCGAGGCGAGCGCCGCGCCGGCCGCGGCCGCCTATGCGGGCGGCAGCCTGATGCCCGGCGCCAAGCCGGTGCTGTCGTCGTCGAGCTTCGGCAACTAGCGCTTCGGCGTCGTCGCCGGGCTCGACCCGGCGACCCATCCCGCTACGAAGAACGCTTTTGGATCAAGGTGATGGATACGCGGGTCGAGCCCGCGCATGACGCTCTCATGCGTGGCACGCGATGGAGGCATCGCGTGCCGGTACGAGGCGCGGGGACGCCGCATCACGTCAGCCGGTCGAGCTCCGACCGGCTCGTCGACTTGCGCAGCTTGATGAAGCGGACGACGCGCTGCGCCACCTCGGCGCTCAGCCCGACATAATGCTGGAAGGCGGCGCGCGGGTCGTCGGGCTCGCCGAGCGTCACGGCCAGCACGGCCTTGGCGTCCGACCAGCCGAGCCCGGCCGCCTTGCACAGGATCAGCAGCGCGTCCGCGGACCGCTGGCGGATCAGGTTGCGCACCGCGATCGCCGGCACGTCCGCGACGGCGGCGAGCGCCTCGATCACCGGGCCGCGCTCGCCGCTGCGGGCCTGCTCGCACAGCCGGGCTTTCAGGGCGTCGGGATCGAGCCGGACCGCCGGGCCGTGATGGGCGTGCAGGCGGGCGTGGACGAGCTGGTCGCCGATCGCCGCGATGGCGTGGTCGAGCCGGGTGCGCACCGCCGGATGCGCCGAGGTCGCCAGCCGCCGGCGGACGATCTCGCCGGCGTCGCGCACCATCGTGCAGAACAGGTCGGGCGGCACGTCGGTGCGGCCGGCGAACAGCTCGGCGAGCTCCGCGTCGCCGCAGGCCCGCGCCGCGACAGTCTGCAGCCCGGTCTCCGAGAAGCGGGCGCCCGGATTGGCCGTGACCTTGCGGGTGACGGCGATGTCGCCGCGCTCGACCACGATGTCGGTGACGACCTCGGAGAGATGCCGGCGGGCCGCGATCGCGGCGAGATGGCTCTGGCCCTTGCTGCGCGCGATCTCGACCAGCAGCGCGTCGGTGATGCGCGGGGACTTCTCGAGCACCGGCCCGGCGATGCCGATGTCGTCGTGGCGGGCGAGCCGGCCGATGGTGTCGCGCGGCGCGTTGCCGATCGGGGCGAGCTGCAGCCCGAGCCGGACCAGGGCGTAGCGCTCGACCGTGCCGACGAGCTGCTCCATCACGTCGTCGAACAGGTCGACCTGCTCGTCCCCGATCCGGGTGGACGTCGCCAGGAACAGATCGGTCACCCGGCGCAGCACCTCGCTGCGCCGGTCGGCGCTGCCGTCCGCGAGGACGCTCGACAGCTCTTCGATCAGGGGCACCGCGGCCGGCATGATGATGGTGGTCCAGTTCAGGGCGCGATGGAGGGTCCCAAGGGGCGCCAGGCTTCGAGCGGGGGCAGCGGCGAGCGTGTGTCGACCGCGACGAAGGCGACGCCGACGTGATGGCGGTCGCGCCACACGGCGACGCAGCGCACCCGGAGGCGCCCGGGATCGACGACGAGCTCGAAGACGCCCGGCACCGCAGCCGCATCCGGCACCAGGAGGCAGGCGCCGCCGGCCGAGACGTTGAGGACGGCGCAGGTGGCCGCTGTGTCCCGGTCGACGATCCGGCCGGTGGCGAGGGTGAGATAGCGTGGGTGGCGCCGTTCGTGGCGGATACGCCCGGAGGAGGAGCACGCGAGAGAGGACATTCCGTCGACCCGCTTCGTCGGAGATGCGTGCCCGGGGGTGGGCGGACCGCCGCGATCGTGGCGCCGGACCGGAGCGCTCGCGGAGGTCCCGCCCGACAGGCGGTTTCGGTCGGCGGAAAAGCTAAACTACAACCCTAAATATGGCATTACCAACCAAAGGTATGCAGTATCGGACAGAATGCCTGTAAGGTTAGTCCGGGTTAGTCGAAAGCCGCCACTGGTATGCCGGCCGTAGGGCGCCGCGTCGCCGCGTCGACCAGCGGCTGCCGCACGGCTGCGGCCTCGGAACGGCTGTGGGGAGGGTGGCGGCGCTGCTGCTCACATCATCTTCCGGATGTCGGCCGCAGTCGCCGCCTTGCGCAGGCGGATGAAGCGGACGACGCGCTGGGCCGTCTCGGCGGTCAGGCCCGAGAAGGTGCCGAAGGCGGTGCGCGGATCGCCGGCCGCGCCGGTGGCCGCGAGCAGCACCGCCTTGGTGTCCGGCCAGGCGAGCCCCGCGACCTTGCACAGGATCAGCATCCCCTCCTCGGAGCCCTGCTTGATCAGGCTCTTGATCGCGGCCTCGGGAACCTCGGTGATGTCGGAGAGGGCGGCGATCACGTCGCCGCGCTTGCCGGCGCGCGCCTTGTCGGACAGCGCCTTGAGCTTGTCGGGGGCCGGACTCGCCACCGTGGTGCCGGGCGCCTCCGCCTTGCGGCGAGCATGCAGGAGATGATTGCCGACCGCCGCCATCGCCTGGTCGATGCGCTGGCGCACGCCCGGCTCGTCGCAGCGGGTGAGCCGACGGCGCACCTCGTCGGTGGCGTTCTTCACCAGATCGCGGAACACCTCGTCCGGCACGTCGCCGCGATTGGCGACCAGCACGGCGAGCGACTCGTCGATATGGGCCCGGCCCGCGATGGTGCGGAAGCCGGTCTCGGAGAACTGCGCGCCGCGGTTCGCCGTGACCTTTCGGGTGACGTCGAGATCGGCGCGGTCGATCAGCGCGTCCGTGACCATCACGGAGAGGGCGCGGCGGACCGCGATCGCGGCGAGATGCGCCTGCGGCTTGGTTTCGGCGATGTCGGCCAGCACCGGATCGGGCAGCCGGGTCGAGCGCTCCAGCACCGGGCCGGCGACCGCGATGTCGTCGGAGTGGCCGAGCCAGGCGATGGTGTCGAGCGGCGCATTGGGAAGCGGCGCGAGCTGGAGGCCGAGGCGGATCAGGGAATGCCGCTCCACCGAGCCGACGATCAGCTTCAGGACGGCGTCGAACACCGCGACGTGCTCGTCCCGGAAGCCGCCGGCCTGGGTGAGGAACAGGTCGGTGAGCCGGCGCAGGATCTCGCCGCGGGTCTCGGGCGTGCCCTGGTCCAGGAGGGCGGGCAGATCGGCCAGCAGGGTCTCGGGAACGGCCGTCATGACGCGGCGCCCGAGGCTGCGGGGCGCGGCGGCCGAGGAGTCATGGCACCGGGCGTGGCGCGATCCGGCATGGTGAGGCACCCGGGACGGACGGCGAAGCGCCGGGCTGCAGACGAGACGGCCCCGGACCGGGACCAGCGGGGCGCCGATCCCGGGACGCATCCGAGGCCGACGATCATCGGACTCTAATGCGGAATGGTGAACGGGGTGTAAATTTACCACTAGGACTTGCGGATTAACCCGCGCGCCGGCCCCCCGGGCCGCTCAGAGCGGCGGGATCGTCCAGGCCGACAGGGCCGCCGCCGTGTGCGGCTCGATGCGGGACCGGGCAGGCGGCGCGATCGGGGCTGCCGACATCGCCGGCGCGTCCGGTTCGCCCGGCGCCGCCGGGCCGGCCGGCG
>NZ_NHSK01000282.1 GCF_016653355.1 Rhodoplanes elegans | reverse complement strand
ACCAGCACGGCGCCGAGCGTCTCGACGACCGGCGCGTCGGCACCCGCTCCCGAGCGGACCGGGAGATCGGGCAGTGCCGGATAGGCCCAGTCGAAGACGTCGCTGCGCGTGCTCTTGAGGAGCTGCTCGAACGCCTTGCCGTCGAATGCCGGGGCGGCCGGCGCGCAGGACACGCCCTTCTTCTGCGGCATGGCCTCGAGGGTCGGATCGGCGGCGGCGCTCGCCAGCGCCTCCCAGCCCTCGCCGTCGGCGGCGTCGAGCCCGAGCGCGGCGGCGAGATTGTCGATGCCGGGCTTCTTGCGGTCGGCCTTCTCGCCCTGCGACGCGGTCCAGAAGAAGCTCTTCGCGACGAGGCCGGCGAGTGCGGTGCGGTCCTTGCGCCCGGCGATCTCGCCGAGCTGTTTTCGGAACGCCTCGAAGCTCGGATCGGCGACCGGCTTCGGCAACGTCACGGCGATGGAAGGATAGGGGCGCGGCGCGGCCGCCGCGGGGGCGGGGGCCGGCCCGGACTTCTGCTGTGCCTGTGCCTGCGCCGGGGCCGGGCTCGCGATCGCGACGGCGAGGAGAGCGGCGAGCAGGGCGGTCGGGAACGGACGGACGGGACGCATGCGGGCTCCGCGGTTGTGACGAGCTGCAATCGCGCTGGGCATCGTGGGTCTAGACGTGAACCGCGACGCTAGGCACGAATTGCGACCCCGTTACGGCCGGGGCGCCGTATTTCCGTCGCGGCGTGATCAGATGAGACGACTCGATTCGCCGGCTCGGCCGGCCATGCCGGTTCTCCGAGCCGTCGCCCCCCGAAAGGTTGCAAGATGCCGTCCTTCGTCACCTCGCCCTATGTGTTGCCGGTCGTCCTCCTGGTCGCCTCCAACCTGTTCATGACGACGGCGTGGTACTGGCACCTGCGCTTCAAGGAGGTGGCGCTGTGGCAGGTGGTGCTGATCTCCTGGGGGCTCGCCTTCATCGAGTACTGCCTCGCCGTGCCGGCGAACCGCTGGGGCGCCACCGTCTATGCACCGGCCCAGCTCAAGACCATCCAGGAGGTGATCACGCTGGTGATCTTCGCCGGCTTCTCGTGGCTCTATCTCAACCAGCCGCTCGCCTGGAACCACGCCCTCGGCTTCGCCTTCGTGGCGGTCGGCGCGTTCTTCATCTTCCACAAGTGGTGAGGGGGACGTTCTTCAGCACCCACTGTTGGACATATCACGGCGCGCCCCGGTCCCGGCGGCGTGCCCCGGACAAGGCACAGCGGGCGACGAGCCCGATGTGCCGCAGAGCCGGGGCCAGGGGCGGCACGGCGGGCGCCATATCGGGTCGCCCTGGGTCCCGGCTCGCGGTGCGTTGCACCGCGTCCGGGACACGAGTCTTAACCGTTGCGTCGAAATCATCACTCGCGCGGGCGCAGCGCGCGGCCGCGGCTGGTGATCAGCACCGTGAGGCCGCCGAGCGCGACGAGGCCGAAGCTCACCAGCCCGGCGATCGGCAGCCCGCGTTCGGTGGGTTGCGGCTGGAGCGGCGCCGCCTCGCCGATCTGCAGCCCGACCACCATGATCAGCACGACGATCGACAGGACGAGCGCGGCGCTGGCCACGAGCTCGGCCAGCACGGCGGCGCGGAAGCGCGGGAAGCGGGACGCGCGGGTCTCGTCGAAGCCGCAGCGGTCGATGGTGGACGGGGTCATGGGCGTGCCGGTGCGATCGGTTGTGTTCCTGCGGTCGGGCCGCGGGAGGCTCGTACCGGGACATCGGGGCGGGTGTTCGGCCCCGATCGGGCAAAGGCGAGGCATCCTCTTAACGGCGGGTTAACGACCCCGGTCCGGCCGGCGCTCGTCACCGGATTTGCGGCGAGCGCGCGCGACGCCGCCGCGCCGTGTTCCTAATTTTGCCGCGCTTTGGCTTTTCTTCCACGATGGGGACGACGACTGGGGGAGCCGGAGCAGATGAGGACCTGGACGCTGACGCTCGTGGCGGCGCTCGTGCTCGGGGCAGGCGCGGCGCCGCTCGCCTCCGCGGCCGAGAAGGCCGGCAGGACCGAGAAGGTCGACAGGACCGGCACGGCCGAGCGGAACGGGCTGATCGGCAAGTGGTCGATCGTCGAGGCGGCGCCGGCGCCGTGGGTGCGCAGCAAGGAGCGCAACAGCCTCGTCGAGCACGGCCGCAAGCTGGTCGCGACCGAGGTGACGTTCGAGCCCGGCGCGATCGTCTCGACCAACCAGAGCCTCGCCTGCAAGCGCGCCATGTACCAGGTCGGCACCTATCCGACCGACGCGCTGTTCCGCGGCCTGCTGCCCGACGGCAGCCAGGACCGCATCGCCCGCGATCTCGGCCTGACCAAGGGCGGCGCCGACGTGCCGAGCGTCGACGTCGACTGCGCCGGCGGCTTCTTCACCTACCATTTCCGCGACCGCAACACCGCGCTGTTCGCCTGGGACGACGTCATCTACACGCTCAAACGGCGGTGATAGCGTGGCGCTCCCTGGTCCGCGTTCCTAAAGTCACGTCCGGTCGCGACCGACGACCGGCGGCAATCCGCCGAGGCCCGCGCACGGTGCACTAAGTGTCCTCACGAGCAATTTACCTTCTCGTTGTTTGCAATCAGAAATAGAGAAAAGTAGCCTCTCTGCACGCGACTTCGAGTTGGTTCCCATTCGCCTCGCGATCTTTGTCGTCTCTTCTGCGCCGGTGATGGCGCGGGCCGCATCGTCGCGCGCACCGGTCGTGCCGCGCGACGTTCGCGACGTGGGCGGGGGATGGCTCGGGCGGCCGTTTCGATGCGGCCGAAGACACGGGAGGCTCCCATGCGACTTCGCGTTTCGAGCTCGGGGTGGACCTGCCGATGTCAAGCAGGTGACGGCCGGTTCGCCTGCCGGGTGCCGCCGTCGCCCGACGTGATGACGTCGATCTTCATGGAATATCGACGATCCGACCGCTACGGGACGGTGTCGTTCAACCAGTATCTCGAGGAGATCGGCTTTGTTGATCCGTCGGTCGGGCTCGTCGGC
Source organism: Rhodoplanes elegans (assembly GCF_016653355.1). Taxonomy (GTDB): domain Bacteria; phylum Pseudomonadota; class Alphaproteobacteria; order Rhizobiales; family Xanthobacteraceae; genus Rhodoplanes; species Rhodoplanes elegans. The sequence goes on along the minus strand of NZ_NHSK01000282.1, from coordinate 31,083 downwards.
ATGGACGACGGCGCCCAGTTCGCGCCAGCGCCGGGCGGTCCGCTGCGGCTCGCGCTGCCCTCGCAACCCGTCCAGGGCAGTATCGAGGTCAAGGTTCTGCTGGTCGATTTTCCCGACCGGCCCGGCCTGATCCCAAAGGCGCACTACGAGGGTCTGCTGTTCTCGCGCGACACCTATCCGACAGGCAGCATGCGCGACTACTACGCCGAGGTCAGTACCGGAAAGGTCGACGTGAGCGGTACGGTCGAGGGCTGGTTCCGCATGCCGCAACCCTATTCCTACTACACGAACGGGGAATCTGGCACCAAATGGGACAGCTATCCGCACAACGCGCCCCGTCTCGCCGAGGACGCGGTGCAAGCTGCGCTCGCCGCAAACGTGACGTTCTCGAGTGGGCTCGACAAGTTCGGTCGCGGCATCATTACGGCGCTGTTCATCGTCCATTCCGGACGCGGCGCCGAGGTGATGCAGCGTCCACTTCAGGGCGCGCATATCTGGTCGCACAAGTGGCAGCTCCGGAATCCGGTTCAGGTCGCGCCCGACTTGGCGGCGACCATCTATCTGGTGGTTCCGCACGACTGCAAGGTCGGGGTATGCGCCCACGAGCTCGGCCACCTCGCCTTCGAATGGCAGGACTTCTACGATCCGAACTACGGGGTGGACGGTCAGTGGAGTGGCTCAGGCCGCTGGGATCTGATGGCCGGCGGATCCTACAACGGGGACGGCGCGCGGCCGGCACATCCGGCGGCTCTGCACAAGCTAAAGCACGGCTGGATCACGTCGCGGACCGTCACGTCGAGCCAGAAACTGACGATCAGGCCCCATACGCCGACCTCCGGTGAGGTCGTCAAGCTGGTCAGCCCGAGGTTCGAGCCGCGGCAGTATCTGCTCCTCGAAAGCCGCCGGCGCACCGGCTTCGATCACGACCTGCCGGGCGAGGGCCTACTGGTCTGGAAGGTCGACGAGCCGCGGGAGATGACGTCTGCGAAGAGTCCCGGCATGTCCCTGGTCCAGGCCGACGGGCGGAACGACCTCGACCGGCCGGACGATTGGAAGCAGGGCGACGAGGGTGATCCGTTCCCCGGCGCGGAGGGACACAACGTGCTCGGCGACGGCGGCTCGACCTCCACCTCGTTCGGCACGAGGCGCTCCGGGATCACCCTGAAGAACATCAAGTTCGACGCCGACGGCGTGGTGACCCTGAAAGTCGAGTTCGCCGCTGCCGGGGCGGCGCATGCCGCGGAGGCGGCCGCTGACGACGGCGCGGCCGAGGGCACGCCGGCGAAGCAGAGGGCGGTGCAAAAGTCTGGCCGCAAGGCGGCCCCCAAGGCCGCCCCGCGTTCCACCCGGAAGGCCACCGCCAAGGCAGCGCCCGGATCCGGCGCCAAGTCTCCGTCCGAGTTCGCGGCCAAAGCCGCGAAAGGGAAGCCGCGCCGTGTCGCCGCTGTAGCGCGCGCCGCGCCCCGTAAGGTCAATGCCAAGCACCACAAGTCGGCGGGTGCCAAGAGGTCACGCCGCGTCACGTGACGGCGGAGCCGCCTGCCTCACAGCATCTCGGGTCGGAAGCGGCGGCGCCATTGGCGGGTCGTCTCGCCGGCGATCATGAACTCGCCGTCGCCGCGATAGTGCAGGGTCTTCGGCGCCGTCCTGATCGCGGCCGGCGCGGCATGCGCCTTCACCACCTCGAAGACGAACAGCCCGAGCCGGTCGATCAGGCTCGCATCGGCGAGCCGGCACTCGAAGCTCGCGACGCACTCGGCGATCAGCGGTGCCGACACCATCACGCCGGGCTGCGGCGTCAGCCCGAATGTCTCGAACTTGTCGGTGTCGCGGCCCGAGCAGTTGCCGATGTCGACCACGGTCTCGGCGAGGTCGACGGTCGGCACGTTGATGACGCAGACCTTGCTGCGGCGGATCAAGCCGAACGAGTGGTTGGCGTTCCAGATGTAGCAGCCGACCAGCGCCGGCTCGAAGCCCATCACCATGTGCCAGCCGAGCGTCATGATGTTCGTCTCGCCCTCGAAGCACGACGAGACCAGCACGATCGGCCCCGGCTCCAGGAAGCGGCGGACGTCCTCGACCGGAAAGTCGACCTTCTTGACCGGGCGCGGCCGCTGCGCAGCGGTGGCGCGGGGCGTCGCGGCGGCACGCGCCGGCGTCGCCCCGCGGGCCGCCTTGGCCTTGGTGTCGGCTTTCGGCACCGTCTTTGCCGTGGCGCGCGCGGGTGCCGCGACGGGCTTCGAAGCGGCTCGCGACGGAGACTTGCGGGCGAGCTTGCGGACAGTCTTGCGGGCAGGCTTTCGGGCGGGCATCGGCGGGCTCCGGGGCGGCACGGCGGAGCGGCGACTCCGGCGGCCCCGTCATCATAGCCGAGCCGCCGGTGAAGCGCCCCCGCGCCGGTTGGCGGCGGCGTGGCGCGCCGCTATAGTCCGCGCCGCGCCGGTGTGGCGGAACTGGTAGACGCGCACGACTCAAAATCGTGTTCCGCAAGGAGTGTCGGTTCGATCCCGACCACCGGCACCACCGCGCCACCGAGATTCCACCACGGACCCCAGGTATGCGGGAGCGACCGGCACCGGCTCGGTGTCGGCGCGTATCGCGGTCAGAGACCGCGCAGCCGTGTGGTCGTCAAAAAGGCGTCAGGGGTCAAAAATGTTATCGAACGACGACACTTTCAATTGTCGCCGTTCGCTGACATATGCTGATGTCCGCGAACGGTAACCTTGGAATCCCCATGCTCGTCCGTACACCTGCCGATCTCGGCGCCGTTCTCCGTGATCGGCGCAAGCACCTCGACCTCGATCAGGCGACCGTCGCCAAGCGGATCGGCGTCAGCCGCCAATGGGTCATGGAAATCGAGCGTGGCCACCCCCGTGCGGAGCTCGCACTTGTACTTCGTGCCATCGATGTTCTCGGCCTTCGTCTCGATGCGGCCGTCGGACCAGCATCAGATCACCCGCCGTCGGACGGCGTCCACATCGACGCCATCGTGGCCAGGGCCAGACAGGCGAAGCCGTGACCGGCGAGCTCGTCGCACTTCTCGACGGAAAGGAGGTCGGCCGCGTCCGACGCAATGCGCGCGGTGGCATCAGGTTTCTTTATGACGACGCCTGGCGCATGGCGAGGTCGACGTCGACACGTTCATCGACGCTCTGGGCTTCAACTGGCTCATCGGCGGCACCGACGCGCACGCCAAGAACTACTCGCTGCTGCTCGGTCGCGGCCGTGTCCGCCTTGCGCCGCTCTATGACGTGGCGAGCATTCTTCCCTATGAAGAGTTAGACCTCCGCAAGGTCAAGCTCGCCATGAAGATCGGTGGCGAATACAAGCTCGGCCTCGTCGGCGCGCGTCAATGGCAGAAGTTCGCGCGCGAGATGCGCGTCGATGCCGAGAGCTTGATCGAGCGGCTCGCCGCGATGGCCGCGAGACTCCCGGATGCGGCGAGCGCCGCGCTTACGAAGGCGCGCGCGGAAGGGCTCGACACGCCCATCATCGACCGTTTGACGGAGCGCTTGATCGAACGCGCGGCCGTGTGTGGCAAGTCTGTCGCGGTTTCGTAGCCGATCTGCCGAGTCCGGTACACCCGGCGCTGTCCGACCGCCGGGTCCGGTTGGGGCCGGGCCGCGCCGCGCTCCCCTCACGCCGCCGTGGCCTGCTCGAACGCCTCGCGGGCGGAGCGGATCGTCGCGTGGTTGTCGGCGGCCCATGTGATCAGGGCGGCGAGCGGCTCCAGCAGCGAGCCGCCGAGCGCCGTGAGGCGATACTCGACGCTCGGCGGCACGGTCGGGTGGACGTGGCGGCTCACCAGCCCGTCGCGCTGGAGGTCGCGCAGGCTCTGGGTCAGCATCCGCTGCGAGATGTCGGGCAGGCCGCGGCGCAGTTCGCCGAAGCGGTGCGGCCGTTCGGCCAGCATGATCAGGAGGAGCGTCGTCCACTTGCCGGCGAGGTGATCGAGCACGTCGCGTACCGGGCAGTTGGCGGCGTCGAAATCGAGCCCCTTGAAGCCGGCCATGACGCGCACGAGCGTGTCGACGGCGGCGCTGCGGGCCGGTGCGACGGGACAGTCGGGGGGCGGTGAGGCGGTGCGGCGGGCCATGGATCGTTCCCCAGGGTGGTTCCCTGCGTGTGACCAGGTGACGAAAAGCTGCCGTCTTTACCGGCGGTGCTGGGCTCCAGTATAGAGCAGGTCTCTGAACGAGACCAGGTCTCGATTTGCCCTCAATCCGTCGTCCAGGAGCCCTTCATGTCCGACGCCCTGCTCGTCACCGGCGCCTCCGGCCATCTCGGCCGTCGCGTCCTCCACCATCTGGTCGAGAGCCTGGCAGTCCCGCCCGGCCGCATCGTCGCGACCTCGCGAAAGCCGGACGCGCTCGCCGCGTTCGCGAACAAGGGCGTCACCGTGCGGGCCGCAGACTTCGAGGACGCGGCGTCGCTGGACAAGGCCTTCGCCGGCGTCGGCCGGCTGCTGCTGATCTCGACCGACACGCTCGACCGTCCGGGGGCACGCCTCGCCCAGCACCAGGCCGCCGTCGCGGCGGCCGAGAAGGCGGGGGTGCGCCACGTCGTCTACACGTCGATGCCGCTGCCGGAGAACTCGCCGATCCTGTTCGCGCCGGATCATCTCGGTACCGAGCAGGCGCTGGCGGCGAGCCGGCTGCCCGGGTTCACGGTGCTGCGCAATCACTGGTACTTCGAGAACCTCGCCCATGCGCTGCCGGCGGCGCTCGCCTCGGGGCACTGGTACTCGGCCGCGGCCGGCGGCGGCTATGCCGACATCGCCCGCGACGATCTCGCCCGCGCCGCCGCGACCGTGTTGGCCGGATCGGAAACCGGGCGCCACACGTACACCCTGTCCGGCGCCGAGGCGCTGACGCGCGACGAGATCGCCGCGAAGGTGAGCGCCGCGCTCGGCAAGCCGCTCGCCGTGGTGCCGGTGACGATCGACGCGCTGGTCGCCGGCATGGTGGCGCACGGCGTGCCGGAGCCGATCGCCCGCGTGTTCGCCTCGTTCGACGCCGCGGCCGCCGCCGGCCGCTTCGCGCATGTCACGGACGACTATTTCAAGATCACGGGCCGCCGGCCGCAGAGCTTCGACGCCTGGCTCGCCGCGAACAAGACGATCCTGACCGGGGAACACTAACTCCGTCATTCCGGGACGCGCGCGACAGCGCGCGGGCCCGGAATCCATACGCCCTGCATCGGTGGCTCACGCGATACAGGGGATATGGGTTCCGGGCTCGGCGCTTCGCGCCGCCCCGGAACGACGGTTCAACACCGCCCCGGAATGCCCGCACCTCACCCCATCCCGTAGCCGCCGCCGGTCGGCGTGATCACGGTGATGGCCTCGCCGGCGTCCAACACGGTCGAGGCGGCGCCGGGCAGCTCCTCCAGCGTGCCGTCGTTGCGGCGCACGATGTTCTTTCCGGTCTCGCCCGGCAAGCCACCGGCGAGGCCGAAGGGCGGCACCCGGCGGTGGCCGGAGAGCAGCGCGCACTCCATCGCCTCGCGGAACCGGATCGTGCGGCGCGTGCCGTCGCCGGCGTTCCAGCGGCCTTTTCCGCCGGACCCGCGGCGGACGGAAAACTCCTCCAGCACGACCGGAAAGCGCGTCTCCAGAATCTCCGGATCGGTGAGGCGCGAGTTGGTCATGTGGGTGTGCACGGCGGGCGCGCCGTCGAAGCCCGGGCCGGCCGGCGAGCCCGAGCAGATCGTCTCGTAGTACTGATAACGATCGTCGCCGAAGGTGAGATTGTTCATCGTGCCCTGCGCGGCAGCGAGCGCGCCGAGCGCACCGAACAGGCAGTTGGTGACGGCCTGGCTCACCTCCACGTTTCCGGCGACGACGGCGGCCGGGTAGACGGGCGACAGCATCGAGCCCGCCGGCACGATCAGCCGCACCGGGCGCAGGCAGCCGGCGTTCATCGGGATGTCGGCGTCGACCATCACGCGGAACACGTAGAGCACGGCCGCGCGCGTGACGGGTGCGGGCGCGTTGAAGTTGTCGGGCCGCTGCGTCTGCGTGCCGGTGAAGTCGACGGTCGCCTCGCGCTTGTCCTTGTCGACCGTGATGGCGACGCGGATCACCGATCCGTCGTCCATCTCGTAGGCGAAGGCGCCGTCGGAGAGGCGATCGATCACCCGGCGGACGCTCTCGGCGGCGTTGTCCTGAACGTGGCCCATATAGGCGGTGACGACGTCGAGCCCGAAATGGGCGATCATCTTGTTCAGCTCGGCGGCGCCGCGCTGGTTCGCCGCGACCTGGGCCTTCAGGTCGTTGACGTTCTGCACGACGTTGCGGACCGGCCAGGGGCCGCCGGTCAGGAGCGCGATCAGCTCCGCCTCGCGCAGCCGGCCGCGATCGACCAGCTTGAAGTTGTCGATGTAGACGCCTTCCTGCTCGATCGTCGTGCCCTTGGGGCTCATCGAGCCGGGCGCGATGCCGCCGACGTCGGCGTGGTGGCCGCGGCTCGCCACCCAGAACAGGATTTTTTCGCCGGCCACGTCGAACACCGGCGTGCAGACCGTGATGTCGGGCAGATGGGTGCCGCCGTTGTAGGGCGCGTTGAGGGCGAACACGTCGCCCGGACTGATCACGTCGTTCTGCGCGATCACGGTCTCGACCGAGCGGTCCATCGAGCCGAGATGCACGGGCATGTGCGGCGCGTTGGCGACCAGGGCGCCCGACGCGTCGAACACGGCGCAGGAGAAGTCGAGCCGCTCCTTGATGTTCACCGAGTACGCCGTGTTCTGCAGCGCGACACCCATCTGCTCGGCGATCGACATGAACAGGTTGTTGAAGATCTCGAGCATCACCGGGTCGGCCCTGGTGCCGATCGCCTCCGTCTGCGGCCTCGCGACGACGCGCCGCAGCACCAGATGATCGTGCGCCGTGAGGGGGGCCTGCCAGCCGGGCTCGATCACGATCGTCTGGTTCGGCTCGATGACGATCGCCGGCCCGGTGACGACGTCTCCGGGCCGCAGCTGTGAACGCAGAAAAATGCCGGCGTCGTGCCAGGCGCCGCCCGAGAAGAAGCGGCGGGTCTCGTGCGGGGCAGGGGCGTCGCCGGCCTCTTCGACGAGCGTCGCTTCCGACTGCGGCGCGGCGCCGCCCATCGCCTCGACCGAGACGGCGTCGACGATCAGGACCTTCTCCCGGTCGACGAAACCGAAGCGCGTCGCATGCTGCGTCAGGAAGCCTTCGCGCATCTGCGCGAGCGCGGCGGCGGGCAGGACGTCGCCCGCGAACGGCACCGGGATGTCGAGCGCCGTGTCGGTGCCCTCGTAGCGCACATGCGCCGTCACGCCGACATTCGCGTCGGCCGCCGCGACGCCCTGGCCGGCGAGCTCGCCGAGGCACGCACGGCCGAGCTTTTCACGCGCTGCGCGGAGCGCGGCGGCGGCGCCGTCGAGCGGCACGCCCATGCTCTCGAACCGCGTCGCCCGGATGCTCGCGAGCCCCATGCCGTAGGCCGACAGGAGCCCGGAGAGCGGGTGCACCAGCACGCTCTCCATGCCGAGCGCGTCGGCGACCAGGCAGGCGTGCTGGCCGCCGGCGCCGCCGAAGCAGTTGAGCGCGTAAGCTGTCACGTCGTAGCCGCGCTGCACCGAGATCTTCTTTACCGCCTCGGCCATGTTGGCGACGGCGATTTTCAGGAATCCGTCGGCGACTTCTTCAGGGCTGCGCCCGTCACCCACCTGCGCTGCGAGCGCGGCGAATTTTTCACGGACTACCTCTGCGTCCAGCGGCTGATCCTGATCAGGTCCGAAGATCGCCGGAAAAAATTCCGGCACCAGCTTGCCGACCATCAGGTTGGCGTCCGTGACGGTGAGCGGGCCGCCGCGGCGATAGCTCGCCGGGCCCGGCACGGCACCGGCCGAGTCGGGGCCGACCCGGAAGCGGGCGCCGTCGAAATGCAGGATCGAGCCGCCGCCCGCCGCCACGGTGTGGATCAGCATCATCGGTGCGCGCAGCCGCACGCCCGCGACCTCGGTCTCGAAGGCGCGCTCGAACGTGCCGTCGAAATGGGCGACGTCGGTCGAGGTGCCGCCCATGTCGAAGCCGATCACGGCGTCGAAGCCGGCCGCCTCGCCGGTCGCCGCCATGCCGACCACGCCGCCGGCGGGGCCCGACAGGATCGCGTCGCGGCCCTGGAACAGATCGGCGCCGGTGAGGCCGCCGGCCGAGGTCATGAACATCACCCGGGCGCCGGTGCGCGCGACGTCGAGCTCCTCCGAGACCTGCGCCACGTAGCGGCGCAGGATCGGCGACAGATAGGCGTCGACCACCGTGGTGTCGCCGCGCCCGACCAGTTTTATCAAGGGCGACACCTGATGGCTCACCGAGATCTGGGTGAAGCCGATTCTTCGCGCGATATCGGCGAGCGCCGTCTCGTGCGCGGGGAAGCGGAAGCCGTGGATCAGTGCGATGGCGACGGCCCGGATGCCGGCGTCGTACGCGGCCTGGAGATCGCGGCGCGCGCGATCCTCGTCGAGCGGGCGCTCCACCGTGCCGTCGGCGAGCACGCGCTCGTCTGCCTCGATCACCCGCTCGTAGAGCTGATCGGGCTTGATGATCTGCTTGGCGAAGATCTTTCGGCGATCCTGGTAGCCGATCTCCAGCACGTCGGCGAGGCCGCGCGTGGTGACGAAGGCGGTGCGCTCGCCCTTGCGCTCCAGGAGCGCGTTGGTGGCGACCGTGGTGCCCATCCGCACCTCGCCGATCGCCCCGGTCGGGATCGGCGCGTCGGGCGCGAGGCCGAGGAGCTTGCGGATGCCCGCCACCGCGGCGTCGCCATACACGCCGGGGTTTTCCGAGAGGAGCTTGGTCGCGTGCAGCGCGCCCGCCGGGTCGCGGCCGATCACGTCCGTGAAGGTGCCGCCGCGGTCGATCCAGAAATCCCAACTCATCGAAACTCTCTTAAATTCCTTGTCGAAACGCTCGTACCGGTGACAGCCGTCGGGCCGCCGGCCGTCTCGTCGTGGTCGAGCCAGCGCGCGCCGTGTGACCGGCCGCAGCGCGGACCAGCAAACGGCGTGCCGAAACGACCTCGTGCCCCGAGGCCGCTGGCCGTCGCCTCAGCGCGTCGTTTCGGCGATGCGGATGTCGCGGGCGGCGAGGCGGGCCGCCTCGGCCTCGGCGCGCAGCCGCGCCAGCTCCTCGGGCGAGAGCAGGTCCGGATTCGCGTAGTCGCGCTTCCACGCCGGATCGTCGCTCCAGCGCAGCGGCGACACCACGGTGGTGCGCGGTCCCGTCGCACTCGTCAGCAGGTCGAGGGCGAGGTCCAGCGTGAGCCGCTGCGACTCCGGGTCGTGCGGCCGGCCGGCCGCGTTGCCGAGCGGGAAGTCGCTGAACACGAAGCGCGGCACGCCGCAGTGCTCGACGATGTCACGGGCACAGCCCATCACCACGGTCGGGATGCCGTTCTCCTCCAGGAGGCGCGCGGCGAGCGCCAGGCACTGGTGACAGACCGGGCAGTTGGCCACCAGGATCACGGCGTCGACGCGGTCGGCGAAGCACCGCTCGAACAGCTCCGGCGCGTCGACCTCGGTCGTCTGACGATGGCTACGGTTGGTCGGAAATCCGTGGAAGCGCGGCGCGAGGCGCAGCCGGCCGGCGGCCGCGGCGGCGCGCAGCAGCGGCAGCGGGAACCAGGTGCCGGAGTCTTCCATGCTGGTGTGACGGCGGTCGATGCCGACATGGGCGATGCGCACGTCGTGATCGATCGCGCTGTCGCCCGAGTAGACGGTGTAGAACTTCGCCGCGGCGTTGTAGGGCGCGCCCGGCCCCTGCGGCCCCTTGTCGGGCTGATAGGGCGCCGCCGTCGTCACCAGCGCGACGCGCGACTGCGCCAGCGGCTGCGCGAGCGGCGTGAACGGCACGTCGTCGTGATGCGCCCAGACATAGGGCGGGTCGTAGCCGAGCGCGAGATAGTAGGCGCGGGTGCGCGCCATGTAGGGGATCGGCGCGTCGCTCTGAACGTCCAGGAAACTCTCGGTCATCGGGCCTCGCGGGCGACGCGGCGTCGCCCGAGAAGCCGGCGGCGCTACTGCGTCGCGCGGATTGTGCGACGCCATTCGCTCGGCGCGCAACCCATCCGTTGGCGGAACATGTAGGTGAAGGCCGACGGCGTGCTGTAGCCGAGCTCGAGCGCGATCTCGGTGATGTTGTCGCTGGCGCCGAGCAGGTCGATGGCGCGGAAGACGCGCAGCCGGTTCCGCCATTCGCGCAGCCCGATGCCGACTTCGCGCTCGAAGCGGCGATGCAGCGTGCGCGGCGACGCGCCGAGCTCCCGGCCCCACGCCGCGATGTCGCGCTCGTCGGACGGGTTGTCGAACAGCTCCTGGCACATTCTCAGGAGCATCGGGCTCTGCGGCCAGGGCAGATGGAAGCTCTCGCTCGGCAGCCGCACGATCTGATCGAGAATCAGACGCTCGACCCGCTCGACGTAATCACTCTGCTCGCCCGCGCGGCCGAGCTCGGTGAGTTCGACGATCAGGGCGCGCATCAGCGGCGTCACCGAGAACACGATGCTCTCGCGGGGCAGCTGCGCGGCGACGTCGTCGCGGATGTAGAGGCTGCGGAACTCGGCGTCCTGCAGGGCGCCGGTCATGTGGACGACGCCGGTCGGCACCCAATAGGCCTGCTCCGGCGAGATCACGTACCAGGCGTTCTCGATCGCGGCGAACATCGTGCCCGACGTCGCGTACAGGAACTGATTCCAGCGATGCGAATGACGCGGGAACAGATGACGTTTCGGCAGATGCTGCGAGCGCACGATGATGGGGCGCGGCAGCCCGTCGAGCTCGGGCACCTGGAGATGAATCCAGTCGTCGGTTCTGATCGTCATGGCGGATCGGAGCGATGGCCGATCGGAGAGAATGGCCGGTCGGCGAGATTGGCAGGTCGTCGATAGTCTTCGTCCTGATATCGAAGGCGCGCCGCGTCCTCAACGTTACCCTGCTACGGATCGCGCTACCACGTATCGCCGGCGCCATCGGCGCGGCGATCAGCAGGACCACCGGAATGTAGCCCCGCCTCGTCACGACCATCGCGCTCTCCGTATCTCTCCTTATGCGACGCGCCATCTCTCCGCCGGGTCGCACAAAATCCGCAGCGTTCCGAATGAGCCTTCGATCCATCACCGCCGATCCGTCCCGCGATGCGCGCGGGTCAGCACTGCTCGCAGCGCCGATCAGGCGCCGACGCGCGCTGATCTTCGTGGTCATCGCATTCACCTACGTGATCTCCTATTTCCATCGCGCCGCGCCCGTGGTGGTCGGCCCGGTGATCGCCGGCGAGCTCGGGCTCGATCCGGCGCAGCTCGGCCTGATGGCGTCGATGTATTTCTGGGCCTATGCGGCTGCCGTGTTCCCCTCCGGCCTGTTGTCCGACGGCTGGGGCGCGCGCCGCACCATGGCCGTTTTCGTGCTGATCGCGGCGCTCGCCGGTCTCGCCTTCGCGTTCGGCTCGAGCATCGGCACGCTGGCGGCGAGCCGCTTCGTGATCGGTCTCGGCGTGAGCGTCGTCTACGTCGCGGCGCTGCGCATCTTCTCCGACTGGTATGGCCCGGACGAGCTCGGCACCTATTCGGGCCTGCTGCTCGCCTTCGGCAATATCGGGGCGCTGCTGTCGACCGCGCCGCTCACCGCCGCGATCGGCGCGATCGGCTGGCGCGACGTGTTCACGATCGTCGCGGCGCTCACCGCGGTCGCCGCCGTCGTCTGCTGGTTCGTCGTCGTCGACACGCCGGGCGAGTACGCGCGCCGCGGCGCGCCGGCGCCGAAGCGGTCGGCTCCCGCGGCCGGAAGCGGCTCGGCGCTCGCCGATCTGCGCCGCGCCATCGCCACCGTGTTCTCCAATCCGGGCGTCTATCTGATCGGCGTCCTGGTGTTCTCGTTCTACGGCACCTTCATGGGCGTCGGCTCGCTGTGGGCCGGTCCTTATCTGCACACCGTCTACGGTCTCTCCAAGCAGGAGGCCGGCCACATCCTGATGTTGTTCCCGCTCGGCATGACGATCGGCTGCCCGCTGGCCGGTTGGCTCTCCGACAAGGTGTTCGGCGCGCGCCGCCCGGTACTGCTGTTCGGTGGCGTGCTGCATCTCCTCTCTTACGTGCCGCTGGTGTTCTTCACCGGCGACCTGAGCGGCTGGATGCTCGGCGCGCTGTTCTTCTGGTACGGCCTCTCGGGCGGCGCCTTCGTGGTCTGCTTCGCCGCCTCCAAGGAGCTGTTCGACTCGCGCTACGCCGGTGCCGCGGTCGGGGCCGTGACGATGTTCCTGCAGTGCGGCGGCGCCTTCTACCAGTACGTCATCGGTGTCGTGATCGCCCATCCTGATCTGGTCGGCGCCGGCGGCGATCCGGCCGTGCTCTACGGCCGCGCCTTCGCGGTGCCGATGGTCGGCCTCGCGCTGTGCCTCGTCGTCTTCTCCCGCTTCCGCGAGCGGGGCGGCTTCGCCGCGGCGCGTGCCGCCTCGACGTCTCCCCTCGCCACGCCCGCGCCGGGCCTCGTCCCGGCCGCGGCGCCCCCCGGCAAGTCCTGACGGGTCGCGCCGAGCGGCCGGTCCCCTTCACGACGATCCTGATCCAAGACGGAGGATACAAAAATGAAGATCGTCAGCGTCGACGTGATGCAGATGCCGAGCGGCAACGCCGGCTCCTCGCGCGGAGACTGGTCGCCCGTGATCGTGCGGGTCAACACCGACGAGGGCATCAGCGGCTTCGGCGAGGTCGGCCTCGCCTACGGCAAGGGCTGGCGCGCCGGCTTCGGCATGGTGCAGGACTTCGCCGAGGTGATCATCGGCGAGGATCCACTCGCCATCGAGAAGATCTGGGAGACCATCTTCCGCAAGACCTTCTGGGGCATGGGCGGCGGCACCGTCGTCAACGCCGCGATCTCCGGCATTGACATCGCGCTGTGGGATCTCAAGGGCAAGGCCTTCAACATGCCGGTCTGGCAGCTGATGGGCGGCAAGACCAACGACGACCTGCGCACCTATGCGAGCCAGCTCCAGTTCAACTGGGGCCCGAAGATCGACAAGCAGGTGCTGATCACGCCGGAGGACTACGCCGAGGTGACGCGCGTCGCGATGGCGGACGGCTACGACTCGATCAAGGTCGATCCGATCATCTTCTCCGACCGGCCGGACGGCAAGGGCCCGTGGAAGATCACTGGGCCGCTGGAGAACCGCGTCATCCGCACCGTCTACGACCGGATGGCGGCGATGCGCGAGGCCGGCGGACCGGATCTCGACATCATCCTGGAGCACCACGCCAACACCGACACGATCTCGGCGATCCAGATCGGCCAGGCGCTCGAGGATCTGCGGATCTTCTACTACGAGGAGCCCTGCCACCCGCTCAACTCGCGCTCGATGCTGGAGATCAAGAAGGCCGTGAAGATGCCGATCGCCGCCGGCGAGCGCATCTACACGCGCTGGGGCTACCGGCCGTTCCTCGAGGACCGCTCGATCGACGTGATCCAGCCGGATCTGTGCCTGTGCGGCGGCCTCACCGAGGCGAAGAAGATCTGCGACATGGCGAACACCTACGACTGCGCCGTGCAGATCCACGTCTGCGGCAGCCCGATCTCCAAGGCGGCGGCACTGCAGATCGAGGCCGTGATCCCGAACTTCATCATCCACGAGCACCATCAGCGGGCGCTCAATCCGGAGAGCCGGGCGACCTGCCTGTATGACTACCAGCCGGTGAACGGCAAGTACAAGGTGCCGGATCTGCCGGGCATCGGTCAGGAGCCGACCCCGGAGACGATCGAGAAGTGCATGAAGGTCACGGTGACGCGCTCGAAGAAGTACATGAGCTGATCAGAACGGCCCGGCGGCGTCGCCGGGCCGGATCCATCGTCCGCCGGCGCCGCCCGTCCGGATCGTTCCGGCCAGCGGCGGCGCCGCGCGGCGGCCCATACCCGAACATCAGAAGGGCTTCGTCATGTCGACTTCGGTCGCGATCGACCAAGCAGCCAGGCCGACGCATCAGCGCCACGTGCTGGCCGGCATCCTGCTGCTCGTCGTCTTCTTCTCCTACATCGACCGGGTGAACGTCTCGATCCTGGTCGTCGATCCGGAATTCCTCGACTATTTCGGCATCACCGGGCAGGCCGTTCAGAAGGGCCTGCTGATGACGCTGTTCCTGATCGCCTACGGGGTCGGCAACGTCGTGCTGGCGCCGATCGGCGACTTCCTCGGTCCGCGCAAGGCGATGTCGTTGTCGGTCGTGATGTGGGGCATCTCGCTGATCATCGGCGGCCTGGCGCCGACCTTCATGCTGATGCTGTTCTCGCGGGTCATCCTCGGGCTGGGCGAGGGCCTCCACTTCCCGATGCAGAGCAAGTACATCAAGGAGTGGTTCCGGCCCGACGAGCGCGGCAAGGCGAACGCGGTGTGGCAGACCGGCATGGCGATCGCGCCGGCCGTGGCGATGCCGCTGTTCACGGCGATCATCCATCTCACCGGCTGGCGGTCGAGCTTCTTCATCCTGGCGGCCGCCGGTCTTGTCCCGCTCGCCGCGATCTGGTTCTTCACCGCCGACAAGCCGCGCGACCACAAGCGCATCAACCAGCTCGAGATCGACCACATCGAGGCCGGCCTCGCGGCCGAGCGCGCCAAGGCGGCCGCCGTGCCGGCCGACGCGAACGACACGCTGTGGAGCAAGTTCAAGTCCTTCGCCAAGGACTATCAGTTCTGGCTCCTGGTCGTGTACTACGTGGTCCACACCTCGGTGATCTGGGGCTCGATGACCTGGGTGCCGAGCTATCTGAAGGAGGCGCGCGGCTTCTCCTGGGCCGCCATGGGCGCGCTCGCCGCGCTGCCGTGGATTCTCGGCGTCGTCACCAAGATCATCTCCGGCGTCCTGTGCGACATGATGGGGCGGCGCGCGCCCGTCATCCTGTTCGCCATGGTCGGCGTCGGCATCGGCATCTACTTCGCCGCCAACGCCTCGGACAACATGACGGCGGCGATCTTCCTCGCCTTCGGGGTCGGCTCGATCGGGCTCGGCGGTCCGGCGGCCTGGACGCTGATGCAGGACATCGTGCCGAGCCGCGGCATCTCGACGGCGGCCGGCATCATGAACGGACTCGGCAACGGGTTCTCGTCGCTGGCGCCGGTGGCGATCGGCTTCCTGATCACGGCGACGGGCTCGTATGCGGGCGGCCTGTACTACCTCGTCGGCTGCGCCGTTGTGGGCGGGATCGCGACCCTGATCCTGACCATCAAGGGGCGGTGACGCGGCGACATCGTCGCCCGGGAGGGGCCGGCGGGGCGAACGCCGGCCTCCGGTGGCGACGACCGGCGGAAGGCACTCCGCCGCGCGGCCCGGGCTTCGGCCCGGGCCGTTTTCGTGTCGTCGACACGGCCCCTTCAGTTGAGTTGTCGTGTGCGGCTGCATACGCCTCGAGATGAAACGGCGATCCCGGGGCTCGGTCCCGGTTCTTGGTCCCGGTGCTCGGCCTCGTGCCCCGGACAAGGCGTGTCAGGCCGCAGGCCTGATGCGCCGCAGAGCCGGGGCCCAGGGGCCGCACGAGGGGCCGCACGAGGGGCCGCACGACGGGCCGCACTGCAATACAAGGTTCTCCGACCGTCTCGCTTGATCGCCACTGGATCCCGGTTCGCGGCGCGATGCGCCGCGCCCGGGACACGAGGCCTTCACCGAGGCAGCGCAGCGAACCGCGAGGCTTCCGGAGAGGCGTCGCGCGCGCCACTCAGGCGCCGAGACGGAACAGCGGGCGCAGCCTGGTGCCGACATAGTTGCCGGGCAGGGCGGCGGCGATCCACAGCCAGCCGTGCAGGCTGCCCGACGCGATGCCGGACACGTAGGCGCTGATGTTGCAGCCGGTCGCCATGATGGCGCCGAAGCCGAGCAGCAGGCCGCCGACGACCGCGGCGAGCAGATGCGGCAGCGGCACCCGGAGCGTCGGGGCGAAGCGGCCGGCGAGCCCGGCGGCGAGCAGCGCGCCGACGATCAGGCCGAGATCCATCACCGTGGTGATGTCCGCCGACAGCGGCCGCAGAAGCGCGTCGGCCCGCGTCGGCTCCTCCCAGAACGCCCAGAAGGTCGGGTCGTCGAGGCCGAGCCGGTCGACGGCGTGCGAGCCCCACAGCGCGAAGGCCTGGGTGATGCCCCACGGCCGGCCGGCGATCAGCAGGGTCGCGAGCTCGAGCACAGCGATGGCGAGGGCCGCCCAGGCGAACGGCCACGGGCCTTTGATCCATGACGCCCGATCGGCGGGCCGAGGAAAGATCGGCTCGATCTTGCCATGCCGAGCCCGCTCGGCGCGCGCCGCGCCCCACCAGACGAGGCCGAGGATCGCCAGCGTGCCGGCGAGCGCCGGCGCGAGGCCGAGGGTCTGCACGGCGCCGATCGGCGGCAGGCTTGGCAGCACGTGCCAGTGCTCGAAAGTGAACGTCGCGAGCGTCGCGCCGGCGATGAAGCTCGCCAGCGTCACCAGCATGCGGGTCGAGCCGCCGCCCGCCGTGTAGAGCGTGCCGGAGGCGCAGCCGCCGCCGAGCTGCATGCCGATGCCGAACAGGAAGGCGCCGAGCGCCACCTCGAGCCCGGCCGGGAAGACGAAGCCGCGCACCGGCTGGCCGAGGACGCCGCCGGCGGCGAGCAGCGGATAGAACAGCAGCACCGTGGTGCCCAGCAGCAGCATCTGGGCCCGCACATGGGCGCTGCGGCGCTCGGTGAAGAGCACCCGGAAGCCGTGCGTGAAGCCGAAGGCGGCGTGATAGAGCGCGACGCCGAGCAGCGCGCCGACGATCCACAGCGCCGCGAAGCGCCAGCCCGAGACGCTCGCGAGCCAGGCGACGCCGAGCGTCAGGACGGTGGCGGCGAACGCCGTCACGGCCGGCTGCCCGCGGCGTCCGACGGCGGCGATGTCGCCGGCCGCACCGGGCGTCGCCGGCACCGCGGTGGTGTCGAAGGAGGGGTGGAGCGAGGTGTCGGCGATCATGGTCATGCGGCCGAGTTGGCGGCGGCCGGCCGGGACCGTCAACGGGCCAGGAAAAATAACGAGAGGCGTGTTTCGGGACGGGGTTTCGCGACAAGGCTGTTGTCGTCGCGCCGCCGGCCGGGAGAAGACGATTCTCCGGCGCTGTGGCACGCGGCGGGTGCGGCGCGCGGCACGCGCGCGTATCCGCGCCGGCAGGTCCGCCTATCCGGGCGGATTGCTTCGCGTTTCCGGTGTGTGGAAAGTCGACCGGCCGACCGCCGAAGAGGCGGTTCAATGATCCAGGTCAAAGTGGAGTCCGCCCGGTTTTCCTAGACCGTCACCCGGGCGCTCCGTTCGTTTCGCGGGCGCGTGCGGCGTGATGCGCTACGGGCGGTCGATGAGAGGTTCTCACGGCCGCCCGTTTCACGTCCGGGGTCATTCGATCGTCGGCATTGATCGTCTGCGTCGATCGGCGCAGGGGCGCGTCAGGGGCGGCGCCGCACAGGCGACCAGCCCGAAACGAAACCGCCCCCGGTGGGCCGTTGCCGACCCGGACCGAGGGCAGATCATCGTACACGCCGGCTGACCGGGTGTATGGACCTTCAGAATACACCCGAAGGCACTAGGGACCACTCGCAGAAACCCGGACCGTCATGCTGCGGTGCGGCAGAAGTCATTCAAATCTCGCACGTTTTGCCAAAGTTCTCGGCTGTTGCGGCAGCCCGTCGGCCGCCTATCCTGGGGCCGCGTCCGGCGCCGTGCCGGACGGTGTTCCGTCTCGAGGATCCCCCATGGACGAGCCGATCTTCGACATCGCCCATCTCGGCCATGTCGAGCTGCTGACCGACAAGCCCGACGAGAGTCTCGACTTCTTCACCCGCGTGCTCGGCCTCTCCGAGAGCGGCCGCGAGGGCGAGAGCGTCTTCCTGCGCGCCTTCGACGACTACGAGTTCCACACTCTCAAGCTCACCGCGGCGCCGACCACCGGCATGCGCCACGTCGGCTATCGCGCGACGAGCCCGCAGGCGCTGGCGCGCCGCGTCGCCGCGATCGAGGCGATGGGCTGCGGCCTCGGCTGGAGCGACGGCGATCTCGGCCACGGCCCGGCCTACCGGTTCCACGATCCCGACGGCCACGTCTTCGAGATCTATTACGAGACGCGCCGCTACGTGCCGCCGCCCGAGGAGAAGCCGGCGCTGAAGAACCAGGCGCAGCGCGTGCCCAACCGGGTGATCGCGCCGCGCCGGCTCGATCATCTCAATCTGCTGGCGACCGACGTCGCCGCCATCCGCGACTTCGTGCCGAAGGCGCTCGGCAGCCGCGTCACCGAGCAGATCGTGCTCGACGACGGCACGGTCGGCGGCTGCTGGTTCACGGTCAACAACAAGTCCTACGACGTCGCCTACACGCGCGACGCGACCGGCGCGCGCGGGCGCTTCCATCACGTCACCTACGCGGTCGACCAGCGCGAGCACATCCTCCAGGCCGCCGATGTGTTCCTGGAGAACGGCGTCCACATCGAGACCGGGCCGCACAAGCACGCCGTCCAGCAAACCTTCTTCCTCTATGTGTGGGAGCCGGCCGGCAACCGCGTCGAGCTCGCCAACGCGGGCGCGCGCCTGATCCTGGCGCCCGACTGGCAGACCGTCACCTGGACCCAGACCGAGCGCATGAAGGGCCAGGCCTGGGGCCTCAAGACGATCGAGAGCTTCCACACCCACGGCACCCCGCCGGCGTGAGAACGACGGCGTCTCTCACCCCCGGCGCAGGCGATGATCACCTCTCGCCGCTTGCGGGGAGAGGTCGGGGTTCGCGCCGGAGGCGCGAAGCCCGGGTGAGGGGGCGTCGCAGCGAGTCTCTGCTGCGCGGAAGCGCCCCCTCACCCGCCGCGCGTTCCGCGCGTCGACCTCTCCCCGCGCGCGGGGAGAGGTGAAGGGTTGCCCGGAGCATGAGCTTGCACGCTTATCAGCTCCGCCCCTCGTTAACGTCGCACCGCGCGTCACGGCTTCGGGAAGGGCAGGGCGGGCGGCGTCGGCGCGGCGAGCAGCGGGGCCGAGCGGATCGCCTCGGCGTCGAGGTCGAAGCCCGTCAGATCGATGCCGCGCAGAACCTGATCGTCGTAGGTCTTCACGTAATAGCGCCGGTTCGCGAGGTCGGCGATGGTCGACCACTGGGTGAACTCCATGACGGTCGCATCGCTCTTGTCGGGCCGCACCCATCCCTTCGGAATGTCGAAGTTGTTGAGGATGTGCTCGGCGGCGCGGACGCTCTCGATCCCGGCGGGCTTGCGCTCCAGCGACATCGCGTAGCCGAGGGCGCGGATGAAGCGCGATGGCGGCGTCGGATCGCCCGGGATGCCGAGCAGGCCGGAGCCCTGGCCGATCGGCGCGACGGTCTGGCCGGCGATCTGGAGCGGCGGCGCGTTGGTGGGCGAGATCTTCACGTAGTTCCGCAGATTGCTCAGATGCCAGTCGAAGGTCGGCGAGTTGGTCATGACGCCGAACGGGTTGTCGTGAACCTTGAGGACGCCGTCCACCGGCTCGATCACCACCGAGGCGCCGGTCGTGTCGTGGAACGTGTAGTGGAGCGGGGCGACGCCCAGATTGGGATCCGCCAGGCCGACGACCGAGATGCCGGACAGCCCCGCCTTCACCTCGGCGACGGTCGCGAAGCTGGTCAGCACCCAGCCGACGACGTCCCACTGCGCCAGCGTTTTCGCCGGGTCCGCCTTGGCGGCGTCCGCATAGCCGACATAATCGGGGAAATACAGCGCGCCGCCGGCGAGCCCCTTCTCGTTGAGCCCGTCGATCAGCACCGCGAGCCCGAAGGCGTTGAGGCCGACGGCGGCATATCGGCTCGTCCACGTCATGCTGCCGGGCTTGCCACCCGGGCCGAGCGAGGTGAGGGCGAGTTTTCGCGGGACCACGATGGCGCCGGCCTTCAGCACGAAGCCCATCTCCATGGTCCGTCCATAGACCACGCCACCGTCCGTGTTTCTGATCACGAAGCTGGTGCAGGCCTCCGCCGCCGTCCCGATCATCAGGGCTACCGACAGTGCCGGGGCGAGCACCCACGTGGCGTTGCTCGAACGAAGACGCTGCATCCAAGACATCGACGCCTCTTTCCGGTTGCGACCGTTGCCGTGGGGCTCGTCCGTCCGGACGTGGGCGGTGACGCCATCGGCTTCGACGGTGCAGTGGTAGGGCAAGGCGGTCGACGGGCCGTTAAGACCCGGGGGAGGCGAGGAAATGACGGTGAATGCTTGGTATCCGAGCGGGCGCCGCGGATAAGCGGCGGCGCCGATCGTCACCTCTCCCCGCGCGCGGGGAGAGGTCGGGGTTCGCGCCGGAGGCGCGAAGCCCGGGTGAGGGGGCGTCNCCTCACCCGCCGCGCGTTCCGCGCGTCGACCTCTCCCCGCGCGCGGGGAGAGGTAAAGAGGCGCGTGGGGTGTCGAAGTCGCGCTTACGAGCGCCGCACCTGCTTCACGTCGCGCACGGCGCCGCGGGCGGCGCTGGTCGTGAAGGCGGCGTAGGCCTGCAGGGCGGCCGAGACCTTGCGGTCGCGCTTCGCCGGCTGCCACGCCTTGTCGCCCTTCGCCTCCATGGCGGTGCGGCGGCGGCTCATCTCCTCGTCGCTCACGACGAGATGGATCTTGCGGTTCGGGATGTCGATCTCGATCGCGTCGCCGTCCTCGACCAGGCCGATGGCGCCGCCCTCGGCGGCCTCCGGCGAGACGTGGCCGATCGACAGGCCCGAGCTGCCGCCCGAGAAGCGGCCGTCCGTCACCAGCGCGCAGACCTTCCCGAGCCCCTTCGACTTCAGATAGCTGGTCGGATACAGCATCTCCTGCATGCCGGGGCCGCCGCGCGGGCCCTCGTAGCGGACGATCACGACATCGCCCGGCGTCACGGCGCCGCCGAGAATGCCCTCCACGGCCGCGTCCTGGCTCTCGAACACCTTGGCCTTGCCGGTGAAGGTGAGGATCGAGGCGTCGACGCCCGCCGTCTTCACGATACAGCCGTCCAGCGCGATGTTGCCGAACAGCACCGCGAGGCCGCCGTCCTTGGAGAAGGCGTGCTCGGCGCTGCGGATCACGCCCTTCTGGCGGTCGAGATCGAGGGCGTCCCAGCGGCGCTCCTGGCTGAACGCGACCTGGGTCGGCACGCCGCCGGGCGCGGCGCGGAACAGCGTCTGCACGCTCTCGGACGTGGTGCGCGCGACGTCCCAGCGATCGAGCGCCTCGGCGAGCGTCTTGGTGTGCACGGTGCCGACCGAGACGTCGATCAGGCCGGCGCGGTCGAGCTCGCCCAGGATCGCCATCACGCCGCCGGCGCGATGCACGTCCTCGACATGCACGTCGGCGACCGAGGGCGCGACCTTGCACAGGCAGGGCACGCGGCGCGACAGCCGGTCGATGTCCTGCATGGTGAACGGCACCTCGCCCTCCTGGGCGGCGGCGAGCAGATGCAGAACCGTGTTGGTCGAGCCGCCCATGGCGATGTCGAGCGCCATGGCGTTCTCGAACGCCTTGAAGGTCGCGACGTTGCGGGGCAGCACGGCGGCGTCGTCCTGCTCGTAATAACGATGGCAGAGATCGACGATCAGATGGCCGGCCTCGACGAACAGGCGCTCGCGATCGGCATGGGTCGCGAGCAGCGTGCCGTTGCCGGGCAGCGACAGGCCGAGCGCCTCGGTGAGGCAGTTCATCGAGTTGGCCGTGAACATGCCGGAGCACGAGCCGCAGGTCGGGCAGGCGGAGCGCTCCACCACCTGCACGTCGGCGTCGCTCTGGCGGTCGTCGGCCGCCATGATCATCGCGTCGATCAGATCGACCGCCTTGGTCTTGCCGCCGAGCACGACCTTGCCGGCCTCCATGGGCCCGCCGGACACGAAGACCGCCGGGATGTTCAGCCGCAGCGCCGCCATCAGCATGCCGGGCGTGATCTTGTCGCAGTTGGAGATGCACACCATGGCGTCGGCGCAGTGCGCGTTGACCATGTACTCGACGCTGTCGGCGATCAGCTCGCGCGACGGCAGGCTGTAGAGCATGCCGTCGTGGCCCATGGCGATGCCGTCGTCGACCGCGATCGTGTCGAACTCCTTCGCCACGCCGCCGGCCTTCTCGATCTCGCGCGCGACGAGCTGGCCGAGGTCCTTCAGGTGGACGTGGCCCGGCACGAACTGGGTGAAGGAGTTGACCACCGCGATGATCGGCTTGCCGAAGTCGGCATCCTTCATGCCGGTCGCCCGCCACAGGCCGCGGGCGCCTGCCATGTTGCGGCCGTGCGTGGTCGTGCGGGAGCGGTACTGCGGCATGTCGAACCTCGGGCGGTCTGGTGATTTTTTAGGGCCGGCCGGACGCCGGCGGTGCGGATTGGAGGCGTTCTAGCGCGTCGGCCGGCGGGTGGAAACCCGCTTGCCGCGCGGCTCCGATGTCGCAGGACCGTCTACCAGAGCCCCGGGACGAGGCGCCAGCGCACCAGGCCCTGATAGGCCGTGTAGCCGGGCAGGTGGGTGGCGAGGAAGCGCTCCTCGGCGACGATGCGGGCCATCACGGCCGGCACCATGGCGGCGGCCGGCAGGAACGCCCACCACGAGGCGAGCGCCAAGGGGCCGAACAGGAAGAGAAACAGGGCGCTGGCATACATCGGGTGGCGCACCACCGCGTAGGGGCCGGTCGTCACCACGGTCTGGCCCTCGCTCACCTGCACTGTGCCGAACGTCCAGGTGTTCTCGCGGAACACGAGGAAGCACAGCGCGTAGCCGGCGACGATGCCGAGATTGCCGACCCACACGAGCGCGGTCGGCATGGTCGACCAGCCGAACCGCCAGTCGAGCCCGGGGACGACCATCAAACCGATGCCGATCACCGAGGCCAGGGCCTGGATGAGCTTCTGGGTCGGCTGCCGCTCGGCGGCGGCGCCGACCTCGAGCCGCCGCTCCAAGAGCGCCGGGTCGGCGAACAGGAGCCACACGGCGATCACCCCGGCCGAGCCGAGCGAGGAGACGAGGAACAGCCAGCCCGGCCAGTAGCCGAGCGACCCCGCCGGCACCATCACCAGCAGGGTCATCATCGCGGACAGGCGCAGAAAGCCGAAGGCGGTGCGGCGGGCGAGGTCGGTCATGCGGGCCGCACCATACGACGGGCGACGCTCCGGGCAAGGGTCTCGTGTCCCGGGCGCGGCGCAACGCGCCGTGACCCGGGATCCAGGGGCCACGATGCGGAGCGCAGCCGGCCGCAGTCGGCAGGTGTCGTTGGGCTCGGCCCCTGGGCCCCGGCTCTGCGGCGCATCAGGCCTTCGGCCTGTCGCGCCTTGTCCGGGGCACGAGGCTCCCGAGATGGCCGCCTACTTCCCCTCCAGGGTGAATACCGGCTCCCAGTCCGGGCCGGGGGGATCCTTCACCAGCGCCTCGGCGCGCCTGGCGAACAGGGCGGCGGGCGGGTCGACGGCCGCGATCTTGCCGAACGCCGCGGCGGCGCCCGAAAAATCGCGGGCGCGGAAGCGGGCGAGGCCGGCCGCGTAGGCGGCGGCGCAGTCGGCCTGCGCCGGAGTGACGTGCCCGGCCTCGGCGATCGGCTCGAAGATCTTCACCGGCTGCACCCGGCCCTTGACCCGAATGGCGTCGAGCTCGCGCCAGGCGAAGGCGTCGCCGGTGCGCCCGACCGTCGTCTCCGACGCCATGATCGACGTGCCGAAATACTTGTTGGCGCCCTCCAGCCGCGAGGCGAGGTTCACGGCGTCGCTCATCACCGTGTAGTTGAAGCGCCGGCGCGAGCCGATATTGCCGACCAGCGCCTCGCCGGAGTTCAGGCCGATGCGATGGGCGAGGCGATGGCCCTGGAACGCCGCCGTCTCGTTCAGGACGGCGAGCCGCTCGCGGCAGCGCAGTGCCGCCCGCACGGCGTTGCGGGCGTGGTCGGGATCGTTCGCCGGGGCGCCGAACACGGCGACGATCGAGTCGCCGATATACTTGTCGACGTAGCCGCCGCAGCCTTCGACGATGTCGGTCATCTCCGACAGATAGGCGTTCATCCAGGCGACCAGGGCGGCCGGCGTCATCGTCTCGGCGATCGACGAGAAGCCGGCGATGTCGGAGAAGAACACCGTGACGTCGCGCATCTCGCCGCCGAGCGCCGGCGGCTCGTCGGCCTCCAGCATGCGGTCGATCACCTGGGGCGACAGATAGAGCGCGAAGCTCTTCCGCAGGAACCGCTCCTCGCGGTCGGCGGCGACCAGGCGCCAGCCGATCGTCCCGGCCGTGGCGGCGAGGGCGGCGAGCGCCGGCCCGACCAGCGGCAAAGCGAGGCCGTTCTGGAGCGCCACCGTGCCGGTCGCGGTCAGCGCCACGATCAGGCCGAGCGTCATGAGCGTGGCGATCCCGGGACCGACCAGCAGGGCGCCGGTCGCGGCGAGCCCCGCCATGCCGAGCGCGATCGCGACGATGCCGAGCCGGCCGGGCTCGCGCAGCACGTCGCCGCGCAAGAGGTCGTTGACGGCGGTCGCATGGATGTAGACGCCGGAGATCGAACGGCGCGTCGATCCGTCGTCCGACGTCGCCGTCTTGTCGGCGGCCGGCGCGGGGAGGGCGCAGCGCGGCGCGCGGGCGCCCTCGGTGCCGGTGGCGAAGCGCTTCGAGGTGAGCTTGCGGTCCTCGATGTCGAGCAGGGTGCCGAACAGCACCGCCCTGCCGGCGAAGGTCTTCCGGAAGAACTCCGCGTCGCCCTTGTCGGCGCAGGCGCGCAGATCGGCGAACGAGTAGGTCGGCACGTCGTCGGCGCCGCCGTCGAAGGCGAGCGTCTGGGTTTTTTCGACCGCGCTCGGGATCCGGTAATCGCCGAGCCGGGTGGTGCCGTCCGGCTCCAGCACGGGCGCGACGCCGCGGGTGCGGGCGGCGAGCTCCAGCGCCATCGAGGGAAGTGGCCGGCCGCCGACCGTGAACCACAGCGGCAGCCGGCGCACCACGTCGTCGGCGTCCGCGTGGGTGTTGAGCGCCCGGATGTTCTTCTGCTGGCCGACCGCGATGCGCTGGCCGGCCGCCGGCCGCACCGGGCGCTCCCCGTGCAGCACCTCGCCGAGCACGACCTTGTCGCTGCGGGCGGCGAGCGCGAGGGCGCGGAGAAAGTCGCGGTCGAAGCCGCGTAGCCGGCTGCCCAGCGGCTCCTCGCCGAGCGGGATCTCCGACTGCTCGATCGAGGCCGGGAAAACGATGTCGAAGCCGACCACGGCGGCACCGCCGTCCACCACGGCGGTGAGCACCTTGCCGATCTCGCGCGTCCAGGTCAGCGTCGGCGAGCCGGCGAGCGGCGGCGTGCGGAACGTCTCCTCGTCGATGGCGACGACGACGGCTGGCGCGCTCGCCGGATCGTGGCGCGGCCCGAAGACGTGCCAGCGCAGCGCCGTGAGGATGTCGAGCGAGATCCCGGACACCCGGTCGAGCGCCGGCAGCGCGAACCCCAGCCCGCACACGAGCGCGATCAGGGCGACGGCGAACAGATCCCGCTTGCGCCAGCGTTTCATGATCGCGCAACGGGGCCGCCGTAAGGAACAGATCCGGCAACAGCTCGACGGCAAGCCCCGCGTGCGTGGCTCACCCCCCTCCCCAACCCTCCCCCACAAGGGGGGAGGGAGCAGGCTGCGGCGAGCCGCGAGAATGACGACGAGGGCAAGGCGGCAGGACCAGCTGGGACGAGGTGGCGGCTCTAGCGTTCCCTCCCCCCTTGTGGGGGAGGGACAGGGAGGGGGGTAGCCCCGGGCACGGCGTCATCGGTTCAGGCATGACCGCGCACGGCGTGGCGGTCGCTCACTCGAACCGCACCAGCCGGCCGACGACGGCGGTGGAGCCGGGCTTGGCGTCGGCCGAGACTTTGAAGGCGACTTTTCGCGGGCCGAGCGTCGCGACGTAGCTGCCGCCCGCCGCGAGCGACTTGTCGGACCGTGCCATGTCGTAGAAGCGGCCGCGCAGCAGCATCTTCTGGGTCACCGCGATGGTCTGCTTCTCGCCGGCCTTGTCGAGCCGCTCGAGCGTCAGGGTCGCCGGCTCCTTCAGCTCGAACACGGGCGAGCGGCCGAACAGCACGAGGGTGCGGGGCGGCTCGCCGCCGGCGCCGGTGGTCTTGTTCGGCCCCGTATTGTTCGGCCCCATGCCGCGGAACACCGTGGCGGCGCTCTCGGTCGCCTGCCGCTCGCTGAGCTGGGCGGTGGCGTCGCACTCGACCTTGAGGCTGTCGATCTGGCCGAGATGCACCTTGCTCTGCTCGGCGCCGACCACCACGGTGCCGCCCGTGATCGTCTCGCGCAGGCAGGATTTCAGGTAGCCGAGGACGATAGTGTCCTTCGGCCCGAGCTTGATGACCCGGCCGGCCTCGACGTAGTCCATGAACTCGAGGCCGGAGGCCTTGCCCCGGACCTCCTCGACCACGGCCACCGGCACGCCCTTGCCGGCCGATGTGGCACCACCTTGAGCGGCCGCCGGCCCGGCGAGGCCGAGCACCGACACCAGTGCGGCCCCGACCACCGCAGCCGTGCGAAAATGTCCGGTCGCGGCGACGCCCGGAGCGTGAAAGAAACTCGTCTCGACCCGTATCATCGCGGCCCTCGCCAAGCAGGCCCGTCCCGGGCGGGACTATACCGGTCGCGACCGGGAAGGAAAGCCCGTTCCACGACGGGAACCCTCGCCGCCGCGTCGGCGGCCGGTTCCATCGACGGAACAAGCGTAAGCCGGTTCCGTGATACGGTCTTGATCTGGATCAGTCCGGCCCGCAGACGTTTTCGTGATCATGTCGGCCCGAAGCCATGGGTGGCGTGCCATGTTCGAATCCGCCGATCTCTCCCATCACGTTCCGAAAGCCGTCTTCAAGCGCGAGGAGACCAAGCTGCGCGAGGCGCTGCTCGACGCCCAGTTCGACCTCGCCGCGCAGCGCCGCTTCGCCGTCCTGATCCTGATCGCCGGGGTCGAGGGGGCCGGCAAGGGCGAGACCGTCAATCTCCTGAACGAGTGGATGGACCCGCGCCACATCGGCGTGCGCGCCTTCTTCCAGCCGACCGACGAGGAGCGCGAGCGCCCGGACGCCTGGCGGTTCTGGCGGGCGCTGCCGCCGAAAGGCCGGATCGGGGTGTTCTTCGGCGCTTGGCACACGATGCCGATGGTCCGCCGCGCGCTCGGCGAGACGACCGAGGCCGAGTTCGCCCAGGCGATCGGCGACATCCGCCGGCTGGAGACGATGCTGTGCGACGAGGGCGTGCTGCTGCTCAAATACTGGTTCCACATGTCCAAGAAGCAGCAGAAGCAGCGCCTGAAGGCCTTGGAGAAGAACGAGGCGACGCGCTGGCGCGTCACCGAGCACGAATGGACGTTCCACGAGATGTACGACCGGTTCGTCGGCGTGAGCGAGCCGTTCCTGCGTGAGACCTCGACGGGCGAAGCGCCGTGGATCGTTATCCCGGGCGCCGATCCGCGCTTCCGCGCCCTCACCTTCGGGCGCCATCTGCTCGCCGCCTTGCGCGAGCGCCTCGACGAGAAGCCGGCCAAGCAGGTCCCCGACAAGACGCCGCCGCTGCTCGCCCCGGCCGACAAGGTGACGGTGCTGAGCGCCCTCGACCTCGACCAGCCGCTCGACCGCGACGACTACGACAAGGAACTGGAGACGCTGCAGGGCCGGCTCAACGCGCTGGTGCGCGATCCGCGCTTCAAGGAGATGGCGGTCGTCGCGGTGTTCGAGGGCAACGACTCGGCCGGCAAGGGCGGTGCCATCCGCCGCGTCACCGGGGCGCTCGACGCGCGCTCCTACCAGACCGTGTCGATCGCGGCGCCGAGCGAGGAGGAGCGGGCGCAGCCCTATCTGTGGCGCTTCTGGCGGCACCTGCCGGGCCGCGGCCAGGTGGCGATCTTCGACCGCTCGTGGTACGGCCGCGTGCTGGTCGAGCGGGTCGAAGGCTTCTGCGCGGAGGCCGACTGGATGCGGGCCTACGGCGAGATCAACGACTTCGAGGAGGCGATGGTGCGCCATCGCATCGTCGTCGTGAAGTTCTGGCTGGCGATCAGCAAGGCCGAGCAATTGAAGCGCTTCAAGCAGCGCGAGAAGGTGGCGTTCAAGCGGTTCAAGATCACGCCGGAGGACTGGCGCAACCGGGAGAAATGGGACCGCTACGAGACGGCGATCTGCGACATGGTCGACCGCACCTCGACGGCGCTGGCGCCCTGGACTCTGGTGGAAGCCAACAACAAGCTGTTCGCGCGCATCAAGGTGCTGAGGACCTTCTGCGAGGCGATCGAGGCCGCGATGGAGACGACCGGCAAGAAGCGCAAGAAGAAGGGGTAGGGGACTTGATTGTTCGAGACGATGTGATTTGCACGAAGCCGTGCCGCGGGTGCTCCTCACCCTCTCCCTGAGGGAGAGGGTCGACGCGCGAAGCGCGTCGGGGTGAGGGTTTACGGAGCTAGTCGGAGAGCTCGGCACCCCCTCACCCGGATCTCGCGCGACCGCGCGAGATCCGACCTCTCCCCGCAGGGGAGAGGTGAAAGAAAGAATGCGGCCGCTTTTTCTGCATCGAGGTTGTCGTGACGTCTGGGATCACTTCGGATCATTCGCAAAGGCCCGTCGCGCTCGCCCTGCAGGGGGGCGGGGCGCACGGGGCTTATGCGTGGGGCGTCGTCGACGCCATGCTGGAGGACGGGCAGCTCGCGATCGAGGCGATCAGCGCGACCAGCGCCGGCGCCATGAACGCGGTGCTGCTCGCCGACGGCCTGGTCCAAGGCGGTCCCGAGCGGGCGCGCGAGAAGCTCGAACGCTTCTGGCAGGCGGTGTCCCGCATGGAGGCGATGTTCGGGCTCGCCTGGTCGGCCGTCGACCGGCTGGCGCAGGCCTTCGGCCTGCCGCCCGAATACATGCCCTCGCACGCCGCCGTGCACGCGCTCACCCACAGCCTGCCGCCCGACCTGATCAACCCGTTCCGCTTCAACCCGCTGCGCAAGCTGCTGCTCGAGCATGTCGACTTCGACCGCGTCAACGATCCGGCGGCGATCCGCCTCTATCTCGACGCCACCAATGTGCGCACCGGCAAGATCGCGGTGTTCGAGACGCCGCGCATCACGGTCGAGACCGTGCTCGCCTCGTGCTGCCTGCCGCCCTACTTCCAGGCGGTCGAGATCGACGGCGAGCACTATTGGGACGGCGGCTTTCTCGGCAACCCGGCGATCTATCCGCTGGTCTATCGCGAGGGCTGCCGCGACGTGATCGTCGTCCAGGTCGGCGCCCGCGAGCGGCCGGAGCTGCCGCGCAGCGCCGCCGACGTGCTGCATCGGATGAACGAGATCAGCTTCAACTCCTCGCTGCTGCGCGAGATGCGGGCGATCGCCTTCGTCACCAAGCTGATCGACGCGCACGAGCTCGACGGCGAGAAGCACCACCGCATGTACATGCACTGGATCGGCGACGACAGCGTGATGGCGACGCTGGGCGGTGTCACCCAGTTCCACCCCGACTGGGGGCTGCTCACGCGGCTGCGCGACGAGGGCCGCGCCGCCGCCAAGGCGTGGCTCGCGACCAACATCGACGCGGTCGGCCGTCGCTCGACCCTCGACGTGGCGGGGCTGTTCTTGTGAGAGGGGGCCCCGCCCGTGTCCCGGGCGTGGCGCGAAGCGCCGCGAACCGGGACCCAGGGCGACGCCGCAAGGCGCTGCCGGGCCGCCCCTGGGCCCCGGCTCTGCGGCACCTCGGACCTGCGGCCCGAGGTGCCTTGTCCGGGGCACGCAGCATTGCGCGGGGCGCGGCCCGTTCGAAACGACGGGATGGCCGAGGTTGAATCTCCGCCCCGCGCATGACATCTGAAGCCCTCGCGCCGGTCGTCCCCGCGCCGGCGCCGAAGGGAGAGCGATGCCCGATCCGAAGCTCGATCCGACCGGTGAGGCGACGCGCGCGGCGATGCGCGACGGGTCGGCCGATCTGCCGTTCTGGAAGCGCAAGGCGCTCGCCGAGTTCACGGCGGCCGAGTGGGAGAGCCTGTGCGACGGCTGCGGGCGGTGCTGCCTCAACAAGCTCGAGGACGAGGACACGGGCGAGATCTTCCACACCGACGTCGGCTGCCGGCTCTTGGACGGCCACACCTGCCGGTGCCGCGACTACCCGAACCGGCACGCGAAGGTGCACAACTGCGACCGCCTCACGCCGACCAACGTGCCGCGGCTGAAATGGCTGCCGAGGACCTGCGGCTATCGCCTGATCGCCGAGGGGCGCGACCTCTACTGGTGGCACCCGCTGGTGTCGGGCGACCCCGACACGGTGCACGCCGCCGGCGTCTCGGTGCGTGGCCGGGTCGGGCTGTTCGAGGACGCGATGAACGGCGAGGACCTCGAGGACCGCATCGTCTCGTGGCCGGAGCGCATCCCGCCGCGCGCCAAGCGCCAGCCGACGGCGCGCTGACCGGCGGCGCGTCGCCGCCCTCTCTCTCCCGGCCGGTCCGCTCAGCCGACCGCCGGCGGCCGGGTCGCCGCCGCGTCCTGGCGGGCCAGCAGGCGGGCGAGCTTTTTGGCCTCCATGGGCCGGGCGAAGACGAAGCCCTGCACGCTGTCGAAGCCGAGCGCCTTGACGGCGGCCAGATCCTCCTCGCTCTCCACCCCCTCGGCGACGATCGGCACCCGCACCCGGCGGGCGTGCTCGACCAGCGCCGCGCAGACGGCCTGCTTGGCCGGGTCGGTCGCGCAGCCCCGCACCGTGCCGCCGTCCACCTTCAGCTCGGCGAACGGGAAGTGCGGCAGCGCCGCGAGCGGCGTCCAGCCCGGTCCGGCGTCGTCGATCGACACGCCGATATTGCAGAAGCGCAGCTCGCGGGCGATCGCTGTCGCCGCGTCGAGGCGGTCGACGATCGCGCTGCAGTCAACCTCGACGGTCAGCCCGCGGAACGCCGGATGGTCCGGCAGCCGTCGCCACAGGCTGCGGACGAAATCCGGCTCGCGCAGGACGTCGAGCGGCACGTTGACGGCGAGCCCGATCGGCGTGCCGCGGGCCGCGAAGCCGCGCCAGTCGGCGATCGCGCGGTCGACGACGAGGTCGGAGACGGCCCGCCACGGCAGGTCGGCGCCGCTCGGCAGGAAGCGCGCCGGCTCGACGATGCCCCACACCGGGTGGCGCAGCCGCAG
>NZ_NHSK01000281.1 GCF_016653355.1 Rhodoplanes elegans | reverse complement strand
GTCCGGGCTCGGCCGCCGTCCTGGCATTCGGTCCCGCAGGCGTCTCGGGTGCGTTACGAGCCCCTGGCTCGCCGCGCCCTCCCGGCTCACCGCGAGCCGCCGGCTCACCGCGAGCCGCCGGCTCGCCGCGGCCGCCCGGCTCGGTCCGGGACCCGCCCGGCTCGCTGCGGGAGGGGCGCTCGGGTTCCCGCCCCCGCTCGCCGCGGCCGCCGGGAGGATCGAAGGCGAAGGCCGGACCGGTCGTCGCGCAGGCCGCGACGGCCAGGACCAGCACGATGCGTGAGGCGATCATCGAAAATCTCTCCCGACGGGCGGCGTTCGCCCGAGACGGCCGGGGCGGCCGCAGCCTGGGTCAGCGCTTCTTCCACACGGCGTCGAGGCTCAGCGGGCCCCCGCCGGCGCAGGCGAAGTAGAGGAAGATGAAGCAGAACAATACCGCCGCCTCGCCGCCGTTGCCCTGCGGGAAGAAGCCGCGCGGCGCGTGACCGAGGAAGTAGGCGAAGGCGAGTTCGCCGGACAGGATGAAGGCGACGGTGCGGGTATAGAAGCCGACCAGCAGCAGCGCGCCGAGGAAGAGCTCGAGCGCCCCGGCGATCCAGTAGAGCGACCACAGCTCGACGGTGCGGCCCGCGACCGGCCAGCCGAAGAACTTGGTGAGGGGATGCTGGAGCAGCAGCAACGCCGTCATGATGCGGACGATGCTCAGAACGATGGGCGAGAAACGCTCGGCGACAGATTGGATGTTCACGGGGGTGGTTCTCCTTTGCCGGAACCGTCTACGCGACTCGGGTTCCCGGTGCCGCTCACAATGACCTGAACGGCGCCCGCACCGGCCGGAGCCGGCCACCGGCAGGGCCTCTTCCGCGCGACGTTTTCGGACCCGAGGACTTCCGGCTACAACACGGGACGCGCGTTCCTTTCAGCCCCGAGGCCCGCCATGCGCTCGCTCGTCTCCGCCGCCGCCGAAAGCTGGATGCCCTGGGCGCTCGGCGCCGCCGTGTTCGCGGCCCTGACCGCGATCTTCGCCAAGCTCGGGGTCGAGGCGGTCGGCTCCGACTTCGCGACCTTGGTGCGCACGCTCGTCGTCGTCGTCGTGCTGGCCGCGCTGCTGACGGCGACCGGCCAGTGGCAGGCGCCCGGCACCGTGCCGGCCCGCACCTGGCTGTTCCTGGGCCTGTCCGGCCTCGCCACCGGGGCGTCGTGGCTGTGCTACTTCCGCGCCCTGAAGCTCGGCGATGCCGCACGCGTCGCCCCGCTCGACAAGCTCAGCGTGGTGCTGGTGGCGATCTTCGGCGCGACCGTGCTGGGCGAGCGGCTGTCGGCCGCCAACTGGGCCGGGGTCGCGCTGATCGCCGCCGGGGCGATCCTGGTCGCCTACCAGGGCTGATCGCCGGACGGGTGATGCCCGGCCGCCGGGTCCCGCCGCAGCACGAAAAAGTACGGCTCGGGCAGCCCGCGCAGATCCATCACGCCCAGCAGCGTGTCGGCGTCGACCTGCCGGAACACGTCGATGATCGGCTGGCGGTCGTAGACCATGGCGGCGCCGGCCTGGCCCCTGAACGTGACGAGCCGCAGGCGGGCACCCGGACGCGGCGTCGCGAACAGCGGCAGGGCGAACCGGAAGGCGCCGCGAAGGACGGCCGACCCGGCGAGGCGCGGCCAGCGGACCAGCAGGTCGACCGGCAGCCGGCCGGGAGCGAGCGCGACGAGCCTTTCACCGCGCCTAAACAACAGCGGGTAAACTGTTTCACTGTCAAAAAATTCCTTGCCGTACCAGCCGAGCCCCTCGAGCATCCCGTCGAACCGGTGTCCGGTCGGCAGGCCGCGGCCGCGCCAGCGGCCCGTCATCGCCTCGAGCGGGACGGCGGGGAGCGCATCGAACAGCGCGAAGGCTTCGGCGGCGGTGGCGCCGGCCTCGAGCCGGGCGAGCCACGCCGCGGGATCGGCCCGGGACTCGGTCGGCGGGCAGGTCACACGCCGCCGGCCGGCGGGCCGCCCGCCTCGGCCGCGGTCTTGGTTCCGGCCTTCGCGGCGGCCTTGGCGGCCTTGCGGGCCGCCTTCTCGGCTTTCTTGTCCTCGCGCATGCGCTTGAACTCGAAGACGCCGAACCAGAACCAGTTCGGCGGCCACCACAGCACCGGCCCCTTCTGGTCGTGCCAGAGAAAGCCGCGGCCCTTGAAATAGTACATGCGACGCCTCCGCCGGAGAGGCGCAGAGCCTAGCCCGAAGCGGGCCGCCCGGACATCCGGGAAGGTCGGGAGGCAGCGCTCGGCGGCGCGGGCGGGAGGCGGCCGGTCGCGCGGCTCGCACGCGACCGCAACCGCTCCGTCCAAGCCGCTAGAACTTCACCAGAATGTCCTCGTGGCGAACGATGAACTGGCAGGCCAGGCGCCACGGCGGCGGCAGGTCCTTCACCTCGGCGTCGTGGATCTGCGTGTCGGTGATCTTGCCGGCCAGCTTGAGGACCGTCTTCTCCTTCTCGGTGAGGGCGATGCCGAGCGGCGTCTTGTCGGACAGCACGGTGACCTGACAGGCGCACGAGCCGCACTCGCCGTTCTCGCATTCGAAGTGGATCGGGACCTTGTGCTCCTTGGCGACCGACAGGAGCGTGCGCGTGTCGCCGGCGGTGGCGTACACGGTCACGTCCTTCGGCATGGCAGGCGAGGTAAAGGTGACGTCGGCCACGGTTGATCTCCCCCAGAATCGAAGTGTTCCAATGCGTACGCCTTGGCAACCGACGTGCCAGCGGCCGCGTCGCGCGACCCTCTGAATCGCTTGGCATTTTCGACGAGGCAGGCGTCCGCGCCCCTGTGGCGTTCCGGACAATGCTGTCGGACCTGTCGGCAAGCCGCCAAGCGGCCCCCCGGTGCCTCCGTCCCGACCCGCGTCCGGAACCTACATTCCTCGGCTCACGTTGAGGGAGAACGGCGGGGGCCGAACGACGAGGAGACGGCCCGATGGGCGGCATCGTGTGGATCATCGTGATCGGCTTCGTGGCCGGCATCGTGGCGCGCCTCCTGGCGCCCGGCCCCAACAAGCCGACCGGCTTCATCCTGACCACGCTCCTCGGCATCGGCGGGGCGTTCGTGGCCACCTGGATCGGCCAGACCATCGGCTGGTACCGGATGGATCAGGGCGCCGGCTTCATCGGCGCGACGGTCGGCGCCGTGCTGGTGCTGTTCATCTGGAACAGGCTCGTGGCGTCGCGCCGCATCTCCGATCCGAGCGGCGAGCGCCGCTGGCTGTGAGCCTTTCGCGGGAAAGTGCCTAGAACTTGCGCACTAGGAGAATGCTCCCCAGAGATGTGCCTTTTACGCTTCGTTAACCGCACCGACCCCAAGCATGGGGCACGGAACGGAGACCGGAGATTGCAATGGCACACTCGATCGAGGAGCTCATTCGCGAGCGCGCGTACCACCTCTGGAACAACCACGGCCGCGTCGATGGCCGCGACGACCATTACTGGCTGCAGGCCGAGCGCGAGATCCTGGCCGAACTCGCCGTCCCGGCCCCGGATCCCGCAGAGACCGTTCAGGCCACGCCCGCCGAGGTGACCGTCGATTCGGCCGCCGCCGACCGTCCGGCGACGCCGCCGACAGTGGCCACTCCGGCTCGCGACGCTCCGGCGGTCGCTGTGGCCGATGTCGCGGCAACGCCGAAAGCCAAGGCGAGGGCGCGCCGCGCCGAGACGAGCGCCGCGGCCAAGACGGCCGAGCCGCTGCCCAAGGCTGCGAAAGCGCCCAAGAAGGCATCTCGCCTCGTCGCCAAGGCGAAGGCCGCGGCCGCCAAGCGTGCCGAAGCGCCCGCGGCGCCGGCAAAGGCGCCGGCGGCCGCACAGGC
>NZ_NHSK01000280.1 GCF_016653355.1 Rhodoplanes elegans | reverse complement strand
CGGCGTGGCGCCGGCCTGGGCGACGACGATCGGGGCTTCGGCGGACGCCGCGGCCACCGGGCTGACCACCTGCCGCACCACCGGTCGCGGCTCGGCCGGGGCGACGGCCGTCGTGGCGGCTGTCGTCACGGGCGCAGCGGCCGGGGCCGCGGGCGCTGCGGAGGACTGCGTGCCGGCCGGCATCGGCCAGGGCAAGCCCTTCTGAGCGAATACGATTCCAATCGAGCCGGCGATCGCCACGACGACGAGACCGGCTGCCACTGTGTAGGTGCGCATGGCCTGTTCCCCTCTGGCTCGCTCGCCGGTAGCCGGACCGGACGTCCCCGTTCCGTCGCTGCGCGACTCAGTCGATCGAGACCCACCTGTGGTTCATGCTATCCGAATTCGTTTACCGATTTCACCTGTTCCGGGCGGAAACACGGCCGCCGGCGCGGGTTTCGGCCGGCTTGCGCGGGATCTGCAACACTCGCCCGAGCCGGCTAGGCCTCGAACGGGGCACCGACGCGGGCCGCGGTCAGGGAGGAATGCATGCCGGAGTTCCAGGATATCACGGTCGAGACCCGCGACGGGGTCGCCCGCATCACCATTGCGCGACCGGACAAGTACAACGCCTTCCGGGCCGAGGCCGTCGAGGAGCTGATCGCCGCCTTCACGGCGGCCGGGTGGGACCGCGCGGTCGGCGCGATCGTGCTGACCGGGGCGGGCGACAAGGCCTTCTGCACGGGCGGCGACCAGTCCTCGCACGAAGGCGGCTATGGCGGGCGCGGCACCATCGGGCTGCCGCTGGAGGAGCTGCACACCATCATCCGCGACGTGCCGAAGCCGGTGATCGCGCGGGTGAACGGCTTCGCCATCGGGGGCGGCAACGTGCTGGTCACCTGCTGCGACCTCGCCATCGCGTCCGACCGCGCCGTGTTCGGCCAGGTCGGGCCGAAGGTCGGCTCGGTCGATCCGGGTTTTGGGACAGCCTACCTGGCCCGCGTGGTGGGCGAGAAGAAGGCGCGAGAGATCTGGTTCCTGTGCCGGCGCTACACGGCCGCGCAGGCGCTGGAGATGGGGCTCGTCAACGCGGTCGTCCCGCACGACGCGCTCGACGCCGAGGTGGCGCGCTGGTGCGAGGAGATCCTGGCGCTGAGCCCGACCGCGCTCGCGCTCGCCAAGCGCGCCTTCAACGCGGATTCGGAGTCGATCCGCGGCATCTCGGCGCTCGGCATGCAGGCGGTCGGCCTGTTCTACGAGACCGAGGAGTCGAAGGAGGGCGTCGCCGCCTTCAAGGAGAAGCGCAAGCCGCGCTTCCGGTGAGGAGGCTTCGTGTCCCGGGGGCGGCGCAACGCGCCGCGAACCGGGACCCAGGGGCGATCGGGCGAGACCACCCGTCGTGCGGCC
Organism: Rhodoplanes elegans; assembly: GCF_016653355.1. Lineage (GTDB taxonomy): Bacteria > Pseudomonadota > Alphaproteobacteria > Rhizobiales > Xanthobacteraceae > Rhodoplanes > Rhodoplanes elegans. The sequence goes on along the minus strand of NZ_NHSK01000280.1, from coordinate 18,220 downwards.
GCTCGTGCGGCCCCTGGGCCCCGGCTCTGCGGCGCATCAGGCCTGCGGCCTGCCGCGCCTTGTCCGGGGCACGAGACCGAGCAGGCGGCGCGACGGCCCTTGATCACTCACCCCTTAAAGCGATCCCGGTAGGCCGGCAGCGCGTCGGGGAAGGGCAGGGCGGTCGCTTCAAAAACGCCGCGGGCGATGGCGCGGGCGACCACCTGGGCCGCGACGGCGCCGAGCCGCGTGAGGGCGAACACCGGGTCGGGCAGGGCGACCCGGCCGGTCGCCGCGGCGAACACGATGTCGCCGTCGAGCGGCGTGTGGACCGGATAGAGGGCGGTGGCGAAGCCGTCCTGCGCCATCACGGCGAGGCGCTGCGCCTGCGAGCGGTCGAGGATCGCGTCGGTGGCGACGATCACCAGCGTGGTGTTCTGCCCCGGCATGCCCTTGGTTCGCGGCGTCAGCGCCGCGGCCGGCACCCGCTGCGGCAGGCCGTGGCCGCCATACTCGCCGTCGCGCTCGACCGCCCCGGCCCAGAACCACGGGCCGCCGCCGATCACGGCGCCGCCGCAGGCGTTGACGGCGGCGAGCGCCGCGACCGTGACGCCGTCCTCGGTGACGGCCGAGGCCGAGCCGAGCCCGCCCTTCAGGTCGACGGTGGTAGCGCCGAGCCCGGCGCCGACGCTGCCCAGCGCGAAGTCTTCGGCCGTCGCCGCGGCGGCCGCCGCATAGGCGAGCTCGCGATAGGGCGGGAAGCGTCCCCACGCCTTGTCGCCGCCGTTGAGGAGGTCGAACAGCACCGCGCCGGGCACGATCGGCACCCGCATCGCCCCGACCGCGAAGCCACGCCCCTGCTCGCGCAAGAAAGCCTGGACGCCGCTCGCCGCGTCGAGCCCGAAGGCGGAGCCGCCCGAGAGCACCAGCGCGTCGACCCGCTCGACGGTGCGGCCGAGCGCCAGGAGGTCGGTCTCGCGGGTGCCCGGCCCGCCGCCGCGCACGTCGCAGGCCGCCACGGCCGCCGCGTCGAACAGCACGCAGGTGACGCCTGAGGCGAGCCGCGCGTCGTCGGCGCTGCCGACCGAGAGGCCGGCGACGTCGGTAAGCAGGTTTCTCGTCATCCGCGGTCCCTTCGTGGTCGGCCTTCGGGCGGCGGCAGCCGACAGGGATTCGCCCGGAGGGTCAACCGCGCGGGCGCGGGCCACGAGAAGGCGGGGGATCGCCCGCGGCGGCGGGGCGCTTGCCTTGTGGACGCGGCCGGCGCATCACGGCGGCATGACCGACGTCTCCTTCCTGTGGGCCCTCCTGGCCGGCGTGGTGAGCTTCCTGAGCCCCTGCGTGCTGCCCCTGGTGCCGCCCTATCTCGTCTACCTGGCCGGGACCTCGATGGAGCGGGCGGGCGCCGCCGCGGTCGCCGAGGGCCGTCCGGCGCGCGACCGGCGCGGCACCGTGCTGGCGGCGCTCCTGTTCGTCGCCGGGTTCTCGACCGTGTTCGTCGCTCTCGGCGCCAGCGCCAGCGTGATCGGACGGCTCCTGCGCGCCTATTCGGACGTGCTCTCGATCGTCGCCGGCCTCGTCATCATTGCCATGGGGCTGCATTTCCTCGGGCTCACCCGGGTCGCTTTCCTGATGCGCGAGAAGCGGCCGACCATGGCGCGGCCGGTCGGCTTGTGGGGGGCCTATGTGATGGGGCTCGCCTTCGCGTTCGGCTGGACGCCGTGCATCGGGCCGATCCTGGCCACCATCCTGGCCGTCGCCGGCACCAAGGAGACGGTGCTCAAGGGCGCCGCGCTGCTCGCCGTCTACTCGGCCGGGCTCGGCCTGCCGTTCCTCGCCGCGGCCTTCGCGGTCGAGCCCTTCGCGGCCTTCCTGGCCCGCTTCAAGCGGCATCTCGGCATGGTCGAGAAGGGCATGGGAGTGCTGCTGGTGCTCACCGGGCTCGCCTTCCTGTTCGGCCTCGTCAACCAGGTGAGCTTCCTGCTGCTCGAGTGGTTCCCGGTGCTCGGCACCATCGGCTGAGCCGGTCCGGACTCCCCCGCCGCAGGCCTCCCTGACTCGATCCTCCCGCATTCATCCGCGGCCCGCGCGGCCACGCGCGGCCCGGTTCGCGCGGCAGACTCGGACGGCCGTTTCGCAGAGTCGTGTCAGGGCGGGCGCGACAGATCGACCGTGCGGCGTCGTGTCAGGCTGACGGACCAGACGGGGCGGTAGTCCGCCCGGATAGGTCCCGCAACCGCCGTCGGTCCCGCGCGCTGCTACCGATCGTTGCGCTGCAGCGACTCCGGCCCGGATTACGCTGCCGGTACACATCCCTCCGTCGATACTGCCCAGGGGGATGGTGGGTAGCCGCGGGAAATTACGTATTGGCCCTCGTTGACACTCCGATATGTAAAGGTAGCATTACACTGGACTGATGAAAACGACGACGTGAGGCGGCCAGACGACAGACGCCCGGCTCGACGCGAGCCCGGGCGTGAATGGCAGGGTCTGACGTGACCGCGTTCGGCGCCGGACGGTTCGGCGCACGCGCGGAGCGGGCACGACGGATCCGGTCCTCCACGGCGGTGTACGCGTGGCGAGTTTCATGCGGGCGACCGGCAGCGGGGCTCGCGATGTACGGCGGGTCGGGCGACCGGCCGCCGACAGTGGGACACTGATGACGGACTTCAAGTTCAACGAGGACGTGGTCGGCTGGGCGAGGCCATTCGCGCGGTGGCTCAACGACGTCGACTGGAAGGACTCCTGGCGCACGTTCTCGATCCAGTATTCCCCCGATGCAATCGGGCGGAATGACCGCCGTGGCGCACGCTACGGCAAAACCCGGCATGCGGGACGTTTGCAGCGACGAACCGCGGCCACCTCAATGGAGGGTATACAGATGGCTGAAAATCGAAGCCTGTCCGGCCTCACCGAGGAGGAGGCGCTCGAGTTCCACGCCCAGTTCAAGACCACCTTCACGGCCTTCATGGTGATCTGCGTCCTCGCCCACGTTCTCGTGTGGGCCTGGAAGCCCTGGTACTGAGCGAGAGGGGATTAGGCTATGTCGAACCCGCAAGACGACTACAAGATCTGGCTGGTCCTCAATCCGTCGACCTGGCTGCCCGTGATCTGGATCGCGGCCCTCGTGGTCGCCGTCGCGATCCACGCGCTCGTGCTGACGCACCCGCGTTACAGCCACCTGTCGATCGCCGACAAGATCTACGCCGAGAAGAAGTAACTCTTCTTCCCGTCTTCGGCGCTTCTCCTCTTTTCGAGGAGCGCGCGCAGGCGGGGGGTGGCGGTCTCCGGACCGTCTCCGCCCGCATCGTCCGGAGGGCTTTTTGCCGTCCAGACGAGGTGACGCGTGGCGCTTCGGCGTTCACGCGTCAGCCCTGCGCCGTCCGGCAGTCGTCGCTGCCGGGAAGCGTTGGCTGATTGGTGGTGATGACCTTACTACCGGATCACGGGTGCCGAAGCACGCTTCGGCGCCCGTTTTCGTTTCAGCGGTGTCGTTTTAGGACCGTGTCGTTTCAGGACCGTGTCGGCTCGGGGCCGGTTCCGCTGCGGCGCCCATCGTCGGTTCGGCTGCTTCGCTTCCGCTCCTGCGCTCGCAGCGAGCACCGCGCCGGTCTCGAGGGTCTGCGACGGTCGGACCGTCCGGAGCCGGACGGACGACGCCGCACCGGGGCGAAACCGTCGCCTCGATGCCGGGTTGACGTTCGGGCGCAGACGCCGGGTGGCGCGCCGTCACCCGACCTGCGGCCCGTCACATCCGGAGCGGTTTGTTGTCGTGACGCATCGGTCGCGATGTCCGCTCGTCCCGCCTTGGCGGGACCGAGCGGAGTGCGAGGCGACGTCGGCCGAGGCCGCTCCGAACCCGGGAGCCAGTCCAATGCATGCCGAAGAGACCATCCGCGAGATGATCCGCAGCCATCCCGACGTCCGCGGCACGGCCAACGATGCGCTCGTCCGCTGCATCGAGGCCTGCTGGGCCTGTGCCCAGGCCTGCACGGCCTGCGCCGACGCCTGCCTGGGGGAGGACATGGTCGACCAGCTCCGCCAGTGCATCCGTCTCGACCTCGACTGCGCCGACGTCTGCCTCGCCACCGGCGCGCTGGCGAGCCGCCGCACCGGCGCCAACGAGGCCGTGCTGGCGAGCCAGCTCGGCACCTGCGCGCTCGCCTGCAGCGCGTGCGCCGCCGAGTGCGAGCGCCACGCCGGCCATCACGCTCATTGCCGGGTCTGTGCGGAGGCCTGCCGGGCCTGCGAGCGGGCCTGCAACGACGCGGTGCGCACCGTCGCGCATTGATCGGGCCGTTCCGATGCGCGCTTTCGCGCGATCGCATCGCTGGAGCAGCAGCCGATCAGGGCGCAGCACCGAAAGGGCTGAAACGAAAGCCGCCGGAGCAGGGCTCCGGCGGCTCGATCGTTGGGCGCGACTTTGTTCAGACGCGGGGTGCTCGGCGCACAATCGCGTCGGCCGGAGCTACTCCGCCTCGAAGTAGGAGAGCTTGCCGTCCGGGCCCTTCTTCCAGACGTAGAGGACGTAGCGGTCCTTCTTCTTGCCGTCGACCAGATAGCCGTCGTTGGAGATGTCGCCCTTCTTGTCGAAGGCGAGCGTGCCGAGCACGGTGTCGAACGGCTTGCCGGTGGCCAGCACGGCGGCGACCTTCTTGGGGTCGGTCGACTTCGCTTCCTCGATCGCCGCCTTCATGATCTGCACGATGGCGTAGCTGTAGAGCGTGTAGGCCTGCGGCTCGAACCCGCGCTTGCGGAAGGCCTCGACGATCGCCTTGTTCTTCGGGTTGGTGCGCGGATCGGGCGAGAAGGTCATCAGCGTGCCCTCGGCGCCCGGCCCGGCGATCGAGGCGAACTCGTCGTCGGCGAGGCCGTCGCCGCCCATCAGCGGCGCCTTGACGCCCTGGTCGCGCATCTGGCGCAGGATCAGGCCGCCGGTGTCGTGCAGGCCGCCCCAGTAGACGAGGTCCGGATTGGCCGCCTTGAGCTTGGAGACCAGCGCCGTGAAGTCCTTGTCGTCCTTGTTGACGCCCTCGTAGAGCACCTCCTTGATGCCCTTGGCGTTCATCGCCTTGCGGGTCTCGTCGGCGAGCCCCTGGCCGTAGGTCGTCTTGTCGTGGACGACGGCGACGCGCTTGCCCTTGAACTTGTCGGCGATGATGGCGCCGGCCATGCCGCCCTGCTGGTCGTCGCGGCCGCAGACGCGGAACATGTTCCACATCTTGCGCTCGGTGATCTTCGGGTTGGTGGCGGCCGGCGTGATCGCCAGCATGCCGTTGTCCTGATAGACCTCGGACGCCGGCATGGTGACGCCGGAGTTGAAGTGGCCGACCACGAACTTGATGCCGTCGGCGGCGAACTTGTTGGCGACCGAGACGCCCTCCTTGGGATCGCCGCGGTCGTCGCCGGCCGAGAGCTCGATCTTCTGGCCCATGATGCCGCCGGCCGCGTTGATGTCCTGGACGGCCTGCTCGACGCCCTGCTTGAGCTGCGCCCCGAAGGCGGCGCTGCCGCCCGTCATCGGTCCGCCGACGCCCATGCGGATCTGCGCCTGCGCGGCTCCGGTGGCGGCGAGGCCGCCCGCGAGGGCGAGCGCGAGGCCTAGTCCGAGGACCTGCGTCCTGGCGTGGATCATCGATCATCCTCCTGCAAGGTAGGGACTGGCTCGGCGGCGCTGCGGCGCCGTCACGGCCGGCACGATGGCCGTATTTGATACGGAATCGCCTTCGAAAGTCATCCGGCAACTCGGCCGCCGGCCGGGCGGCCCCCCGCGGCGCTGTGCCGCGCCGGCGCTGGCGCGAGACACCGGGGCAGCCTCGCCGCGATCGACCCCGCGGCCCTCACTCCGGCGCGATCGGCGCGAGCAGGAAGCCGTATTGCCGCGCCATCTGTCGCCGCCGCGTCGCGCGAAAGCCTGCGAGCGCGATCACGATCAGGATCGCGGCATCGATTGCATAGAAATAGGGCGACAGCAGCGTCCCGTCGAACAGGGCGAAATGGACGAAGCGCACCGCCGCGCCGAGCAGCAGCATGGCGAGCGCCGCCATCCACCAGGGGCGCCAGGTCAGCGCGATGGCGCGCCCCGACAGCCACGCCCCGGCGCCGCCGAGCACCAGCGTGACCAGCAGGAACACGGCGAAGGAGTTTTCCTCGTAGAGCAGGCCTTGCATGTCGGGACCCTCGACCGTCAGCTCACTCGGTGATTCCGCGGCGCGCGGAACGCGCGAACCCGGAATCCAGCCACATCCGCCGTCCTCGTTGCTGGATTCCGGACAGCCGCTTCGCGGCTTCCGGAATGACGAAGACGGAGCTTCGATAGTCCGCTAGTGCCCCGTCGTCGCGGCCTCGCGGCGGCCGCCTTCGAGATAGGCGGCCTTCACCTCGGGCCGCTCCAGAAGCTCGCGGCCCGAGCCCGTCATGGTGATGGTGCCGTTGACCATCACATAGGCGCGGTGGGCGAGCTTCAGCGCATGGAAGGCGTTCTGCTCGACCAGGAACACGGTCAGGCCGCGCGAGCGGTTCAGCTCCTTCACGATGTCGAAGATGGCTTGCGCGATCAGCGGCGCGAGGCCGAGCGAGGGCTCGTCGAGCAGCAGCAGCCGCGGCTTGCTCATCAGGGCGCGGGCGATGGCGAGCATCTGCTGCTCGCCGCCCGACAGCGTGCCGCCGCGCTGGCCGATGCGCTCGGCGAGCCGCGGGAAGAAGGCGAGTACGCGGTCGAGCTCGCCCGGATCGGCGTCGCGCCCGGCCGCGACCAGGCCCATCTGGAGATTCTCCAGCACGGTCATGCGGCCGAAGATGCGCCGTCCCTCGGGCGACTGGGCGATGCGCAGGCGGGCGATCTCGTGGGTCGGCAGCTGCGTGATGTCGCGGCCGTCGAAGACGATGCGGCCCTCGCGGGCGCGCGGGTTGCCGCAGATCGTCATCATCAGGGTCGACTTGCCGGCCCCGTTGGCGCCGATCAGGGTGACGATCTCGCCCTCGGCGACGTCGAGATCGACGCCCTTGAGCGCCATGATGCTCCCGTAGAACGTCGTCACGCCGCGCACGGCGAGCAGCGGCTCAGCCATGAGACAGGTCCTCGTTCTCTCGTGCAGCGCCGGCGCAAGCGCACGGCGCCGAACCTCTCCCCGCGCGCGACGCTGAACCTCTCCCCGCGTGCGGGGAGAGGTCGGAGCCCGCGCGTGAGCGGGGGCTCCGGGTGAGGGGGCGTCGCCGCAAAGCAGAGACTCGCGGAGACGCCCCCTCACCCGTCTCGGACCTGCGGTCCGAGCCACCCTCATGTCGCGCAAGAGCGCGACCCCGCAAGCGGGGCGAGGGAAGGGCGGCGCCGTCGTCCGAGACCGGGCACCAGATGAGCATCACCGTCACAGCCCGACCTCCGCCTCGACCGCCTCGACCTCGTCGTCGGCGACGCCGAGATAGGCGGCGATCACCTTCGGGTCGTTGCGGACCTCCTCGGGCGTGCCGTCGGCGATTTTGATGCCGTAGTCGAGCACGACGACGTGGTCGGAGATCTCCATCACCACCGACATGTCGTGCTCGATCAGCAGCACCGAGGTGTCGTGGCGGTCGCGGATCGCCAGGATCAGGTCGTTGAGGGCGGCGCTCTCGCGCGGATTGAGGCCGGCGGCCGGCTCGTCGAGGCACAGCAGCACCGGGTCCGTGCACATGGCGCGGGCGATCTCCAGTCGCCGCTGCGCGCCGTAGGGCAGGGCGCCGGCCGGCTCGTCGGCGCGGTCGAGGAGGCCGGTCAGCTCGAGCCAGTGCTTCGCCTTGTCGATCGCGGCCCGCTCGGCGTGGCCGTAGCCGCCGAGCCCCAGCACGCCCAGCACCGTGAAGCCGGACGCCAGCATCAGCGGCGCGTGCTGGGCCACCATCAGGTTCTCCAGCACGGTCATGCCGGAGAACAGGCGGATGTTCTGGAACGTGCGGGCGACCTTGGCGTGGCGCGACACCAGATAATCGGGCATGCGCTCGAGCAGATAGAGGCCGCCGTTCGCCAGCCGCACATGGCGGTCGCCGCGCCGGGTCAGCGGCTCGAGCTCGTCCCACAGCGCAGGCTCGCCGTGCACCACGGCGATGCGGCCCTCGGTCGGCTTGTAGAAGCCGGTGATGCAGTTGAACACGGTCGTCTTGCCGGCGCCGTTCGGCCCGATCAGCGCCGTGATCTCGCCGCGCCGCGCCGTGAAGCCGAGATCGTTGACGGCCACGAGGCCGCCGAATCTCATGGTGAGGTGCTCGACCTTGAGGAGGGCGGGAGCCGCCGACATCAGCCGTGGCCCTCCTTGACGAGCGAGCCCGACACGGCCTTGCGCTCCTTCAGGAACACCGAGGGCGAGCGCGTCGAGATCAGGCCGCGCGGCTTCCAGATCATGATCACCACCATGCCGAAGCCGAACAGCAGCATGCGGTACTGGGTAGGATCGAACTCGCGGCCGAAGATCTCCTTCAGGAAGTCGAGCTCGCGCAACAGCTCGGTGCCGCCGATCATCGCGACCGCCGCGATGGCGACGCCGATCTGCGAGCCCATGCCGCCCAGCACCACGATGGCGACGATGGTGGCCGACTCCATGAAGGTGAAGCTCTCCGGCGAGATGAAGCCCTGCCGGGCGGCGAAGAACGAGCCGGCGAAGCCGCCGAACATGGCGCCGATCGCGAAAGCGGTGAGCTTGGTCGCGGTCGTGTCGATGCCGAGCGAGCGGCAGGCGATCTCGTCCTCGCGCAGCGCCTCCCAGGCGCGACCGATCGGCAGGCGGCGCAGCCGCACCGTCACGAAGGCGGTGAGGAGGGCGAGCGCCAGGATGATGTAGTAGAGGAACATGCCCCGATAGATCGGCGAGAACGGCAGCCCGAACACGGCCGCGAAGCCCTCGTCGGAGGCGTTGAACGGGATGCCGAAGAAGGTCGGCCGCGGGATGCCGCTGATGCCGGCATAGCCGTTGGTGACCGGCACCCAGTTGATCAGCACGAGCCGGATGATCTCGCCGAACGCGAGCGTGACGATGGCGAGATAGTCGCCGCGCAGCCGCAGCACCGGGAAGCCGAGCAGGATGCCCCAGAACGCCGCCAGGATGCCGGCGAGCGGCAGCAGCGTGAAGAACGAGAAGCCGAACTCCTTCGCCAGCAGCGCATAGGAGTAGGCGCCGACCGCGTAGAAGGCGACGTAGCCGAGATCGAGGAGGCCGGCGAGCCCGACCACGATGTTCAGGCCGAAGCCGAGCATCACGTAGATCAGGATCTGGATGCCGAAATTGTCGATCCACTTCACGGCGCCCTGGAAGCCGGTGAGCCACAGGGCGAGGAACGGGAAGACGACGACGAAGCCGATCGCGAAGGGCGGGAACCAGCGGCCGAAGGCGGCGGCGAGGCGTGTCGCCGCGACGGTCCGGGCGGCCGGGACGCGCCGGGCGCGGCGCTCGCGCCACGGCGTGATCAGCAGCGTGTTCAGGAGGCTGCCCGCGACCACCATGGCGACCAGCACGGCGAGCAGCGGCCAGCGGGTCTCCAGCACCAGCTCGCCGCGGATGTCCTGCACGGCCTGCAGGCCGATCAGCGGCACGAACACGGCGAGCGCCACGGCGCCCCACACGCCCGCATCCTTGACGGCGCGCATCGCCGTCCCGCCGGCTCCCGCGTCACTCATGCGGCGCCTCGTTCGCTTCACCTCTCCCCGCACGCGGGGAGAGGCCGGGGTTCGCGCCGCAAGCGCGAAGCCCGGGTGAGGGGGCGTCTCCGCGAGTCTTTGCGGTTCGGAGGCACCCCCTCATCCGACTCGCCGCTGCGCGACGAGCCACCTTCTCCCCGCGCGCGGGGAGAAGGAAGACCGGTGCGCTGCTCGGAGTTGGCGCGGGACGCGATCCGGCAGTCAGGGTCGGCGACGGAGCCGCAGGCATCGTCACACCTTCTCCACCTCGGGCCGGCCGAGCAGGCCCTGGGGCAGGAAGATCAGCACGATGGCGAGGATCGAGAAGGCGGCGACGTCCTTGTAGTCGATCGAGAAGTAGGCCGACCACAGGGTCTCGACGAGGCCGATCAGCAGGCCGCCGATCACCGCCCCGGGCAGCGAGCCGATGCCGCCCAGCACGGCCGCCGTGAACGCCTTCACGCCGGGCGTGAAGCCGTCGGCGAAATTGATGACGCCGTAATACATCAGGTACATGGTGCCGGCCACGGCGGCGAGCGCGGCGCCGATCACGAAGGTGATCGAGATGGTGCGGTCGACGTCGACGCCGAGCAACGCCGCCATCTTCTGGTCCTGCTCGCAGGCGCGCTGGGCGCGGCCGAGCGCTGTGCGGCTGACCACCCACCAGAACGCCGCGAGCAGCGCGGCGGTGACGACCCAAACCATGATCTGCTTGTAGGACAGGGTGACCTGATAGCCCGAGGCGTCCATCAGCACGAACTCGCCGCGCAGCAGCGGCGGGATCGACTTGTTGCGCGGCCCCTGCGCCACCTGGACGAAGTTCGACAGGAAGATCGACATGCCGATCGCCGAGATCAGCGGGGCGAGCCGGAAGGAGCCCCGCAAGGGGCGATAGGCGAGCCGCTCGATCCCCCAGTTGAGCACCGAGGTCAGCACCATGGCGACGATCAGCACGATCAGGAGCGCCAGCGTGATCGAGCCGATGCCGATCCACGAGGTGAGCACCAGGAAGGCGATGAGCGCGAAGAAGGCCGACACCATGAAGACGTCGCCATGCGCGAAGTTCACCATGCCGATGATGCCGAACACCATCGTGTAGCCGATCGCGATCAGCCCGTAGATCGACCCGAGCGTGATCCCGTTGATCAGTTGCTGAACGAAGACGTCCATCCGCTGCTGCCGCCCCCTCGCGCAGGATGACCTCGCCACCTTTAACAGTGGCCCCCCGGCCCGGCAACGCTCGATCGTGTCGCGGGAATCTTCCCGCGGGCCCCGATCGGCGCCGCCGTCCCGGAGCGCCTTGCAAGGAGGATGCCCGACGGCGGTCGGCGCGGCGCGGCGCCGTCATGCGCGGCGATGCGGGCCGCCGCGCGGCGCCGTCGGCCGGTGGTCGCGACAGCAGCAGGAAGTATTCGTCCGCCGGTGCGACGACGAGTCCCGTGGCGATGTGTCGAAGGCGGGGGAAGTCATGAAAAAGGGGCGGCGCAGTGAAGACGAGAATGGATCGTATACAGTCTCCGATGCGATCACGGGTGAATCACGAACTTGTTATACGCTCGTACGTCTTGATCCTGACGCAATTTGCCGTCCAACTTTGTCCCGGGCTGGACAACGGAAGGACGTCACATGACGCAGGACACCAGGACCTCGCACCAGAACCAGGGTCAGCATCAGCAGGGGCAGCAACAGCCGGGTCACCAGGGGCAGCAGCACCAGCAGGGCCAGCACCAGCAGGGCCAGCACCAGCAGCATCAGGGCCAGCACGGCCAGGCCGACCGCCAGCAGCAGGGCGGGCAGCGCCGCGACCAGGCGCAGCAGAACCAGCAGCAGCAGGGCGAGCGCCGCCCCGATCAGCAGCGCCAGCAGTCGCAGCAGGGCCATCCCGGCGGGTCCGGCCAGCACGGTTCGGGCGGCCAGCACGGCCAGCGCTGACCGACGCGCTTTTCGGGGGGCTCCGCCGCAGCGCGGCGGGGCTTTCCCTCGTGCCGGGGGCCGCGTCACGAGGCGACACGTCCGCGGCCGCCTGGCGTGCTATTCCGAACGTCGCATTCCGGACCGCGCGGGACTGACGTAAGCTGACGGCATGACCCCCGTGACCGCTTTCGCCGCGACCGCCCCCGCGACGGCGCTGCCGCTGTTCCACCTTTACGGCGATCCGCCGGAGGACCAGGCGTTCGACTTCGTCCATGTCGAGACGATCTCGTCGCGCTCGACCCGCCACGCCTGGACGATCCGGGCGCACCGGCACCGCAACCTCTTCCAGATCCTGCTGATCGCCTCGGGCGGCGGCGACATGAGCCACGAGGCGACGACCCGCGCCTTCGCGGCGCCCTGCGCCATCCTGGTGCCGGCGACCGTGGCGCACGGCTTTCGCTTCCGCCCCGGCGAGACCGAGGGCTTCGTCGTCACCTTCACCGAGGACGTGGCGCAGGGGCTCGGCGAGCGCTCGGGCGAATCGCTGGCGCGGCTGCGCGCACTCGCCGCCGATCCGGTAGTGCCGATCGCCGACGCGGCCGAGGCGGCCCGCATCGCGGCGCTGTTCCGGGCGCTGAACGAGGAGCACGTCTGGGCCCGCGAGGGCTACCGGCTGGCGCTGCGCGCCCATGTCGCGCTGATCGCCATCGCGGTGGCCCGTCTCGCCGCCGGGCGGGAGCGGGCGCAGGCGCACGGCACGGCGCGGTCCGCCCCGTCGCTCGCGTCCGCCGCGCCCGTCGTCGAGGCGCTGCGCGGTCTCGTCGAGGCGCATTTCCGGACCGAACGGCAGCTCGCCTTCTATGCCGACAAGCTCGCCATGACGGTCGACCGGCTCAACGACCACGTCAAGCGCGCCACCGGCGTCACGGCCGGCCACCTGATTCGCCAGCGCGTCGTCACCGAGGCGAAGCGGCAGCTCGTGTTCACGACGCAGCCCATCCACGAGATCGGCTTCGACCTCGTCTTCGCCGACCCGTCGCACTTCACCCGCTTCTTCCGCAAGCAGACCGGGATGACGCCGCAGGCGTTCCGCGAGCAGGGCGGCGGGTGAGGGGACGTCGCTCGGTCTACCGCGCCGGCTGACCCGCCGCGGCGGAGGAGCCGACCGGCTGCGCCGGTGCCGGCTTAGCGGCCGGGGGCTTCGCGGCTTGCGGCTTGGCGGCGGCGGCCTTCGGGGCCGGCTTCTGGGCCGGCGTCGTCGCGGACGAGGGCGCATCCCGCACGTTGCCCCAGGGATCGACCACGACCGGCTTGCTCGCCGGCATCTGCTTGACGGTCCGGCTGTAGGCCTCGTCGATCGCCTTCTGCTTCTCGATCTCTTCCGAGGTCAGCGTCCTGGTCTTGCCGCCGATGTCTAGGCTCGGCGCCGCGATCTGGGCAAGCGCCGGAGCGCTCGCGAGAAGGCCAGCCAGGCTCATCACGGCGGTCACGCCGACCGCGATCGTCGTCTTCGTCTTCACGTCAGCACCTCGAGTTCTGTCGAGGGCTCCTTAATAGGCGTTCTTGGCGGTCGTGTGATCGAAATTTTTCCCGACGTGTCAGCGCCGCCGCGGCGATGGCCGCGGCGCCCGGGTCGACTCGCGGCGAAGTCGCTCTAGGCCTGCGGCTGCACGGGCGCGCCGGCGCGGCGCATCACCGGCATCGGGGTGCGCTCCATGTAGGCCGTCACCACCGCCTCGGTGAGATCGACCAGCCGGCGCGGCGCCATGCGGCTCGGGTCGAAACCGCTGTCGCCGCACCAGCGGCGGACCAGCTCGTCCATGTCGGGCTCGATCGCGGCCCCGGCCATCCACCAGTAGGGGAAGCGGCGCTCGTCGATCTCGGTCTGGTCCGCCAGCACGATGTCGGAATGGCGCGCGTCGCAGGCGATGCGCTGATACGCCGTGGTGACGGCGCTGGTGCGGCCTTCGAGCACCTGCACGACCCAGCGATGATCGAGGATCATGGCGCCCGTGATGCCGTGCTGGCGGTTGTTGGCGATCGACGCCTGCAGGATGTCGGCGAGCTGATCCGTGATGGTCTCGCGGCTGCGGCCGACGCGCTGACGGCTGTAATAGACGACACGAAGCAGGCTCATGGGGGTCTCCTCGATTGCGACGGAGTCCCGGCGGCCCGTCCTCGACGCCCGAGCGCTACCACAAGCCGAAGGCGAAGTCCCGCGGCGGTGCACCACGATCCATCGACAAAATGCGCTGCACCGCACGCTTTCTCGCGTGTTGGTATGACAAGTCTGAAGAAACCGCCCGGACGGGCGGGCGCGCTGCTACGAAAGGTTTAGAGGCGTTGCGCGAGAGCATCACGTCTATCAGCTCACCGTCATTCCGGGGCGCGGCAAAGCCGCGAACCCGGAATCCAGCGGCAAACTCCGAGTTTTCGGCTGGATTCCGGGTTCGGCGCGGAGCCTGTGCTCGGGCGGCGCGAAGCGCCGGCCCGAGTGCGCCGCCCCGGAATGACCACGAAGTAATCAGGTGGTTCACGTCTCACGACACGAGGAAGCCCAGCACCTCGGTGTTGAAGGCCGCGGCCTGCTCGATGTTCGAGATGTGCGCCGAATCCAGAATGGTGAGCTGAGCGCCCGGCACCTTGCGGCGGATGAAGTCGTTCGCCTCGATCGGGGTCGACTGGTCGAAGCGCCCGGCGACCACCAGGGTCGGCACCGCGATCCTGTCGAGCAGATCGCGCTGGTCCATGTCGCGCACCGCCTCGCAGTTGGCGATGTAGCCGTCGACCGGGGTCTTCAGGAACACCGTGCGGATCGTCTCCACGGCGGCCGGATCGGCGTCGCGGAAATCCTGGGTGAACCAGATGCCCATCACCTTGTCGACGATGGCGGCGAGGCCGCCGGCCCGCACTGTCGCGATGCGGTCGTGCCACGGCTGCTTGTCGGGCATGAAGCTCGAGGTGTTGGCGAGCACCAGCTTGCCCAGGCGCTGCGGCGCGTTGGCGCCGAGCCACTGGCCGACCATGCCGCCCATCGACAGCCCGACCCAGTGGACCTTGTCGAGCCCGAGCCCGTCCATGATGGCGAGCGCGTCGCGGCCCAGCATCTCGATCGAGTAGGGGCCGGGCGTGACGCCCGAGCGGCCGTGGCCGCGGCGATCGTAGCGCACCACGCGGAAGTGCCGCGTGAACGGCGCCACCTGCGGATCCCACATCGTCAGGTCGGTGCCGAGCGAGTTGGAGAACATCACGACGGGGGCGTCGGCCGGCCCCTCGACCTCGACATGGAGGGCGCAGCCCTCCGACACGATCTCCGGCATCTGCGATCCCCCGTGCGTGCCGCGCCGCCCGTCCGTTAAGCGCCCGCCTCGGGCGGCGGCGAGACGGCGGCCGCGAACTTGGTGAAGAACTCGTCGGCCATCTTCTTCGAGGCGCCGGCGACCAGCCGCTGGCCGAGCTGGGCGAGCTTGCCGCCGATCTGCGCCTCGACGTTGTAGGACAGGACGGTGCCGCCGTCCTTCTCGGCGAGCGCCACCACGGCGCCGCCCTTGGCGAAGCCGGCGACGCCGCCCTCGCCCTCGCCGGAGATGCGGTAGCCGTTCGGCGGGTCGAGATCGGTGAGCTTCACCTTGCCCTTCCAGCGCGCCTTGACGGGCCCGATCTTGGTGACGGCGATGGCCTGGAACTCGGTCTCCGACAGGCGGTCGAGCATCTCGCAGCCGGGGATGCAGACGCGCAGCACCTCGGGGTCGTTGAGCTTGTCCCACACGGTCTCGCGCGCGGCGGGCAGCTCCACCTCGCCGGTCATCGTCATCGCCATCGGCCACACTCCATCTCGCGTCGGGGGTCCGCGTCGGGCGGCCCGGCGCGCGGGCGCCATCATAGGGCCGGTTCCGGCCGAGGAAAGGGGGCTGTCCGGACGCCTCCGACATGCTCTACCATGGCGCCCGCGATGGGCCGCGACGGCCGGGCCGCCACCGGCGGTCGAACCGGCACGACCTCGCCAACAACGACAACGGGTCGGACACGCTGCAACGGAGGAACCTGATGGTGGTCGTCTCCTGGTCGGCCGGCCTCGCGGCCGCGCTTCTCGTCGCCTTCGCCCTCACGCTCGTCGACACCCGCCCGGCCGTCGCCCAGGGCGGCATCGTCTGCCAGTACGGGCCCGCCTCGTACCGGCGCTGCTGTGCCCAATCCTACGCCAAGAAGCCGAGCCTCGGCGCCAATGCGCGCGCCAACGACATCGACGCGTGCATGGGCAAGGGCAGCAAGGCATCGCGCAAGAAGTCCTGATCGCCACACGGCGCTGCGGCGCGCCCGCGGGCGCGCCGTCCTCCGACCCGCGTCCCGAGGCTGCTGCTCAGCTCGCTCCGCCGACCGTATCTCCTCGCCGTCCCGCCCCGCGGCCCGCCCGCGCAAAAACCCGTCCAAGGATCCGACCATGAATCAGCCGACCGATCTGCATGCCGGTGCTGTTCCCGACATGCGGGACGAGCCGCATGTGCGGCGCTTCTCCGAGCAGCGCTGGGTGATCGACAACATCGTCCGGGCGAACGGCATCGACTGGGACCAGCCGCGCTCGGTCTATCTCAACGGCCCCTGCGGCACCGAGGCGAACGCCGACTTCGCCGGCATCCGCGAGAAGGTGAAGAAGATGGCCGACATCGGCCCGGCCTTCGAGGCGGTGGCCAAGCGACGCGAGGCGAAGGCGCAGGCGGCCGAGGCCGAGGGCCATCTCGTGACGGCGCGCGACAACTACTACATGGCGGCCGTGCACTGGGCCGCGGCGCAGTGGCCCTACGACCGCAACGACGCGCCCAATCTCGCCTGCAACGCCCGCAAGCGCGAGTGCTTCACCAAATATGCGGCGCTCGCCGACCATCGGGTCGAGGCGGTGTGGATCCCGTTCGAGGGCAAGGCGCTGCCGGCCTGGTTCCACCTGCCGCCGGGCTACACGGGCGGCCGCCTGCCGGTGGTGATCGCGGTGCCTGGCATGGACAGCTTCAAGGAAGCCCAGGTGGCGCTCGCCAACGACCGCTTCCTCGCCCGCGGCTTCGCCGTGCTGGCGATCGACGGACCCGGCCAGTACGAGGCGCCGATCCTCGGCATCTATTTCTCGACCGACCGCTGGGCCGCGGCCGGCAAGCCGATCGTCGAGTGGCTGGTCGCCCGGCGGGAGGTCGATCCCGACCGGATCGCCGTCTCGGCGATCTCGTTCGGCTCGTTCTTCGGCACCATCCTGACGGCCAACGAGCCGCGCGTGAAAGCCTGCGCCGTGATGTCGGTGTGCCACGAGCCGGGCGGCGAGACGATCTTCCAGCAGGCCTGCCCGACCTTCAAGAAGCGCTTCATGTACATGGCCGGCATCGCCGACGAGGACGAATTCGACGCGTTCCGCCCGAGCATCACGTGGGAAGGACACGCCGAGAAGATCACGGTGCCGTATCTGTGCGTCGCCGGCGAGTGCGAGGAGCTCTCGCCGCTCGAAAACTCCGAGCGCCTGCTCGCCGCGCTGAAGGGACCGAAGCGCTTCGTCGTCTATCAGGACTCGCGCCACTCGGTCGGCAACGTACCGGCGACCAATCTCGGCCCGTTCCCCACCACCATGATCGCCGACTGGCTGCTCGACCGCCTGAACGGCAAGCCGATGCCGAGCGAGCGCTGGTTCGTGCGATCGACCGGGCAGATCGAGAAGACGGGGATGTGATGCCTCGTGCCCCGGACGCCATGCAGCCGGCCAAGGGCCGGATGCATGGTGAGCCGGGGCCCAGTTTGGTGCTGCGGTTACTGCGGTAACGCTTCATGGGTCCCGGGTCTGCGACGCATCACGACGCTGTCGCGTCGCGCTGCATCGCGCCCGGGACACGAGGCTGCGGCCTCACCCGAACCGCTTGCCCTTGAGATACCGGTAGGCGCTGCGGACGTCGGCGCCGATCCATTCGGCGTAGCGCGGCAGGGCCTCGTAGCGGGGCAGGCGGACCTTGCGGACGGCCTCGTCCTCGGACGCGCCGGCGCGGATCGCGGCCGCCACCGCGTCGCGCAGCGCGGTGAGCAGATCACGAAACGCCGCGATGTCGTGCAGCGTGCCGGGCGGGCCGTGCCCCGGGATCACGGTGTCGATCTCGAACGACAGCACGCAGTCGAGCACTCGGATCCAGCCGTCGAGATCGCAGTCGCCGAGCCAGGGGAAGCGGCCGCGGAAGAACAGGTCGCCCATGAAGACGACGCGGGCGTTCTCCAGATGCACGACGACGTCGCCGTCACAATGGGCAGGCCCGAAGTAGCACAGCCGCACCACCTCGTCGGGCAGATGGAAGGCGAAGCGGTCCGAGAAGGTGTGGGTCGGCGGCACGATGGTGATGCGCTCGTAGCCGGGCTCCGACAGGCGCCGGTTCGCCTCGGCCCGCGCCGGCGCATCCTCGGCGACCAGCTCGGAAAAGTTCTCGCCGTAGCAGAGCGCCGACTTGGTCGGCAGGTCGGTCACGGTCCAGCCCTGGCCGCCATTGGCGCCGAGCAGCGTCGCGAAGGCCTCCGCCGTGCGCTCGTGCGCGATGATCGGCACGCTGCCGGCGAACACGCCGTTCCCGGCCACGTGATCGAGGTGATAATGCGTGTTGACGACGGCGCGGATCGGCTTGCCGAGCTGATCGGCGAGCGTGGCTCGGAAGGTGCGGGCGAGGC
>NZ_NHSK01000279.1 GCF_016653355.1 Rhodoplanes elegans | reverse complement strand
CGTCGGCCCCGATCCCCCAGGTCGCTCCGATGCGGCGCGACTTGTCGACGACGACGAGCTGCGTCTTCGAGGTGGCGGCCAGCAGCTCGCGCTGATACGGCAGCAGCACGGCCGGCAGGCTTTCGCCTTGGAGCGGCGCCGGCAACGTCGCGAGCATCTCGCGGCGATGGGCGGCCCAATCCTCGGTCGTCACGAGCTGGGTCATGTGGCTCACACTGATGCGACAGGGTTTGCGAATGTCACCGAGACAGCAGTCGCCCCGGGAACGCGCCGCCAGAGCTCTGTGCCGTGCAGACGGCCACCCGGAGGACATCACGTTCGAAGGTGCGCCGATGTGGCGAAGCTACCTCGCCGAGGTCGACGAGGTGCTTCAGGCCGCGCTGTCTCAGGGCGAATGGCTCCGCATCAGGTCCATCGACGACGCCCCGCGCGGGTGAGGTGCTCACGGATCACCTCCTGTTCCGGCGGGTCGGGTGACGCCCAAGATCTTCGCCTTGATGCTCTCCACCGTCTCGGCCGAGAGCCCCTTGCTGGCCGCGACCGCGTCGACCGCCTTCGCGGCCTTGGTCTGGAACTCGGTCTCGATCTTGCGCCGTGTCTCGGTGCTGATCCGCTTCGCCTCCTCGGCGTGCTTCAGAGCGCGGGCCGTCATCATCAGCATCTCGGCCGTGGCACCGTCGGCCGCGATCTCGCCGGCGTTGGAGAGAAGCTCGTTCAACAGCATCTTGATGCTCTCGGAGACGAGCAGTGTGACGGAGTCGTCGCCGGCGGCTTCGAGCTTCGGGGCCAGCACGGCGGCGATCTCGCGGGTCTCCTCCAGGCGGCGGCCGAGCACGGCGAGCCGGCAGGCGGTCCGGTTGAAAGCCGTGCGCGAAATCTGCGGCGGGTCCATCACGCCGTTGGTCAGCGCGGCGGCGCGAAGGCGCGCGTTGAACTCGTCGAGGATGTCGAGCTGGGTGCGCTTGCGCTCCTTCAGCTCCGAGAACGCCCACAGCTTCGTCTCGTCGGCCCAATCGGGCAGACGGTCGATGGCGGAGAGCTGACCGCGGCCCTCGGCCATCTCACGCCTCCGGCCGCGACGGCCGCTTGACGCCCTCGATCGCGACCGTGCGATCGAGATGCCGGCGGCCGGTCTCGGTGAGGGTCGCGACCTTGACGGAGCCGGCGTCGACGAGCGTCACGGCGCCCATCTCGGTCAGATACGCCAGCTCGCCGTGCACCCAGGCGCGCGGCCGCGCGATCCCGAAGGTCTCCAGCGAGACGCGCAGCAGCTCCGAGTTCAGCCGCTCGTCGATCTGCTCGCCGAGCGCCCGCAGGATGATGAGGCGGGCCTCCTCGCGGATGATGCGGTCCATCGTCGTCATGTCACTTCGCCTGCTCGAGCAGATACTCCTGGAGCCGCATCGAGGTCGCCGCCATCGGGCCGATCCGCTCGGTGAGCGCCTTCAGGTCGCCGCGCATGTCGGAGAGCGCCAGCTCCAGCCGGTGCGTCGCGTCGCGGTCCGGCAGGCCGTCGATCTGGCCCTCGATCTGCGTCGTGCGCGTCTCGACGGCACTCACGCGCGAACTGATCGCCGCGAGCGCGTCGGCCGAGGCCTTCTTGCGCTGGGTGACGACCGTGTAGGCAAAGCTCGCCAGCGCCACGGCCGGGCCCGACAGGGCGAGCAGAACGGTGTCGAGTGTCACTTCACGCCCTCGCATGCGTCGCCCGTCTCGGCGCCGGCGAAGCCGGCCCGCAGGCAGTCCCAATCGCGCCGCGCGGCGCCGATGATGGTGTTGGCGCGCTTGCGCGCTACCTGCTCGCGCTCCGCCACGGCGAGCACCGACTCGCCCTTGCGCGGCGGCAGCACCGGCACGGGCTGCAGATAGGCCGGCGCCGGGGGAATGCTGACGGCCGGCGGCTCCCTAGCGGGAGAAGAACCGCACCCCGCGATCGGTGAGATCGCAGCGACCATCGAGCAGACCAGGGCCGCTCTTGCCGCCCTTGCCGCCCTTGCCGGCCGCGCCGCCCGGGCGACCGGCGGCGCGCAAGATCTCGATCTCGGATTGCAGCTCACGATGTCGCTCCTGCGCGGTCGCGTCCTGCTCCTGCAGGCGCCGCGCGGTCGCCTGGGCGGATTCGGCGAGGTTTTTGGCCGCCCCCAACTGGGTCTTCAGCCGGGCGACCTCGGCCTTGGCGGCCGCGGCGTCGCAGGCCTGCTCGGCGGTTTGGTAGCCGGCGTCCCAGATCGCCCAGGCGAGCCAGCCGGCGGCCAGCACGGCGGCACCCGCGGCGAGCTTCCGCCAGCCGCCGGCGACGACCCACGCGATGATGGCGGCCGGGCTCATGCGGGCGCTCCGGCGAAGGGATCGACGGCGGCGATCGCCTCGCCCGACCAGGCGCGCTCCGCGGCGCGGCGCCGGCGCACGGCCCACAGGGCGTAAGCCGCGCCGCCGATCGCGATGGCGACGCCGATCAGGGTGAGGACGGTGAAGACCAGGTCGACGGTCCGGTTGCTGCCGACGAGCGGCTGCAGCTGCTCGCGCGCGCCATTG
>NZ_NHSK01000278.1 GCF_016653355.1 Rhodoplanes elegans | reverse complement strand
CTCGGCGCGGCGACCGGCGCCTCGGTGGCCGGCGCGGGCGTGACGCCTTCGGGCGCCGGCAGCGCGGCCGGCAGCGGCTCGGCCGTCACGGCCGGCGGCGGCGTGGGTGTTTCAGGCGAGGACGTCTCGGGCGTGATCGGCGTCGGCGCGGAGATCGACTTCGCCGTCTCGGCGAGCGGGTCGTAGGTGGCGATGCTGCGGGCGGCGTCGTTGAGCTCGTCGACCTGCTTCTTCAGGTCGGCCATCTCGGCCTCGCGCAGCGCCTCCTGGAACTGGCCCTGGAACTCGGCCGCCATGCGGCGCATCTTCCCGGTCCATTGGCCGACGGCGCGCAGCACGCCCGGCAGCTCCTTCGGGCCGATCGCGATCAGCGCGACCACGCCGATGAGCAGGAGCTCGCTCCACCCGATATCGAACATCGTGGCTCCGAGGGTGCCGCCCGCCCGTGGCGGTGCGGCCCCCGCAATGGCCGGTCGTCCGCCGGCGCGACGCCAAGCGGTTTGCCGCAGATCGGGGACGGGTTCAAGCCGGCCGAAAGGCCGGCCGCGTCATCGCGGCCCGGCTCCGACGGCGCGGGCCACGAGGCAGGCAGGGAGATCGGTGGCGATCAGCCGGCCTTGTGGGTCTCGGCCTGCGGCTGCTGGACGGACTGCGACGGCGCCGTGGTCGGCTGGTGGTCGATCGTCCGCACCGGCTCGGCGGGCTTCGCCGGCTCGACCTTGGCGGTGTCGTCCTCGGACATGCCCTTCTTGAAGGCTTTGATGCCCTGCGCCACGTCGCCCATCATCTCGGAAATCTTGCCGCGCCCGAACAGCAGCAGCACGACGCCGAGGACGATGATCCAGTGCCAGATGCTCATAGAACCCATCGAGTTACCCTCCAACCGACGGGCCGCGGTCCGGGCTCGCCTTCGGTTTTGACGAGAACCTAGGCGGTCGACCCGACGAAGACAAGGACCGCCCGCGCGTCGATTGCGCACGCCGTCGAAGAGAGTTGACGCGCTTCACGACGCAGCGACCGGCGACCGCCCGCCGTCCCCGCTCCTTCATGGCCGGGCTCGTCCCGGCCATCCACGATCTCGCGCGCGGAGACAGCAAAGACGTGGATGCCCGCGACGAGCGCGGGCATGACGGCGGAGGAGATCGCCTCACTCGCCCTCTTCGCGCGCCTCGGGCTCGCGCGGCTCGTCTTCTTCGCGCGGGGCGTCGGCCGCGGTCGCGTCGTCGTCCGCCGGCTCGCCGGCCGTCTCTCCGTCGGCGTCCGAAAAACTCTCGCCGGCCGGGGCGTCCTCCACCCGGGGGGCGAGGCCGAGGTCGAGCTCGACCGAGTCGATCGGGTCCTCGTCCTCGCGCAGCGCCGGATCGTCGGAGGGATTCGGCACGCCGAAGCCGGACGGGAGCTGGCCGTCGAACAGCCCCGCCCCCTTCAGCTCGTCGAGACCCGGCAGGTCGCCGAGCTGCTCCAGCCCGAAATGCGAGAGGAAGTGGTCGGTGGTCCCGAAGGTGAGCGGGCGGCCCGGCGCCTTGCGGCGGCCGCGCGGGCGGATCCAGTCGGTCTCCAGGAGCACGTCGATGGTGCCCTTGGCGACCGCGACGCCGCGGATCTCCTCGATCTCGGCGCGGGTGACCGGCTGGTGATAGGCGATGATCGCCAGGGTCTCGACAGCAGCGCGCGAAAGCTTCTTCGGCTCGCCGGCCTCGTGGGTGAGCAGCCAGGCGAGGTCGTTGGCCGTGCGGAACGCCCATTTGGTGCCGATCCGCACCAGGTTGACGCCGCGCGGCGCGTATTCGAGCTGCAGCCGCTTGAGGCCGCTCTTGACGTCGGTGCCGGCCGGCAGGCGCTTGGCGAGCGCCTTCTCCTCGACCGGCTCGGACGCCGCGAACAGGAGCGCCTCCAGCAGGCGCAGCTCGTCCGGCCGGGTCTCGGGCCCCTGATCAGCCACCTGCTCCATCTCGGTCGCCGACAGCTCCGCCTCCGCGACCTCGGCGACGGCCTGCGTCTCGGCGGCGGTCTCGACCGTCACCTCGGGCTCGGCCGCGACGATGGTTTCGGCGACAGCGTCGTCGAGTGCCGCCTCGCTCGTCTCGCCGGCAGTCTCGGCGAGCCTCTCGGCGGCCGCAGGCTCGGCCTCGGCCGGGACCACCTCATCGGCGGCTGGTTCGTCGGCAGCCACCGCCTCGGCGGCTGATTCCTCGATCACCACCTCGTCGACCACGGCGTCATCGGCCGCCGGCTCGGTGGCGGTCGGCACGGCGGCCTCGCTCGCGGCCTCACGCGGCGTCTCGGCCTTGCGGCCACGGCGCTTCCGAACCTCCCCGCGGCCGGGCTCGTTCTCGGGGATCATGGTCGCCTCTTCGGCCAGTTTCGCAATCCGCCATCCGTCGCGGCTCATCTTGGGCATCCCCTCGTCACTGGACCGGCTCGCTCGCCGCGGACGGCGGCGGCGGCGGCGAGTCGTCGTCTCGTCCCGTCGATTCTCCGACGGTCGCTTCGGCGGCCGCTTCGGCGGCCCCCACGTGCTTGCGTATATAGATCGGCGCGAATGCGGTCGGCTGATGGACGTCCATCACGCCCTCGCGCACCAGCTCCAGGAGCGCGGCGAGGCTGGAGGCGTAGACGGTCGAGCGCATCGACGGCTCGACCGCGTAGGAGACCAGGTAGCCGTCCAGCACGCTCCAGTCGTCGGAGCCGACCGAGCCGAGCAGGCGCTGCAGGATCGACCGGGCGTCGGCGAGCGACCAGACGTTGCGCTTCTTCATGCGCACATGCGACAGCGCCTGGCGCTGCCGCTGGCTCGCATAGGCCGAGAGGAGATCGTAGAGCGTCGCCGACCATTCGGGCCGCTTGATCTCCTCGATCGGCTCGGGATCGCCACGGCCGAATACCTCGCGGCCGAGCTGCGGGCGGGCCATCAGCTTCGCGGCCGCGTCGCGGATCGCCTCGAGCCGCTTCAGCCGCAACGCCAGGGCGGCGGCCATGTCGGAGGCGCTCACCCCTTCGGGCTCGTTGGTGCCGGCCGGCAGCAGCAGGCGCGACTTCAGGTAGGCGAGCCACGCCGCCATCACGAGATAGTCGGCGGCGAGCTCGAGCCTGAGCTTGCGCGCCTCCTCGATGAAGGCGAGGTACTGCTCGGCGAGCGCCAGGATGGAAATCTTGTGGAGGTCGACCTTCTGCTGGCGGGCGAGCGCGAGCAGCAGGTCGAGCGGGCCTTCGAAGCCCTCGACGTCGACGATCAGGGCCGGCTCGTCGGCCGCGCGGTCGGCCTCGACCACCTCGGGCGGATACTGGGCTGGCGTCTCGCCGGCAGGCGCCTCGGCCGCGGTCGGCGGAGCGTCGGGCGCAGCCGCCGTCGCCTCCGCGGCCTCCTCGGACGCGGCCGCCTCGGCGGCCGGCGCCTCCGCCGGAGCCGACGCCGGCGCGTCCGCGGTCGGCTCGGTCATGGACGCGTCCGCGGCCGCCGGGTCCATGGCGGAGCCGGTCGGATCGATACCGTCGTCTTGGCCGGACTGCTCGGTCATGCCTTCAGGTCACCCAGCGGCTCAGGAAGCGGCGATCATACGGGAAAAGGCGGCCCGCGCCTCGGCGAGGTCGATCCCGTCGGGTGGACGGCGGGCCGCGAGCGCCGCGGCGCAGCGCTCCGCAGACGCCCCGGAGAGGGTCGGCGCTTCGGCGGCAACCTGCTCCATTTCCACGAGATTACCATTGCAATGCAAGGCCAGGTCGCAGCCTGCCGCGAGCGCCGCGCGGGTCCGCGCGGCGAGGCTGCCGGACAGCGCCCCCATCGAGAGATCGTCGGTCATCAGCGCCCCGGAAAAGCCGATCGCGCCGCGAATCACCTCGCCGATGACGGTCGGCGACAGGGTCGCGGGATGGTCCCGATCGAGCGCCGTGTAGACGACATGCGCCGTCATGCCGAACGGCAGGCCGGCGAGCGGCCGGAAGGCGGCGACGTCGGTCGCCGCGAGAGTCGCCCGGTCGGCCGCGACGACGGGGAGCGCCTTGTGGCTGTCGCAGGCGGCCCGCCCGTGGCCGGGCATGTGCTTCACCACCGGCAGCACGCCGCCGGCCATCAGCCCTTCGGCCGCGGCGGCGGCGAGCGCCGCGACGACGCCCGGGCTCGTCCCGTAGGCGCGGTCGCCGATCACCGGGTCGCCCTCCGGGGCCGGCACGTCGCCGACCGGCAGGCAGTCGACCGTGATGCCGAGCGCGAAAAGGTCGGCAGCGATCAGCCGGGCGCCGAGCCGGGCGGCGGCGAGCCCCGCTGCGGGGTCGCGGGCATGGAGGGCGCCGTACCAGGCGCCGGCCGGATAGGCCGGCCAGTGCGGCGGGCCGAGGCGCTGCACCCGGCCGCCCTCTTGGTCGACCAGGACGGCCGCCTCGACGCCGACGGCATCGCGGAATTCGTCAACCAGTGCAGCAACCTGCGCCGGCGTGTCGACGTTCCGCTTGAACAGGATGAGGCCGAACGGCCGCACCGTGCGGAGAAACTGCCGCTCGGCGTCGGTCAGGCGCAGGCCGGACACCCCGGTGATGAACGCACGAGCCGTCATGCCGCCGTTTATCCGGGTCCCGGGCGCCGAGGTCAAAGCGCGCGGGCCGCCCGGAAGCAGTTATCCCCCGCGAGGCGCGCCGCTGTGGCGGGCGCTGCACGAGCGACGCATAGATCTCGTGCAGTGTGCGACGTGCTCGATCCGTCATCCCGGGGCGCCGGACCGCAGGTCCACGAGCCCGGGATCCATACGCCCAGCGATAGTGGCTCATGACAGACAGGGGTTCGGTCCCGGGCTCGACGCGGACGCGCAGCCCCGGGACGACCGAGGACCCCTTCGGAGTCTTCGGCCTCGCGGAGCAAGACGGAGAAAAGCACACCCGACCCGCGGTACCGACGTCGATGCCTCCACGGCGAGCAGAAGCGACAGCACGCGAGATCAGTTCTTCTGCACCAGGCAGTTGCCGCCGGCGGCCTTGAGGCTCTCGCAGAGCTGGATGGCCGAGTCGCGGCTGGCGAAGGGGCCGACCTGGCTGCCGTAGTAGATGCCCTTGGCGCCGAGGTCCTTCTTCTTCACCAGGACCTGGCGGTCGGACAGCACCGACGGGTACTTCGACTGCATCGCCCGGAACGAGGCGCGCGCCTCCTCCGGAGTCTTTTGGGCGGAGAGCTGGACGACGTAGCCACCGGTCTCGGCGGCGCTCGGCACCGGCGTGGTCATCGCGGTGCGAGCCGCCGGAGCCGGCGCTGCCGCCGGTGCGGCCTGCGGCGTGATCGCCATCGGGGCGTTGCCGGCCGGCCGTGCCGGAGCTGCGGCGGCTCGCACCGCGATGAC
>NZ_NHSK01000277.1 GCF_016653355.1 Rhodoplanes elegans | reverse complement strand
CTGCCGTACGGCGTGCCGCCGAACTGGCGGACGAAGTCCTCCAGCACGGCGAGGCTCGTGGTGTCGCGCGTGACGGCCCACACCCGCTCGGCGTCGCCGCCGCCCGAGACGGACGGGAGCGCGGGCGCCGGCGTGGACACCGCGGACGACGGGGCGGCCGCGAACTGAAACGTGCCGGCGATCGGCGACGACGACACCCAGGGCTGCTGCGCTCCGGCCGTGGTCTTCTTCACGGCGAGGCCGACCTCGTTGAAGGTCTGGAAGATGTCGAGCCCGGGTCGGCGCAGCGTGGCGGCGAGCGCCGCCGTGTAGGGGCTGTTGCCCGCGCTGCCGTCGAGCGCGACGTTGCCGGGCTGGGTGGCGAAGGAGATCAGCGTGCCCTCCGGCGCCTGCATCTGGGCGAGGCCGCTCGCCGAGGAGCGCAGCCCGCGGCCGCCGAACGGGTTGTTGCGGCAGGCGTCGAGGATGACGAGATTGAGCCGGGTGCCGGCCGCCTCCATCTGGCGGAGCACCAGCGCCGTGTCGAGCATCTGGAAGTCGATGTCGGCCTCGCGCACCGGGTTGGCGCCGACCGGCACCAGGAAGTTGGCGCCGCGCACCTGCACGCCGTGGCCGGCGTAATAAAAGAGCCCGACATCGGCCCCCTGCAGGGCGGCCCCGAAGGCCTGCACGGCGGCATCGAGTGCGCCCTTGTCGAGATCGACCTGCGGCCCGTCGCCGACCAGGCGGAAGCCGAGCTCGCGCAGCGTCTGTGCCATCAGCCGAGCGTCGCGGGCCGGATTGTCGAGCGGCGAGACATGCCGATAGGCGGCGTTGCCGACGACCAGCGCGACGCGCGTCTCGGCGCGCGCCGGCACGGCCGCCGCCGTCGCGCCCGCCACCACCATCATCACGACGCCGACCAGCACCGCGCCCCACCGCGCCACGGAGGCCTCCCGAGCAGCTCGCGCCACCGCACGGCCGGGCCGGCCGCACGGGTCGCGACCCGACTAGATCGAAGTCGCGCGAGGCGTGTCAATGGTTCAAGGACACCGGCGGCGGCGCCGCGAATGTCACTGCGGCCGCAGCATGCCCCAGCCGATGCGCATCAGCGGCAAGCGGCCCTGGATGGTGCGCGAGAAGGTCTGCGGCACCTCGGCGACGAGATCGGGGAAGCGCGCCTTGATGTCGGGCGGCACCGTGGTCGAGGTGTCGGCGGTCGGCCACAGCACGATGGCGCCGCGCTTGCGCAGCTCCTCGCCCGTCACCCACGGGGTGCGGTCGGGCGCCGCGTCGAAATAGAAGCTCGGCCGCGACGGCGCCGCGATGGCGACCAGGCTGGCGAGCCGCGGCTCGCCCGCGACGATCATCAGCGGCTTGCCGGTGCGCCGCTCGAAGGTGTCGCCGAAGAACTTGCCGATCGCCGCGGCCGGCTGGCCGATCGGCACGTCGGTCTTGGAGACGAAGGGCAGCACCGCCACCGAGGCGGCCGCGATGACGGGCGGCGCGACGAGGAGCAGGGTCCAGGCGAGGCTGGTGAGGCCCTGTCGCTGCAGCACGATGGTGTTGCCGGCCAGCACCACGATGGCGAGGCCGGACAGCACGACGTAGGGCCCGAGCCCGCCGATCGGCCCGCGGTCGCCCATGAAGGCGCCGGCGACGACCGCCCCGAGCGGCAGCGCGGTGGCGAAGAACAGCACGAAATGCCGCTCCAGCCCGGTCAGCGGCTTTCGCGCGAAGGTCGGCGACTTCTCCTTCGGCGGCTTGAGGCCGACCGCGATCAGGTACAGGAGCCCGACCCCGACATGGGCGACCACCAGCCCGCCGAGGAGCTGCCCGAGCTTCTCCAGCGGCTCGATGGCGCCACCGGCGGCGCCCGTCCACACGCCCCACACCCCCGACATGTCGACCCACAGGAGATGCGGCAGGACGATCACGGCGATCAGGAACAGCGCCACCCACGGCTCGATGCCGAGCAGCATCTCGCGGCCGCGCCGGCTCGCCACCGTGAACACGGCGATGGCGGCGATCAGGATCAGGCCCGCATACATGGTGAGCAGCAGGAGCGCGAGGCCGATCGCCATCACGTACCAGGCGCTGCGCCGCCCCTCGCCGATCACCCGCCAGTAATGGCGCAGGACGAAGACGGTGAGCGGCATGGCGAGGATCGGCGGGCCGAAGTCCGGCGTCGGCACGGTGAGCACCGCGATGCCGACCATCACCAGCACGGCCATGGCCGCGTGCCGCGGCCCGACGATGGCGCGGCCGAGCGCGAAGACGCCCCAGTAGGTCGCCACCACGCAGGCCTGGGAGAGCAGATAGACGCCCGGCGTCCCGGCGATCGCGAAGGCGATCTCGGCGAGCCAGCTCGCCAGCGGCGGCCCCCAGTAGGAGCCGAGCTGGAACTCGTGGCCGACCGCGATGATCAGCGGCAGGTTGCCGGGCGGCGCCGCATAGAACAGCGTCGGCACCAGCCACCACAGCGTCGCCTGGACGAGGGCGGCCGCCCACACCACGAGGCGCGGATTGGCGCGCAGGAGTTCGACGAACAGGGAGACGTGGAGCATCGGCGGCGGTACGCGCGGTTTCTGGCGTGGACGGGATCGGGTGGCGGACGGGACCGCCCGCGCGGCGCCGCCTCGGCCGTCCGGGGTGCGCCGGCCGTGCCGTCGTCGTAGCAAACCCGGGTGGGACTAGGAAGCGATCCGGCGCGGATCGACGCACGCCTCGGCACCGTCGGCTTCCCCGGCGCACACCGCCCGCACCGGCGCGAAGGAGCGGCGGTGGTGCGGCGTCGCCCCCAGCGCGGCCAGCGCGCGCTGATGCTCGGGGACGCCGTAGCCCATGTGGCGCTCGAAGCCGTAGCCCGGGCACGCCGCGCCGACCTGCTCCATCAGCCGGTCGCGCGTCACCTTGGCGACGATCGAGGCGGCCGCGATCGACAGCACCAGGGCGTCGCCCGACACAACCGCCTCGCAGTCGCAGGCGACCTCGATGCGGTCGCAGCCGTCGACGAAGACGAGCCGCGGGACGAGCGGCAGCGCCTTCACGGCCCGCGCCAACGCCCACAGCGAGGCCTGGCGGATGTTGTCGCGGTCGATGCGGGCCGGCGACGCCATGGCGACGCCGACCTCGGCGACCGCGCAGATGCGCTCGAACAGCACGGCGCGGCGCTCGGCGGTGAGCTTCTTGGAGTCGTCGAGGCCGCGCGGGATGCGCTTCGGGTCGAGGATCACGGCCGCCGCCACCCTCGCGGCCCATGAGTCGCCGTCCCGCTCCCCGGTCCGCCGATCCGGCCCCGCCCCATCGACCGAGACCACCGATCGCGCCGCCGTCGCCGCGGCGGGGTTCTTCGCCATGGTGTCGCGGGCCGTGTTCACGGCCATCGCGGTCATCCTGATGGTGCTGGCCATCGTGCTGGCGGGCGACGCCATGGTGGAATGCGCCCTCGCCTTCTGGCGCGGCGACGACGTCGGCGCGGCCGCGCTCGCCGGCATCGGCTATTCCGTGGTCGCCATCGCGACCTTCGAGATCGCCAAGTACCTGTTCGAGGAGGAGGTGCTGCGCGGCAGCGAGAAGCGGGTCGCCGCCGAGGCGCGGCGCAGCTTGACCCGCTTCATCTCGACCATCGCCATCGCGATCTTCCTCGAGGCGCTGGTCATCGTGTTCCGGGTCGGCAAGGACCAGGTGCCGTACCTGATCTACCCGACCTTGCTGCTCGTCGCCGGCATCGTCGTGGTGATCGGGCTGGGCGTCTACCAGCGCCTCAGCGCCGAAGTCGAGGACGCGGTCGAGGCGCGCGACGCCGAGGACGAGGACGGCGGCACGGTCGAGACCGCGCAGGCGCCGGACGCGCCGTCGCCGTCCGCCGCCGCGCGGGTCAGCCGGCGAACCGGAGACGGCCGTCCGACGAGACGGTCAGGCCCGGGGCCGTGACGACCTCCCAGAGATGGCCGTCGGGATCGGCGAAATATCCCGAATAGCCGCCATAGGCGGTCGGCGCGGCCGGCTTGACCCGCGTTCCGCCGCAGGCGAGCGCATGAGCGAGGGCGACGTCGACCTCGTCGTGGGTGTTGCAGTTCCAGGCGAGCGTCGTGCCGCGAAAGCCCGCCGGCCGCGGTGTCACCGCGACGCCGGCATCCTCGGCCAGCGCGTCCCAGGGATAGAGCGCCAGCACGCTGCCACCGGTGTCGAAGAACGCCACGGCCTCGCCCGTCTCCGCCAGCCGGCGCTGGAAGCCGAGCGCCGTGTAGAAGGCGATGCTGGTGCGCATCTCGGCGACGCCGAGCGTGATCACGGTGAAGCAGGCGGTCGGCATGGCACTTCTCCGGGCGACGATCGCGGCGGTCGCGGGCCGACGTGATCAGAACAGCTCGAGCTGCGCCGTCCTGGCCGCCGGCGGCACGAAGTGCTCGACCGTCAGCGCCGTGCGCCGCAGGTTGAGGCCGAGGCGGTCGCAGGCCTTCTCGAAGCGGCGGCCGAGCATCCAGGCATAGGGGCCGGAGCCGGTCATCCGCTGGCCGAACTTGGCGTCGTAGTCTTTGCCGCCGCGCATCTGGCGGATCAACGTGAACACGTGCCGCTCGCGGTCCGGAAAGTGCGTCACGAGCCACTCGCGAAAGATGTCGCGCACCTCGAGCGGCAGGCGCAGCAGCACGTAGCCGGCGCCTTCCACCCCGGCCGCCGCGGCGGCGTCGAGGATGCGCTCGATCTCGGTGTCGTTGATGGCCGGCACCAGCGGCGCCACCATCACGGTCGTCGGCACGCCCGCCTCGGCGAGGCCGCGCAGCGCCGCGAGCCGGCGCGCCGGCGTCGGCGCCCGCGGCTCCATCAGGCGCGACAGCTTGGCGTCCAGCGTCGTCACCGACAGGGCGACCCGCACCAACTTGCGTTCCGCCATGCGCGAGAGAATGTCGAGATCGCGCAGGATCAGGTCCGACTTGGTGACGATGCCGACCGGATGCCCGGCCTTCTCCAGCACCTCCAGGAGGCGCCGCATCAGGCCGGTCTTGCGCTCGATCGGCTGATACGGGTCGGTGTTGGTGCCGATCGCGATGGTCTTCGGCACGTAGCCCTTGGCGGCGAGCTCGCGCTCCAGAAGCTCGGGCGCGTCCGGCTTCATGAACAGCTTCGACTCGAAGTCGAGCCCGGGCGACAGGCCGAGATAGGCGTGGGTCGGCCGGGCGAAGCAGTAGACGCAGCCGTGCTCGCAGCCGCGATACGGGTTGATCGAGCGGTCGAACGAGATGTCGGGCGACTCGTTGCGGGTGATCACCTTGCGGGCCGTGTCGGTGGTCACGGTCGTGGCGAAGGGCGGCAGCGCCTCCAGGCTCTCCCAGCCGTCGTCGAAGGCGACGCGGGCGACCGGCTCGAAACGGCCGGACGCGTTGCTGACGGCCCCGCGGCCGCGCCGGCGCTCGGCCGCGACAGCGGCGGAACCGGGGAGGCTGCCCGGATGGGCCTGGCTCGGGTGAACCTGGCTCGGGTGAACCTGGCTCGGGTGAACCTGGCTCGGATGAACCTGACGAAGGGCGGCCTCGGCACCCAGGCGGGCGTCGATGCGGGCCGGATCGGGCAGGCGGCGAAGGGCGGATGCTGCGCTCATGGAGAGAAACATAAGCGCAGAATGAGAACATAACAAGAACAATTAACCGTGATGGCGGCCCCTACCAGAGTGTCGAATTCTTCGCGATTGAATCGAATTTCCGGTGCCGCCTCCGTATAGTGGCCCCGGAAGAAGGGGCACGAGGGTCATGCTGAGCGTCGTCATTCCGACCCGCGATTGCGAGCGGGCCCTGGTTCGCACCCTGGCCGTGCTGGTCGGCGCGGCCGTCGCCGGCGCGGTGCGCGAGGTGATCGTCGCCGACGGCGGCTCACAGGACGAGACCACAAAGGTGGCCGAGATCGCCGGCTGCAACGTTCAGGTCTCGCCCGACCCGCCGGCGGCGCGGCTGCGCGCCGCGGCGACGGCGGCGCGCGCCTCGTGGCTCCTGTTCCTGCGGCCCGGCGCGATGCCCGACCCGGCCTGGGCCGAGGAGGCGATCCGGGTCGTCGAGGATCTGGAGCGGCGCGGCACGCTCGAGATGGCCGCGGTATTCCGCATCGAGCCGGCCGGGAACCCGTCGCTCGGCGGCCAGGCCATGGCGCTGCTGCGCGAGGCGGTGCGGCGACGCCCATCGCCGGACCAGGGGCTGCTCATCGGCCGGCGCTTCTACGACAGCCTCGGCGGCCACCCGGATGGCGCGGCGCCGGAGGAAGCGCTGCTCGATCGCATCGGCCGGCGGCGGCTGATCAGGCTGCGCAGCGGCATCACGGGCGGAGAGTCGACCGGCATATAGTTGACTCAGTCAACTATTCATGTGACGGTCGCGGCGGCTCCACCGGACCGTCTCGCCATGCCCCTGC
>NZ_NHSK01000276.1 GCF_016653355.1 Rhodoplanes elegans | reverse complement strand
GCTCGCTGTATCAAGGCACCCGCCAATTCCGGCTGGAGGGGATATCCATGCTCAAGACCTGCTCGACCCTGGCGGCGCTCGCCACCATCGCGGTGCTCGCCGCGCCGGCTTCGGCCCAGGCGCCCGGGTCGTCCTGGACCCAGGTCGGCATGCTCGACTGCCGGGTCGACCCGAGCATCGGCTTCATCATCGCCGGCCACCAGTCGATGACCTGCCGCTTCTCGCAGAACGCCCCGATCCCGCCGCAGACCTATCAGGGCGCCATCAACACGGTCGGCATCAATATCGGCGTGTCGGCCGGCGGCCGCCTCGCCTGGGGCGTGTTCGCGCCGACCACCGGGGTGCCGGCCGGCGCGCTCGCCGGCGAGTATGTCGGCGCCAGCGCCGACGCCGCGATCGGCCTCGGGGTCGGCGCCAACGTGCTGATCGGCGGCTCGAACCGCACCGTCGCGCTGCAGCCGCTGTCGCTCGAAGGCTCGGTCGCCTTCAACGTCACGCTCGGCCTGTCGGCCCTCAAGCTGCGCTACGTGAACTGATCCGGGCCTTCGGCCGGATCACGAAGCGGCCGGGCCGCGCGCCCGGCCGCTTCGGGCAATGCGGCGCCCGCCGCTCCCGTCAGCCCAGCGCCGTCGCCTCGACCTCGATCAGGGCGCCGTGGTGGAGCGCCGGCACCGGGACGACGGCGCGGGCCGGCCGCGCCGACCCGGCCCAGGTGGCGTAGAGCGCGTCGAAGGCCGGCCAGTGCGCGATGTCGCTGACGTAGACGCGCACCTGCACGAGCCGGTCGACGCCACTGCCGGCGGCCGTGAGCGCCGCCGCCACATTGGCGAGCACCTGCGTCGCCTGCGCCGCGAACGGCGCATCGGCGAGCACCCGGCCGTCGGGCGCGATCGGCAGCTGGCCGGCGACGAACACGAAGCCGCCGGCCCGGACCGCATGGGCGTAGTGCCCGCCGGGCTTCGCCATCCCGGTCGGCGCGACGGCGACGATGTCGCCGCCCGGGCCGCGCGCAGGGTCGCGCGTCGTCTCACCAGCCATGGAAGCGGTGCCAGACCTGCGTCGTGCCGTCGGCGTCGCGCACGTGGTAGGCGTCGAACTGCGTCGCTGTGGCGCAGGCGTGATTGGGCAGGATGCGCAGCCGCGTCCCGACCGGGAACCGCCGCACGATGTCCGGATCGGCCGTGCCGTCGCGGCGCGCGACAATGCCGTGCTCCTGATTGGCGCCGCTGACGACGAGGTCGTCGAGCAGCGTGCCGGCGGCGTCGCAGACGGCGCCGTAGCCGTAGTCGCGCTGCTGCGCCTGGGTGCCGCGATCGCGGCTCATCGCCATCCAGCCGGCGTCCGTGATGGCCCAGCCCTTGTCGGGCTGGTGGCCGATCACGGTCGTGAGCACCGACAGGGCGATGTCCTGCGGAGCGCACACGCCGACATTCGCCATCACCAGATCGAAGAACACGTAGACGCCGGCCCGCACCTCGGTGACGCCGTCGAGACTTTGGGCCGACAGCGCCGTCGGGGTCGAGCCGACGCTGACCACCGGGCACGGCAGCCCGGCGGCGCGCAGCCGCGTCGCGGCGCGCACGCAACCGGCGCGCTCCTGCTCGGCCATCGCCTGCAGGGCCGCGGGCGTGCTCAGGCCGTAGGAGCTGCCGGCATGCGTCAGCACGCCGGCAAGCGTCGCGCCGCCCTGGCGGAGGATCTCGCCGATGTCGATCAACAGGTCGTCGTCCGGCCCGACGCCGGAGCGGTGGCCGTCGGTGTCGACCTCGATCAGCACGTCGAAGGCGTGCTGATCGGTCCGCCCCTTGTCGACCACGGCCTGGGCGCCGGCGAGCGAGTCGACCAGCACGGTCAACCGGCAGCCGGCGCGGCGCAGCGCCAGCACGCGGTCGAGCTTTTGCGGCGCGATACCGACCGCGTAGGTGATGTCGTCGAAGCCGGCGGCGAAGAACGCGTCGGCCTCCTTCAAGGTCGAGACCGTGATGCCGCGGGCGCCGGCGTCGCGCTGCAGCCGCCCGACCTCGATGCATTTCGAGGTCTTCACGTGCGGCCGCAGCGTCGCGCCGAGCGCGGTCACGCGGGACTGCATCAGCGCGATGTTGCGCATCATCACGGCGCGGTCGAGCACCGCGGCGGGCGTATCGATGGTGTCGAGCGTCACGATGTCCTCAACTTCGGTATCCTCAATCCAGCGCGGCGCCGAGCGCCTTCAGGGCCGGCACGTCGCGCGCCACGCCGTCGGCGATCAGCTTCGACACGGCCGCCGGCGCGAGGTCGTCGCCCTGCGGCAGGTCGACGCCGACGGCCTGCATCTTTGCGCGCAAGGCGGGGTCGGTCAGCGTCTCGCGCAGCGCCGCGTTCAGCCGTGCTGCGAGGGCGGGCGGCGTGCCCTTCGGCGCGAAGATCGCGCTCCACGAGCGGAAGCTCACCTGCGGATAGCCGGCCTGCGCGACGGTCTGGAGGCCGGGAAGCTGCGGCACCGTGTCGTCGCTCAGCACCGCGACGGCCTTCACCTTGCCGGACGTGACCTGGGCGAGCGCCGTGGTCGGCTGGTCGCACATGAAGTCGATATGGCCGCCGACCAGATCGTTCATGGCCGGCGCGATGCCGCGATACGGCACATGGGTGGCGGGCTCCTTCATCGCGGCGAGCAGGATCACGCAGGCGAAGTGCGAGATCGAGCCGATGCCGGCGCTGCCATAGGTCGTCTTGGCCCCTTTGGCGGCGATCCGGGCCTTGAGACCTTTGAGATCTGAGACACCGAGCGCGGGATTCACGACGACCAGCATAGGCGCCGTGCCGGCGAGGCCGATCGGCACGAAGCTCGTCGCCGGATCGTAGGGCAGCGTCTTGTAGAGCGCCACGTTGGCGATGTGGGTGCCGATGGTGCCGAAGCCGAGCGTGTAGCCGTCCGGCGCCGCCGCCGCGACCTTGCCGAGCCCGATGGTGCCGCCGGCCCCGGCGATGTTCTCGACCACCACGGTGCCCTTCAGCGTCTCGGCGAGCCCGTGAGCGACGGCGCGGGCGAGCGCGTCGCTCGGGCCGCCGGCCGGGAACGGCACCACGAGCGTGATGGGCCGGGCCGGGAACGCTCCCTCCTTGCCGGCGTCCTTGCTCGCCTCCTGGGCCGCCGCCGGCAGTGACGCGGCGGTGAGCCCGAGGGCGAGCAGGAGCGAGGCCGCGCGGCGGCGGGTCGGACGATCGGTGCGTTTCATCGGGGGTGCTCCAGCCAGGACACGAGACCATCGAGCGTCGGCATCTCGATGTCGGGGGGCGGCGCGCCGTCCGGCCGGGCGAGGCCGATGCGGTTGTGCCAGTAGGTCCGCAGCCCCACGGCCGCGGTGCCGAACAGGTCGTAGCCGGAGCCGGCCACGAAGGCCGCCTCGGAGGGCGCGACGCCGAGCCGGTCGAGCGCCAGTCGATAGGGCCGCGGGTCGGGCTTGTAGACGCCGGCTTCCTCGGCCGTGACGATGCAGTCCCAGGCGACGTCGAGCCTCGCCGCAGCGAGGCGGCCGAGCCGGACCGAGCAGTTGGTGACGACGGCGAGCCTGGTGCGGCCGGCGAGCGCGTCGAGCGCCGCCTGGGCGCCGCTCCACACCGGCAGTTCCAGCCAGCGCGCCTCGAGGGCGGCCGGCGCAGAGGGCGGCAGCCCGACCGCGGCGGCGGCCTCCTGCACCAGCGTGTCGTAGTCCACATAGGCGCCGCAGCCATAGGTGCGACGCAGATAGTCGGCCCGCCAGGCGCGGCCGGCGGTCTCGGATCCGGCGGCCGCGTTCCACACGGTCCAGGAGTCGAGAAGGGCGGTGAGAAGATCGAACAGGACGGCTCTGGGCAGCACGGCGGTCACTCGGCTGGCTCGGGGACACGCTCGGATGCTAGCGCGCAGCGTGCCGCCTGTGTTTAAATCGGGTGAAAGCTGCCCTTAAGCTCAATTGAATGATCACGCTCGACGACCTGCGCTTCGTGGACGCGCTCAGCCGCACCGGCTCGCTGAGCGCGGCGGCGCGCGCCCTCGACGTGACGCCGCCGGCGCTGTCGATGCGCCTGAAGCGCCTGGAGCAGGCGCTCGGCGTCGGCCTCGTCGTGCGATCGTCGCGCAGCCTGCGCTTCACCGGCGAGGGCGAGCGTCTGGTGGCGGAGGCGCAGGCGCTGCTCGGCCGCATCGAGGCGCTGCCGGACGAGCTCGCCGCCGCGGGCCGCAGCGTCGCCGGCCGCCTGCAGGTGGTGGCGCCGTTCGGCTTCGGACGGCATCACGTGGCGCCGCTGATCGCCCGCTTCGCCGCGAAGCATCCCGCCGTGCGGGTCGCGCTCGATCTCTCGGAACGGCCGTGGCGCGAGAACCAGGACGCCGACGTGGTGATCCATATCGGCGAGGCGCGTGATTCGGCCTGGATCGCGCATCTGCTCGCCCGCAACAGCCGGTGGGTCTGCGCCAGCCCGGAGCATGTGCGGCGACACGGCGCGCCGGCGCAGCCGCGCGATCTCCTGGGCCACGCCTGCCTGTGCGTGCGCGAGAACGACGAGGACGTGACGCTGTGGCGGTTCCGCAAGGCCGGGCGCGGCGCGGCGTCGTCACGGTCCGATGCGATCCGGGTCTCGCCGGTGTTGACCAGCAACGACGGCGAGGTGGTCCGCAACTGGGCGGTCGACGGACTCGGCTACGTGCTGCGCTCGGAATGGGACGTGGCGCCGCTGGTGCGCCGCGGCGTCCTGCAGCGCGTGCTGACAGGATGGGAGTTCGGCGCCGCCGACGTGCTGGCGCTCGTGCCGGCCCGCCGCGGCATCTCGGCCCGGGTCAGCCAGTTCGTCGGCTTCGTCGAGGCGGCGTTTCGGCCGCGTCCGCCTTGGCGCTGAGGCGGCTGCGCACCCGCGTGGACGCGCCTCTCACGCCGGCACGGCGGCGCCGGCCAGGCAGGCGGCGGTCGGCAGCGCGCCGGCGTCGCTGACCCCGAGCGCGCCGGTGATGCGGCGGGCCAGGATGGAAAAGTCGGCCTTGCGCGGCGAGGTGCGGCGATAGGCGAGCGCGATGGTGCGGCCCGGCTCCGGCGCCGCGAATCGCAACAGTTTTATGCGCGTGTTGTCGCGCTCCACCGCAGCGGCGACCTGCGGCAGCAGGGTCGCCCCGTAGCCGGACGCGACGAGCTGCACCACAGTCGCGAGGCTGGTCGCGCCGAGCCCGCCGGCGTCGCCGCGCCCGTTGGCGCAGACGGCGAGCGCCTGGTCGCGCAGGCAGTGCCCTTCCTCCAGCAGCAACAGCCGCTCCTGCGCGATCGCGCCGACCGCGACCGGCGTCGCGGCGGGGCGCGGGTCGGCGGCCGGCACGGCGAGCACGAACGGGTCCTCGAACAGCGCCAGGGTCTCGATCTCCGGCTGCTCGACCGGCAGCGCCAGCATCACCACGTCGATCAGGCCGCGGCCGAGCTCGTCGACGAGGGTCCGGGTCTGGCTTTCGCGCAGCTCGACGGTCAGCGCGGGATGCTGCCGCTGCAGCGCCGGCAGCACCTTGGGCAGCACATAGGGGGCGAGCGTCGGGATCACGCCGAGCCGCAGCGTGCCGGCGAGCGGGCCGGCGTGATGGCGGGCGAAGTCCTCCAGATCGCGGGCACCGGCCAAGAGCTCCTCGGCCCGGCGGGCGATCTCGACGCCGACGGGCGTGAGGGTCACGTCGCCGGGACGGCGCTCGACCAGCTCGACCCCGAGCCGGGCCTCGAGGTCCCTGATCTGCATCGACAGGGCGGGCTGGCTCACCGCGCAGTCCGCCGCGGCGCGGCCGAAATGCCGGGTCCGCGCCACCGCCCCGAAATAGCGCAACTGCTTCAGCGTGATCATGGCGATAAGTTATCCTTATCGGAGTACGCAGGCAATACGATTAGACCTGATCGAAAGAAGCGCCCATGGTGCCGCCATCCCGACGCCGAGGCGAACGCGAGCACGCGGGCCGCCGGCGCGGGACGAGACCACAGCCCCACCCCCGGGAGCGAGAGACATGGACGCGAAGACGGACGACAAGGGCGCGGGCAAGTGCCCGTTTTCGGGCGGCAGCCGTGGCCACCGGAACCGTGACTGGTGGCCGGAGGCGCTCGACATCGGCGTGCTGCACAACAACTCGAAGAAGTCCGATCCGATGGGCGAGGACTTCGACTACGCGGCCGAGTTCAAGAGCCTCGACCTCGCCGCCGTGAAGGCCGATCTCACCGCCCTGATGACCGACTCGCAGGAGTGGTGGCCGGCCGACTGGGGCCACTATGGCGGCCTGATGATCCGCATGGCCTGGCACTCGGCCGGCACCTATCGCATCACCGACGGGCGCGGCGGCGCCGGCGCCGGCCAGCAGCGCTTCGCCCCGCTCAACTCGTGGCCGGACAACGCCAATCTCGACAAGGCGCGGCGCCTCCTGTGGCCGATCAAGCAGAAATACGGCCGCAAGATTTCGTGGGCCGACCTGATGGTGCTGGCCGGCAACGTCGCGCTCGAGTCGATGGGCTTCAAGACGTTCGGCTTCGCCGGCGGCCGCAAGGACGTGTGGGAGCCGGAGGAGCTGTACTGGGGCCCGGAGGGCTCGTGGCTCGGTGACTCGCGCTACTCGGGCGAGCGCCAGCTCGAGGAGCCGCTCGCTGCCGTTCAGATGGGCCTCATCTACGTCAATCCGGAAGGCCCGAACGGCAACCCCGACCCGGTCGCGGCCGCGAAGGACATCCGCGAGACCTTCTACCGGATGGCGATGAACGACGAGGAAACGGTGGCGCTGATCGCCGGCGGCCACACCTTCGGCAAGACCCACGGCGCCGGCGACCCGTCGCTGCTCGGCCCCGATCCGGAAGGCGCCGCGATCGAGGATCAGGGGCTCGGCTGGAAGAGCGGCTATGGCACGGGCTTCGGTGCCGACACGATCACGGGCGGCCCGGAGGTGATCTGGACGACCACGCCGACGAAGTGGAGCAACAACTTCTTCTGGAATCTGTTCGGCTACGAATGGGAGCTGACCCAGAGCCCGGCCGGCGCCAAGCAGTGGCGGGCGAAGGCCGCGGGCGCCACCATTCCGGACCCGTTCGATCCGAACAAGAAGCATGTCCCCACCATGCTGACGACGGATCTCGCGCTGCGCTTCGATCCGATCTACGAGAAGATCTCGCGCCGCTTCATGGAGAATCCGGACCAGTTCGCCGACGCCTTCGCGCGCGCCTGGTTCAAGCTCACCCATCGCGACATGGGCCCGCGCGTGCGCTATCTCGGACCCGAGGTCCCGAGCGAGGTGCTGATCTGGCAGGATCCGGTGCCGCCGGTCGACCACGAGCTGGTCAGCCACCAGGACATCGCCGATCTGAAGGCGAAGATCCTCGCCTCCGGCCTCTCGGTGTCGCAGCTCGTCTCGACCGCCTGGGCGTCGGCCTCGACGTTCCGCGGCTCCGACAAGCGCGGCGGCGCCAATGGCGCGCGCATCCGCCTCGCCCCGCAGAAGGACTGGGAGGTCAACCACCCGGACGAGCTGGCCAAGGTGCTCTCGACGCTGGAAGGCATCCAGGCGGCGTTCAACGACGGCCGGACGGACGGCAAGAAGGTGTCGCTCGCCGACCTGATCGTGCTCGGCGGCTGCGCCGCCGTCGAGAAGGCGGCGAAGGACGCGGGCGTCACCGTCACGGTGCCGTTCATGCCGGGCCGCACCGATGCCACGGCCGAGCAGACCGACGTCGAGTCGTTCAAGGTGCTGGAGCCGCGCGCCGATGGCTTCCGCAACTACATCGCCAAGCGCACGCAGTTCATGGCCCCCGAGGAGGCGCTGGTCGATCGGGCTCAGCTCCTGACCCTCACCGGCCCGGAGATGACCGTGTTGATCGGCGGCCTGCGGGTGCTCGGCGCCAACCACGGCCACACGACCCACGGCGTGCTCACCGACCGGCCGGAGCGGCTGACGACGGACTTCTTCGTCAACCTGCTCGACATGCGCTGGCGCTGGGAGCAGTCGGCGACCGAGGGCGTGTTCGAGGGCCGCGACCGCAAGACCGGCGAGCTCCGGTGGACGGCGACGCGCGTCGACCTGATCTTCGGGGCGCATTCGCAGCTTCGGGCCTTCGCCGAGGTCTATGCCTGCGGCGACGCGCAGCAGAAGTTCGTGACGGACTTCGTCGCCGCCTGGACCAAGGTGATGAACGCCGACCGCTTCGACATCGTCGGCGCCGGCACCCACAAGGCGGCGTGACGTCCCGCCTGCGACACGATGGCGCCGACCCGATCTGATCAGATCGCGCCGGCGCCAAAGATCACCCCCGCGATCACCC
>NZ_NHSK01000275.1 GCF_016653355.1 Rhodoplanes elegans | reverse complement strand
GGTGGGGGGCTCTTCGCTTCGTCCAAACAGCGGAGCGGCGGCCTCCACACGCTCTACATCTCGCCTCTAAAAGCGCTGGCCGTCGACATCGCGCGCAATCTCGAGCGGCCCGTCGCCGAGATGGGACTGCCGGTGCGCATCGAGACGCGCACCGGCGACACGCCGCAGAGCCGGCGGGCGCGACAGCGCCGCGATCCGCCCGACATCCTGCTCACCACGCCCGAGCAGCTCGCGCTGCTGCTCGCCAGCGCCGACGCGCCCTATCTGTTCGGCTCGCTGCGCCGCGTGGTGCTCGATGAGCTGCACGCGCTCGTCACGTCGAAGCGCGGCGACCTGCTCTCGCTCGGTCTCTCACGACTGTTCGCGACGGCGCCGGGTCTCACGACCGTCGGCCTCTCGGCGACGGTGGCGGACCCGCAGGAGCTTTCGCGATTCCTGGTGCCGCAGCGCGGCGGCGGCACGCACGCCGAGATCGTCGAGCCCGAGATCGTCCAGCCCGCGACCATCCAGGCCGAGATCGTTCAAGCGGCCGGCGGCGCCGCGCCGATCGTGACGATGCTCGACACCGCCG
The DNA here is from genome assembly GCF_016653355.1 of Rhodoplanes elegans. Classification (GTDB taxonomy): domain Bacteria; phylum Pseudomonadota; class Alphaproteobacteria; order Rhizobiales; family Xanthobacteraceae; genus Rhodoplanes; species Rhodoplanes elegans. The sequence goes on along the minus strand of NZ_NHSK01000275.1, from coordinate 11,494 downwards.
AGCATCTGCCGTGGTCGGGCCACTCGGCCGCCCACGCACTCGCCGAGATCTACGATCTGATCGGCCGCCACACGACCACGCTGGTGTTCGTGAACACGCGCAGCCAGGCCGAGTTCCTGTTCCAGGCGCTGTGGCGCATCAACGAGGACGGCCACGCCATCGCGCTCCATCACGGCTCGCTCGACGTCACCCAGCGGCGCAAGGTCGAGGCCGCGATGGCCGAGGGGCGGCTGCGCGCCATCGTGTGCACGTCGTCGCTCGATCTCGGCATCGACTGGGGCGACGTCGATCTGGTGATCAATGTCGGCGCCCCGAAGGGCGCGTCGCGACTGACGCAGCGCATCGGCCGCGCCAACCATCGGCTCGACGAGCCGTCGCGCGCCGTGCTGGTGCCGGCGAACCGGTTCGAGGTTCTCGAATGCCGCGCCGCCATCGACGCGGTGGCCGAGAATGCCCAGGACACGCCACCCTTGCGCACCGGCGCGCTCGACGTGCTGGCCCAGCACGTGCTCGGCTGCGCCTGCGCGGCACCGTTCGCGTCCGACGATCTGTTCGTGGAGGTGCGCGCCGCCGCGCCTTACGCGGATCTGAGACGTGAGGACTTCGATGCCGTGGTCGATTTCGTCGCCACCGGCGGCTACGCCCTGAAGGCCTACGAGCGCTTCGCCAAGATCCGGAAAGGCGCCGACGGCCGCTGGCGCGTCACCCATCCGCGCGTCGCGCAGCGCTATCGGCTCAATGTCGGCACCATCGTCGAGGAGCCGATGATCAAGATCAGGCTGGTGCGGGCGCGCGGCGCGGCGACGCGTGGCCATGCCGGCGTGGTCGGGCGCGCCGGCAAGCTCCTCGGCGAGGTGGAGGAGTATTTCATCGAGGGGCTGGTGCCGGGCGACACCTTCCTGTTCGCCGGCGAGGTGCTGCGCTACGAGGCGCTCGCCGAGGACTCGGCCTATGTGTCGCGCGCGCACGCGGAGGATCCCAAGGTCCCGGTCTATGCGGGCGGCAAGTTCCCGCTCTCCACCTATCTCGCTGAACGGGTGCGCGACATGCTGGCGGCGCCTGCGACGTGGCGACGGCTTCCTGATCAGGTGCACGACTGGCTCGATCTGCAGCGGCTGCGCTCGCGCCTGCCGAAGCCGGGCGAGCTGCTGGTCGAGACGTTCCCGCGCACCGACAAGCATTACCTCGTCTGCTATCCGTTCGAGGGGCGGCTCGCGCATCAGACGCTCGGCATGCTGCTCACACGGCGTCTCGAGCGGGCGCGCCAAAGACCGCTCGGCTTCGTCGCCAGCGAGTACGCGCTCGCCGTGTGGGGACTCGGCGATCTGTCGTTCGCGGTGAAGCGCGGCGCGCTCTCGCTCGACGCGCTGTTCGACGAGGACATGCTGGGCGACGATCTCGACGCTTGGCTCGCCGAATCGGCCCTGATGAAGCGCACCTTCCGGCAATGCGCCGTGATCGCCGGCCTGATCGAGCGGCGCACCGGCGGCGAGGACAAGAGCCGCCGGCAGGTGACGATCTCGACCGACCTCGTTTACGACGTGCTGCGCAAGCACCAACCCGATCACATGTTGTTGCGCGCCGCCCAGGCCGAGGCCGCGACCGGGCTGCTTGACATCCGTCGGCTCGGTTTGCTGCTCTCTCGGGTGAGGGGGCGAATCGTCCACGTGCCGCTGCCACGCGTGTCTCCGCTCGCCGTTCCGGTGATGCTGGAGATCGGCCGCGAGTCCGTCCACGGCGAAGCGTCCGAAGCGCTGCTGATGGAAGCCGAGGCGGATTTGGTCAGGGAGGCGATGGGGTGAGGGCACGAACCGCCGCGACGGCGGATGTGATCACATGCGGGGAAAGCGGGGGCGGTGGCGGGCGCGATCGCGAGGCGATCGCACGCCAGGCCAGCGCCGCCGCACTCTCGGTCGCCGGCGTCTCGCTGGTCGCCGATCTGTCCGGCGCGCTCTACTGGCCCGAGCGGCGCATGCTGCTGGTCGCCGACCTGCATCTGGAGAAGGGCTCGGCCTGCGCGCTGCGCGGTGCGCTGCTGCCGCCCTTCGACACCGCCGAGACGCTGGAGCGGCTCGCATGGGTGGTCGCCTATTACGATCCGGCCGTCGTCGTCGCGCTCGGCGACAGCTTTCACGATCGCGACGGCGCGGAGCGGCTGACGCCGGAGGACCGCGCGCATCTCGCATCGCTCCAGCGCAGGCGCGACTGGGTGTGGATCGCCGGCAATCACGATCCCGCCCCGGCCCGCGACCTCGGCGGCACGTTCACGCGCGAGGTGCGGGACGGGCCGCTGGTGCTGCGCCACGAGCCGGGTGGGCCCGGCATCACGGGCGAGATCGCCGGCCACCTGCACCCGTGCGCCCGCGTCGTCCAGCGCGGCCGCAGCCTGACGCGGCGCTGCTTCGCGACCGACGGCCGCCGCTTGGTGATGCCAGCTTTCGGGGCGTTCACGGGCGGCCTCAACATCCGCCACGCCGCCTTCGCGACCGTGTTCGACGGGGCGGAGTTCGCGGCCCACCTGATCGGCGACAGCAAGCTGTTCACGTTCCCGGCGAGCCGCTGCGTCGGGTGAGAGGCACGGCGGTGGCCGACCTCTCTCCGCCCTCGTCCTGAGGAGGCCGCGAAGCGGCCGTCTCGAAGGGCGGGGGCGGCCCGCGGTCTTGGGGGCCACATGGTTCGAGACGCGATCCTTCGGATCGCTCCTCACCATGAGGGGTGTAGTCGACGTGTCGGCGCACCGCTCGGACCTCACCGGAAATTCCGCCCCTTCGGCATGGCGCTGCGGACGCGGGCCGCGGGAGCGAGGTCGTCGCCGAGATCGGGCGCCTCGCGCAACAGCACGGCGAGCGACGCGCCGGCGCGCACCGGCTGGCGGTGCTCCGGGATCGGCCGCTTGAACTCGTCGCAGCGCGCCAGCGTCTCGATGCAGCCGGCGTCCTCGGCGAGCTTTTTCAGAAGCGGCGTGAGATCGTCGAGCCGTTCGGCGACGACGTGGATCACGCCCTGCTCGTTCTGCAGCCGGCCGGTGACGGCGACGAGCCGCGCGCCGAGCACGATCGGCCTGAACACCTCGAACACCTGCGGCCAGACGATCACGTTGGCGACCGCGGTCTCGTCCTCCAGGGTCGCGAAGATCACGCCCTTCGCGGTGCCGGGCCGCTGGCGCACCAGCACCAGGCCGGCGACGCTGACGCGCCGGCCCGACGGCAGCGTGGCGAGGCGCTCGTTCGGAAGAACACGGCGGCGATCGAGATCGGCGCGCAGGAACGACACCGGATGCGCCTTGAGGGACAGATGCAGGTGGCGATAGTCGGCGACGACGTGCTCGCCGAGCCACATCGGCGGCAGTGCGACGTCGGGCTCCTGCTCGGGCGTCGCGACCCGCGCGAACAGCGGCAGGTCGTCCTTGTCGCCGGCGCGGCGCAGCGCCCGCACGGCCCACAGCGCCTGCCGCCGGTCGAGCCCGAGCGAGCGGAACGCATCCGCCTCGGCGAGCCTTTCGAGCACGGCCGGCGAGAGCCTCGTGCGTAACCACAGATCACGAATGGAGTCGTATCCGTTTTTCCGCGCGATCGCGATCTTCCGTCCGTCCTCCTCCTTCAGGCCGGAGATCTGACGGAAGCCGAGCCGCACCACATGGGTGGAGAGACTATCGCCGGCCATCGCGGCGTGGCGGGGATGGAGGGGAAGTGTCGTGCTCGTCGCCACACCCTCTGTCCCGTCATGCCCGGGCTCGTCCCGGGCATCCACGTCTTGGGGCGCTTCCGAAAGCAAACGCGTGGATGGCCGGGACGAGCCCGGCCATGACGAGGCTGCATGATCTGAAACGGACTCCAGCCCGTTGTCCCAATCCGAAAAGCTCACGTCGATCGGCAGCACCGTGATGCCGTGCTCCTGGGCGTCGCGGACGATCTGGGCCGGGGCGTAGAAGCCCATCGGCTGGCTGTTCAACAAGGCCGCGGCGAACACGTCCGGGAAGCGGCACTTGATCCAGGCCGAGGCATAGACGAGCAGGGCAAAGCTCGCCGCGTGGCTCTCCGGAAAGCCGTACTCGCCGAACCCTTCGATCTGATTGAAGCAGCGCTCGGCGAAGTCGCGCGGATAGCCGCGTGCCGCCATGCCGTCGATCAGCTTGGCCCGGAAATATTTGATGGTGCCGACGCGCCGGAACGTCGCCATGGCGCGGCGGAGCTGGTCGGCCTCGCTCGGCGTGAAGCCGGCCGCGACGATGGCGATGCGCATCGCCTGCTCCTGGAACAGCGGCACGCCGAGCGTCTTGCCCAGCACTTGTCCCAGCTCGTCGGCCGGACCGTGCTCCGGCGAAGGAGACGGGAACGTCACCGGCTCCAGCCCCTGCCGGCGGCGCAGATAGGGATGCACCATGTCGCCCTGGATCGGGCCGGGCCGCACGATCGCCACCTCGATGACGAGGTCGTAGAACGCCTGCGGCTTCAGCCGCGGCAGCATGGTCATCTGGGCGCGGCTCTCGACCTGGAACACCCCGACCGAATCGGCCCGCGACAGCATCCGGTACACGGCCTCGTCCTCGGCCGGGATGACGGAGAGGTCGAGGCGAGTGGGGGCTGAAGGCGGCGCCTCGTTCACCTCTCCCCGCGCGCGGGGAGAGGTCGACGTTCGCGCGATCAGCGCGGACGTCGGGTGAGGGGGCGTCGCCGTATCCACGAGAGGCCCCCTCACCCGACTCGCCTCTTCGAGGCGAGCCACCCTCTTGTCGCGCGAGAGCGCGACCCCGCGAGCGGGGAGAGGGAAGGCGGGGGCCCTGCCGCAGAAGCTCTCCCCGTAATGCGTCTGCAGAAAATCCAGCGCGCGTCTCAGACACGTCAGCATGCCGAGCGCCAGCACGTCGATCTTGAGGATCTTCAGCGTGTCGAGATCGTCCTTGTCCCACTCGATGACGGTGCGGTCCTCCATGGCGGCGTTCTCGATCGGCACGAGCTCGTCGAGGCGGCCGCGCGTGATCACGAAGCCGCCGACATGCTGGGAGAGATGGCGCGGGAAGCCGGTCAGCTCGCGCGCCAGCGCGAGCGCGCTCGCCAGTCGCGGGTCGGCGGGATCGCAGCCGGCGCGCGCGGCATGTTCGCTCGACAGCGCCTCGCGTGAAAAACCCCACAGCGTGCCGGCGAGCGAGCCGATCACGTCCTCGGTGAGGCCGAACACCTTGCCGACGTCGCGCATCGCGCTGCGGCCGCGATAGCAGATCACCGTCGCGGCGAGGCCGGCGCGGGCGCGGCCATAACGATTGTATATATACTGGATGACCTCCTCGCGCCGCTCGTGCTCGAAATCGACGTCGATGTCGGGCGGCTCGCGTCGCTCGGCCGAGACGAAGCGTTCGAACAGGAGATCGCTGCGTGCCGGGTCGACCTCGGTGATGCCGAGGCAGTAGCAGACGGCCGAGTTCGCCGCCGAGCCGCGGCCCTGGCAGAGGATGCCGCGCGACCGCGCGAAGCGCACGATGTCGTGCACGGTGAGGAAATACGGCGCGTAGGAGAGCGTGCCGATCAGCGCGTATTCGTGATCGAGCGCGTGCCTCACCTTCGGCGGCACGCCGTCCGGATAACGTCGCGCCGCGCCCTCTTCGGTGAAGGCGATCAACGCGTCCTGCGGCGTTTTAAATCCTTCGCGCACCTCGTCCGGGTAATCGTAGGCGAGCGCATCGAGCGAGAAGCGGCAGTTTTCCAGGAACACCAGCGTCTGCGCCACCGCCTCGGGCGCGGCACGGAACAGCCGCGCCGTCTCGTCCGGCGATTTCAGATGCCGCTCGGCATTGGGTGCGAGCAGACGGCCGGCGGCGTCGAGCGTCGTGTGCTCCCGCACGCAGGTGATCACGTCGTGCAGCGGCCGCCGCTCGGGGACGTGATAGAGCACGTCGCCGACGGCGATCAGCGGCGTCCGCGTCTCGGCCGCGAGCGCGGCGAGCCGCGCGAGTCTTCGCGCGTCGTCGCCGTGCCGGCGCATGGTCGCACCGAGCCAGACACGGGCGCCGGCGTCGCGGAGGGACGACAACAAGGCGCCGTGGCGCATCGCCTGCCCTCCACCGTTCCGCTCCGTCATGGCCGGGCTCGACCCGGCCATCCATCCCTTTCGCGAGACCGCCCTTCCTGCGATGGATGCGCGGGTCGAGCCCGCGCATGACGGGCTCCGGACAGTGCCGCACCGCTCCTCCGCCAAGATGATCAGGTTGAACCCTTCCGCCGACGTGATCAGATCGTCGAGATGGAGCGTGCATTCGCCCTTCCCGGCGCGGCGCTTGCCCAGCGTCAGGAGCCGGGTCAGCCGGCCCCAGGCGGCGCGGTCACGCGGATAGGCGAGAATGTCGGGGGTGCCGTCGGCGAAGACGAGCCGCGCCCCGACGGCGAGCCGCACGCCGTGCTCCTTGGCGGCCTCGTGGGCCCGCACCACGCCGGCGACCGAGTTGCGGTCGGCGACGCCCAGCGCCGCGAGGCCGAGCGCCTTCGCCTGCACGACCAGCTCCTCGGGATGCGAGGCGCCGCGCAGGAACGAGAAGTTGGTGGTGACGGCGAGCTCGGCATAGGCGGTCATGACTCACTCGATCGGCTCACCCGATCGCCTCACCCGAACAGGCCGTGCAGGAACCAGCGCGGGCGCGGCGTCTCGCGGTCGAACAGGCCTTCGCGATAGAGCCAGGCGCGAAACCCGACCCGGCACTCGACCCGGAAATAGTCGCGGGTGAGCGCGCGGCCGTCGGCGTCGCGCCACCAGGGGAGCGCGATGCGCTCCGGCCCCTCCGCGGCGGCAACCTCGTGCAGCACGCGCCGCCAGCGAAACCGCAGCGGCGGCCCGTCCGGCACCTCGGCGATGGCCTCGACCGGCTCCGGCTTCTCCAGCAGCCGCAGCGGACGTGAGGGGGCGAGCGTGTCGGGATCGTCACAGGCGGCGGCCTCGAAGACCCTCTGCCCGCGCGCGGGGGTGCGGGGAGAGGTGAACAGCCCGGGCCGTCCCCCCACCCCCGCCACCCTCACCACCTGGGCCGGCCGGGCGACGACGGCGTGCTCGGGCACGTGTGCGTCGCGCAGCACCGGGCGGGTGACGCGGCGGGCGCCGAAGCGGGCCGACAGGCGATCGACCAGATGTGCGAGCTCGGCCGCGGGATCGCCGAGCGCGCCCTCGACGTCGAGCCCGGCCTGGCGCGCCTCGCTGCGCTCGGTCAAAAGCGCGCCGAGCCGCACCAGGTCGAAGCCGAAGCCGGGATCCCAGGGGTCGCCGACGGCGAGCCGGTCGGCGAACAGCCGCGCCATCCGGGCGGGATCGCGCAGCGGCGCGCCGGTGCCGACCGAAATGCGCACCACTCGCCCGTCGGTTCGGAACAGCGCCGCCTCGAGGATGCGGGCGCCCTCGCCGCGGGTCTCCAGCACCCGGGCGAGCCGGCCGCCGAGGGTTTCCAGCGTGGCCAGCACGTCGCGCTCCAGCAGCACGGGCTCGGCGAAATTCTGCTCGGCGACGCAGGCGGGCAGCGGCCGGCGCGGCGAGATCGGCACCTCGGCGAGGCCGCGCGCCGCATCGAGCGCGTCCAGAAGCCCGTCGAAGCGCGCCGCCAGCGTGGCGCGTGGCAGCGCGAGGACATCGGCGATGCGCTTCAGCCCGACCTCGGCGAGCGAGGCCGCCATGTCTCGGGGCAGCCGCAGCGCCGCGAGTGGCAACGGCGCCAGGGCGGCGTCCTGGCCGCCGGGGGGAATGAGAAGCAACGGGTGGGGCGACGCCCCCTCACCCGGATCGCTGCGCGATCCGACCTCTCCCCGCGCGCGGGGAGAGGTCGGATCGCGCAGCGNCCTCACCCGGATCGCTGCGCGATCCGACCTCTCCCCGCGCGCGGGGAGAGGTGAACCCGCCGTATCGCGCCACGGCAAACGCGCAGCCCGGCGTGTCGGCGACGGCGAGGCGGGCGGACAGGCCGCCGGCGGCGAGGCGGGCGTGAAGCGCGGCGGCGAGCGCCGCCTCGCCGCCGAACAGATGGGCGCAGCCGGTGATGTCGAGCACCAGCCCCTCGGGCGGATCGAGCGCCACCAGCGGCGTGAAGCGGTCGCAGGCCTCGGCGACGGCGTCGAGCAGCGCGGCGTCGGCCGCCGGATCGTGCGGCACGACCACGAGTCCGGGATGACGGGCGCGGGCGTCGGCGACCGTGGTGCCGACGGTGAGGCCGAGTTTTTGCGCGGCGTCGTTCAGAGCGGCGATGCGTTGCGCCGACTTCACCGTCTCGGCGGTGACCAGTGCGGCGTCGTGGCCGGCCGCCCTCGCGGCCTCACCCGGCCCGGCGGGCCGGGTCGTGCTGCGAAGAATCCGGTCGGTCGACAGGCGCCTCAGCCACAGGGAGAGGAACCGGCGCGTCGCGCCGGGCGGGCTCGCGGAAGACATGCTCATGATGATCCCAGACGAGGGGCCAGCGGCCGGTCGGGCCGCGGCGATTCCGCAGGACGGAGAGGAAGACGGCCGGCTGGCCGAGGCCGCCGAAGCCGTCCGGCAGGCCGGGCGCGGCGGCGATCTCCAGGCGGGTGGCGGCCGGGCTCGCCAGCGCCTCCGCCCGGTGGCGCAGCAGCAGGCCGAGCCCGCCGCCGGCCGCGGCGGCGAGCGACAGGCGGCGCAGCGCGACGAGATCGAGGGCGCGGTCGTCGAAAAACTCGCCGACCACCACGGCGAGGCCGCGGCACGCCAGCGCCTCCTCCATGGCGAAGGCGGCGTCCCGCTCGCTCGCCACCGCCACCTCGACCAACCGGGCCGGCGACAGGCCGAGCGCCGCGACGCCGGGACCGTAGAGCCGCCCGGCCTCGCGGCCGGCGAGATCGGCCTGGATCCACAGGACCTCGCGGCGGGCGAAGCGGCGCACCGTTCCGAGCGCGTGCACGGCGAGCGCCAGCACGGTGCCGGCCGCGGCGGCGAGGTCGCGCGGCGACGCCGGCACGATCTCGTGGAGGGCGCCGAGCGAGATCCCGCCGCCGAGCGCCCGGTCGAGCTCCGGCACGCCGAGGGCGAGCACCGAATCGGCGGCGTCCGCGGGCACCGGCCGGTGCGCCTCGAGGACGGCCACCCGGCTGCGGAGCGCACGCAAGATCTCGCCCGCATCGCGGGGCGGCATGGTCACGATCGGCCCTCTGTGTTCCTGATATGTTCTTATGGATTCCGGAAAGCCCGACGCGAGTCAAGGACGGTCGGGCACGCGGTCCGGGAAGCGCGGAGAGGGTTGATGAATCGTTATACCAGCCTGCGCCGTCTCCCACTGTCCCCGTCATTGCCGGGCTCGACCCGGCAATCCATCAAGCTTCTGAAAAAGCTCTTTTTTCGGTGATGGATGCGCGGGTCGAGCTCGCGCATGACGAGTCTGAGTTGGGGAAGATTGGTCTTAAATGAGGAGAGGTTCGGCCTCGGCTCGGCGCCGGCCGGCCATTGCCCGCGCATGACGGCGCGCTGGCCCTCACAGCCCGCGCTTGGGCGTGCCGAAATCCTTGGCGACCTTGAGGTTGCGCAGCTTGCTGCGGATGTCGGCGGAGACCAGCGTCGACCGCCGGAGCGGCGTGAAGTCGGCGGCGCGGTGCCGCGTCCCACCGGCGCCCTGGTAGACCTTGAGGCCGTCGCGCGTCGCGACCACATCGCCGGCCCGCAGCGTCGGGTCGTTCGCGATGTCGACCTTGGCGAGCCCGAAGGCGTCGCGGCCGTTGCAGGTGCAGCCGTCGACCAGCTCCTTGCGATAGCGGTGCGCGGTCGACAGCCCGGCATAGCGGCTGCCGTCCGGGGCGACCGCCTGGTCGATCCCGGCGCCCTCGAACACCTTGGTGCGGCTCGCCGGGCAGAAGGCGTTGCACAGCTTGGCGGGCGAGATCGCGGCGGGCGCGGTCAGCGGGAAGAAGCGGCCGTCGCACAGGCGCACGCAATAGGCCGTGACGGCCGGGGCGGCCTCCGGAAGCGTCACGCCCGGCGGCGGCGCACCGGCCTCGCCCGGCCCCCCTGCCCCGCCGGTCGGCGGCGCATAGGCCATCACCGGGGCGGCGCGCGCCGGCCCGCGCCCGAACGGGGCGCCGGTGCCGAAGATGCTCTCGAACACGCCGCCGGGCGACGCCGGCGTCCAAGCGGGTGTCGAAGCGGGGGCGCGGGACTGGGCGGTCGCGGACAGCGGCGCGGCGACGCCGAGCAGCACGACGGCGGCCGGAAGCAGACGCATCCAGAAGGCTGTCTTGGATCGAGAGGGCATCGCGGTCGCCGAAAAGCCCACGCGGGGCGCGCGGGCGACAAGCAATCATCGAAAAGGACGAGGCGTCGGACAGGCGAGCGGCGGGGCCCGAGGACCCCGCCGCCGACGTGAAAAGGATCAGTTGATGCGGGCGCCGGCCCGGGTGTCGGCCGTGCGGGACGCCGGGCCCGAGATGCCGGCGACGCCGCGCGACGACATCGGCATGACGACCACCTTGGCGCCCGTCTTCACCCGGCCGTAGAGGTCGATCACGTCCTCGTTGGCGAGCCGGATGCAGCCCGACGACACGCGCTGGCCGATGGTGTCGGGGGCGTTGGTGCCGTGGATGCGATAGACCGACGAGCCGAGATACATGGCGCGGGCGCCGAGCGGGTTCGAGGGGCCGCCGGCCATGAAGCGCGGCAGGTAGGGCTGACGGGCGATCATCTCCGCCGGCGGGTGCCAGTCCGGCCACTCGGCCATGCGGGTGATGTGCTCGACGCCCGACCAAGTGAAGCCCTCGCGGCCGACGCCGATGCCGTAGCGCATTGCCTTGCCGCCCGGCATGACGAGGTAGAGGTAGGTGTTCGGCGTGTCGATGATGATGGTGCCGGGCGCCTCGGAGCCCGCATAGGACACGACCTGGCGGCGCAGATGCGCCGGCGCGCTGGCCCGCGGCGCGGCGTCCTCGACCCGGTCGTCGCGGATGTAGCGGTCGATCGAGGAGGAGCGATAGCCGTCCGGCGCGAACAGCGACAGCGGATCGGCCTTGGCCGGCGCGGCGACGAGGCCGGCGACTCCGAGGGCGACCGCACCGATGACGAGAGAGAGCTTCGCGGAGCGAGCCATGTCCATCCCCCTGTTGTTCCCCGGCATTGACTGCCGCCGAGACAACCGGCGAGGCGCGAAAGAGTTCCCGGCCGTTAAGGAAGAAAATTAAGCATCCGTTAAAGCGATCGCAGAAAGTCGGGAACCGCGACGTGATCAGATGGGGCTGTGACGTGACGAGCGGACGAGCCCCACGTCTCCTCACGAAAGCCCGTCAACGCCGCTTCGCACTCTCTTTCACCTCTCCCCAGCGGGGAGAGGTCGGGGCTCGCACGACAGCGCGAGCTCCGGGTGAGGGGATGCCGCGCTCTCGATGAACCCCGTCGGCCTCGGCACCCCCTTGTAACTCTGATTGTCGCGACTCGCGTAGTCTGCGGGCCGCGGTGACGGGCGGGAGCCCGGGAGCCCCTGGGCCAGGTCAGGCCGTGGGTGAGCATGGTGCCCCGCCCGTCGTTCCATCGAACC
>NZ_NHSK01000274.1 GCF_016653355.1 Rhodoplanes elegans | reverse complement strand
GCCCACACCATCCCGCCCCGCCGCCGCCCCGCACGGGGGGGATCACCCCGCACGACGGCCTGCTGGCCGACGGGCCGGCCCACGCGCGCGACGCGCTGCTGCGCCTGTGCATCGAGGCGGCGCCGGTCGGCATCGCGATGTTCGATCGCGAGATGCGCTGCCTCGCCGCCAGCCGCCGGTTCCAGGAAGACCACGGCGTCGCCGGCGAGGTGCTGGTCGGCCGGTCGCATTACGAGGTCTTCCCGAACATCCCGCAACGGTGGCGCGAGGCGCATGCGCGCTGCCTCGCCGGGGCGAGCGAGAGCTGCGACGCCGACCGTTACGAGGTGCCGGGCGGTCCGTCGATCTGGGTGCGCTGGGAGATCCGGCCGTGGCACGAGCCGGGCGGCGCCATCGGCGGCATCGTGCTGTTCACCGAGGACGTCACCCAGACGGTGGTGCGCGAGGCCGAGCTGCGGCGCTGGGCCGACACGTTCGAGAACGCCGCCTTCGGCATCACAGTGACGGATGCGGCGACCAACACGATCGCCTTCGCCAACAAGGCCCGTGCCGCGATGGTTGGTCTCGACGTCGCCGATGTGTGCGGCTCGAACGTGCTCGACGGCTATCCGGAGGAGGAGCGCGCCCGCATCGCGGCGCTGCTCGCCGAAGGCGACCGCACCGGCCGGGTGATCTTCGACACGGTGTTCCTGCGCCGCGACGGGTCGTCGCTGCCGGTCCAGCTCGACATCACCAGCGTGCGCAACACCGACGGCAGCGTGCGCTACCGGATCGCCACCGCGCTCGACATCACCGACCGCCAGCTCGCCGAGCGCGCCCGCAAGGAGAGCGAGGCGGAGGCGCGTCGCTACGGCGACCTCCTGCGCACCATGATCGACACGATGGCGGAAGCCGTCCTGATGATCGACGCGGATGGCCGCACCCTGTTCGCCAACACGGCGTGCCGGGCGATGTTCGGCAACCGCGACGACATCGGCTCCGCCGATTGGCAGCGGGTCTATCGCCGTTTCCGGCCCGACGGCACGACGCCCTATCCGCCCGACGAGACGCCGATCGCGCGCGCCCGCCGCGGCGAGAGCTTCGACGACCTCGAGCTGATCTGCCGGCGCGCCACCGGCGAGAGCGACCTGCACATCGTGGCGAGCGGCCGCTCGATCCGCAACGAGGCCGGCCGGCACGAGGCGGCCGTGATCGTCTACCGCGACGTCTCCGAGCTGTTCGAGAAGACGGTGGCGGCGCAGCGCAGCGCCGAGCTGTTCGAGAAGACCATCGCGTCGATCCCGGACGCGTTCCTGGTCACCGACGAGAACCGCAACTTCCTGCACCTCAACCCGGCCTGCAAGACGCTGCTCGGCATCGACGGGTCGCAGTCGCTCGACGCCTGGGAGCAGTCCTACGCGATCTTCCAGCCGGACGGCACGACCGAGGTGCCGCACGACGAGCGGCCGCTGCGCCGGGTGCTGCGCGGCGAGCCGATCGACGCGACCGAGCTGGTGCTGCGCGAGGTGGCGACCGGCCGCGACCTCGCGCTGTCCCTGACGGCGCGCCCGATCCTCGACGGCGACGGCGCGGTGCGCGGCGCCGTGCTGCTCTATCACGACCTGTCGAAGTCGAAGCACATCGAGCGGCAGCTCCGCCAGGGCCAGAAGATGGACGCGATCGGCCAGCTCACCGGCGGCGTCGCGCACGACTTCAACAACATCCTCACCGCCATCACCTGCACGATCGAGATTCTCGCCAAGGGCGTCGCCGACCGGCCGCATCTCGCCACCATCGCGCGGATCATCGACCAGGCGGCACGGCGTGGCGCCGACCTCACCCGCCAGCTTCTCGCCTTCGCGCGCCGGCAGCCGCTCGACCCGCGGCCGACCGACATCAACGGGCTGATGTCCGACACGGCCCGCCTGCTGCGGCCGACGCTCGGCGAGCACATCGAGCTCGCCACCTCGCTCGCCGACGGGCTGTGGCCCGCCATGGTCGACGCCTCGCAGCTCTCCACCGCGGTGATCAACCTCGCGGTGAACTCGCGCGACGCCATGCCGGACGGCGGCAAGCTCACGGTCGAGACCGCCAATGTCACGCTCGACGAGACCTATGCGGAGACCAATCCGGACGCGCGGCCCGGCGACTACGTGATGATCGCCGTCTCCGACACCGGGTCCGGCATCCCCAAGGCGATTCGCGACAAGGTGTTCGAGCCGTTCTTCACCACCAAGGACGTCGGCCGCGGCACCGGGCTCGGCCTCAGCATGGTCTACGGCTTCATCCGCCAGTCGGGCGGCCACGTGAAGCTGTATAGCGAGGACGGGCAGGGCACCTCGATCAAGCTCTTTCTGCCCCGCATCGTCGAGACCGAGGAGGGCGACGAGGACGCCCCCGCGATCGACGCCATGACGGGCGGGGACGAGACCATCCTGGTCGTCGAGGACGACGATCTCGTCCGCCGCAACGTGATCACGCTCCTGGAGGACCTCGGCTACACGGCGTTCGCCGCGAGCAGCGGGCCGGAGGCGCTGAAGCTGCTCGACGACGGCAAGGCGTTCCAGCTCCTGTTCACCGACGTGATCATGCCGGGCGGCATGAACGGCCGCGAGCTCGCCGCCGAGGTCCTGCGCCGGCGGCCGGACGTCAAGGTGCTGTACACGTCCGGCTACGCCGAGGACGCGATCGTCCACCACGGCCGGCTCGACCCCGACGTGACGCTCCTCAACAAGCCGTACCGCAAGGCCGACCTCGCCCGAAAGGTGCGCGAGGCGCTCGCCGGCCCGGCCGCGCCGGGCGCCGCCGCGCGCAAGAAGCGCCGCCGCACCACCAACGACCCGCCGGGGGAGTAGGCGCTCTTACCTCTCGTCTGAATCTCGGCGGATCGGTCTGGTCGTCATTCCGGGGCGGCGCACAGCGCCGAACCCGGAATCCAGCCGCGCGTTCGGTGCTCGCCGCTGGATTCCGGGTTCGCGCCTTCGGCGCGCCCCGGAATGACGGAGTTTGAAACTACCGCCCGCGCACCTTCGGCAGGAAGATGAACGGCCAGGGCGACGGCATCGGGCCGACCGGGACCTCGATCACGGTCGGGCCGTCGCGCCGCGCGAAGCCGCGTTTCAGCGCGGCGGAAAGCTCCTGCGGCGTGCGGGCGCGCTCGGCCGCGGCGCCGAACGACTCGGCGAACTTGACGAAATCCGGATTGGCGAGGTCGCAGGCGATCAGCCGGTTGCCGTAGCTCTCCTCCTGGATGCGCCGGACATTGCCGAAGGCGCCGTCGGCGAACACCACGGCGACCAGCGGGATCTCGTGACGCATCGCGGTTGCCAGCTCGTTCGCCGTGTACATGAAGCCGCCGTCGCCGTTGATCGACAGCACCGCCCGGTCGCGGCAGGCGTCGGCGGCGCCCAGCGCCGTGGCGAAGCCCCAGCCGAGATTGTCCTGGTAGCCGGGCGAGAGAAACGTGCGCGGCGCGTAGACCGGCATGGCGAGCCGGGCCGCGAAGCCGATCTGGGTCACCTCGTCGACGAAGATGCCGTCGTCCGGCAGCGCGGCGCGGATCGCCTCGAGATAGGCGAGCTGCGGCTGTAGCACCGCGAGCTTTTCGCGGAGCTTCGCCTGGCGCTCCTCCATCTCGGCGCGGCGCGACGGGCGGGTCCGATTGTGGCCCGGCACGAGGTCGATGAGGCGGCGCAGGATCGCCGCCGCGTCGCCGACGAGCGCGACCGCCGGGTCGGTGTGGCGGGTGGTCTCGGCCGCCTCGGCGTTGACGTGGATGATCTTCAGGTCGTCGTCGACGCCCCAGTCGCGGACCGGGAAGAACAGCCGCGTGCCGACCGCCAGCACCACGTCGGTCTCGGCCCACAGGTCGTGGGCGAGCGGATGGGTGACGCTGAGCGGATCGCGGCTCGTGAGGATGCCGCGGCCGCGGCGGAAGCCGGACCCGACCGGGGCTTGCAGCATCGCCGAGAGCGCCGCGACCTCTTCGGCCGCGCCGTGGGCGCCGCCGCCCACCATGATCAGCGGGTTCCTGGCCGCGCCGAGCAGCTTCGCCGCCGCGCGCAGCGCGTCCTCGTCGAGCTCCGGTTCCGGAAGGGCCGCGGGCGGTGCGACCGGGGGCAGCGCGGCGCGGCGGCCCCACACGTCCATGGCGCATTCGAGCAGCACCGGGCCGGGGCGCCCGGTCGCCATCGCCCGGATCGCCGCGGCGACGAACGGCGCCGCCTCTTCGGGGGTCCGGATGCGGGCCGTGTGGTCGGCGAGGCGGGCGACGATGCCGCTCTGATCTCGAATTTCATGCAGATGCCCGCGAGAAAGGCCGATCTCGGCCTCCGGGATCTGGCCGATCAGGCCGAGCACCGGCGCGTTCATCGAATAGGCGGTGAGGATCGCGGCCCCGGCGTTGAGGAGGCCCGGTCCCGGCACCACGGCGAAGGTCTGCGGCTTGCCGGTCGCGAGCGCGGCGCCGAGCGCCATGTAGGCCGCGGCCTGCTCGTGGCGGGCATGCACGGTGCGGATGCGATCGGCGTTGCGGAAGAGGGAGTCGAACAACGGGTCGTTGTGCACGCCGGGCACCGCATAGAGCGTGTCGATGCCGTGCGCCAGCAGCGTCGCGACGGCCGCGTCGGCCGTGGTCGAAAGGTCCATGGTCGCCTCGATGCTCGCGTCCCGGGGGATTTCGGCCGTATAGCCGAAGCCGGCGAGGCTGTCGCGGGGCGCGAATGGCGTCGCGGGAGGGCCGGTTTCGGGGGACGGGCGGGCCGCCCCCGCGTCTTGACAAGGCCGCGCGACGCATGCGCTTGTGCGGCCGAATTCACCGGGCCGGGCGCCTCGCGCCGGCCGTATGCTTCGATGGACCGCCATGCATCGCTATCGGACTCACACCTGCGGCGCGCTCCGCGCGGGCGACGTCGGCGCCACGGCCCGCCTGTCGGGCTGGTGTCACCGCATTCGCGACCACGGCGGCGTGCTGTTCATCGACCTGCGCGACCATTACGGTCTCACCCAGGTGGTGGTCGATCCCGACTCGCCGGGCTTCGCCACGGCCGAGAAGGTGCGCTCCGAATGGGTGATCCGGGTCGACGGGCTGGTGCGCAACCGCCCGGCCGGCACCGAGAACCCGGACCTGCCGACCGGCGCCGTCGAGGTCTATGCCCGCGAGATCGAGGTTCTCGGCCCCGCCGCCGAGCTGCCGATGCCGGTGTTCGGCGATCAGGAGTATCCGGAGGACATCCGGCTCCGCTATCGCTTCCTCGATCTGCGCCGCGAGCGGCTGCACGCCAACATCATGCTGCGCGGGCAGATCATCGACAGCCTGCGCCGCCGCATGAAGGAGCAGGGCTTCTTCGAGTTCCAGACGCCGATCCTCACGGCGTCGAGCCCCGAGGGCGCGCGCGACTTCCTCGTGCCCTCCCGTATCCACCCGGGAAAATTCTATGCGCTCCCGCAGGCGCCGCAGCAGTTCAAGCAGCTCATCATGGTGTCGGGCTTCGATCGCTACTTCCAGATCGCGCCCTGCTTCCGTGACGAGGACGCCCGCGCCGACCGCTCGCCCGGCGAGTTCTACCAGCTCGACCTCGAGATGAGCTTCGTCACCCAGCAGGACGTGTTCGACGCGGTCGAGCCGGTGCTGCGCGGGGTGTTCGAGGAGTTCGGCAAGGGCAAGCGCGTCACTCAAAAGTTCCCGCTGATCCCGTTCGCCGAGGCGATGCGGAAGTACGGCTCCGACAAGCCGGATCTCCGCAACCCGATCGAGATGGCCGACGTCTCCGAGCATTTCCGCGGCTCGGGCTTCAAGGTGTTCGCCAACATCCTGGCGAACGATCCGGCCGCCCAGGTGTGGGCGATCCCGGCGCCGACCGGCGGCAACCGCGCGTTCTGCGATCGCATGAACGACTGGGCCAAGGGCGAGGGCCAGCCGGGCCTCGGCTACATCTTCTGGCGCGAGGGTGAGGAGGGCGGCGCCGGTCCGCTCGCCAAGAACATCGGCGTCGAGCGCACCACCGCGATCCGCGACCAGCTCGGCCTGAAGGTCGGCGACGCGTGCTTCTTCGTCGCCGGCAAGCCGAAGGACTTCGCCAAGTTCGCCGGCCTCGCCCGCACCAAGGCGGGCGAGGATCTCGGGCTCATCGACAAGGACCAGTTCGCGCTGTGCTGGATCGTCGACTTCCCGATGTACGAGTGGAACGAGGAGGAGAAGAAGATCGACTTCTCCCACAATCCGTTCTCGATGCCGAACATGCCCGTGGACGAGTTCCTGGCGCTCGAGCCGGGCGACAGCGACAAGATCCTCGGCATGAAGGCGATCCAGTACGACATCGTGTGCAACGGCATCGAGCTGTCGTCGGGCGCGATCCGGAACCATCGTCCGGACGTGATGAAGAAGGCGTTCGCCATCGCCGGCTACGGCGAGGACGTGCTGGAGGCGAAGTTCGGCGGCATGCTGCGCGCGCTGTCGCTCGGCGCCCCGCCGCACGGCGGCATCGCGCCGGGCGTCGACCGCATCGTCATGCTGCTCGCCGGCGAGGAGAACCTGCGCGAGGTCGTCCTCTTCCCGATGAACCAGCGGGCCGAGGACCTCCTGATGGGCGCCCCCTCCGAGGTGACGCCGAAGCAGCTGCGCGAGCTGCACATCCGGCTGAACCTGCCGCAGAAGTGAGGCGGAGACTTCTGCACGGCCTAACCGCCGCCATGGCCGGGCTCGTCCCGGCCATCCACGCCTTGACCGCTGCGGTTTCGTGAAGGCGTGGATGCCCGGCACAAGGCCGGGCATGACGAAGGTGGTCGGCGAGGCGCGCCCGCCCCGCCGAAAAATTCCTTGATCCCAGGGGGCGGGGTGCTTATGTCACCCCCATGCCGCTGACCCTGGTCCGAGCGACCGATCGGCGGCTTTCGTTTGTTCGCAATCTGCTTGCCCCGCGCCGTTGCGGCGTCAGCGTGCAGCATTTCCCCAAAACACCGTCGAACCCGGGAGGACGACATGCGTCACAGCGCCCTCTTGCGATCGGGGACGGGCCTGGAGCGTCCAGGTGCGGTCCGCGACGTCGCCCAGCACGAGATCCCGACCGCTCCGGCGGCCGACGAGGATCGGGGCAACGCCGCGCGACTCGACCATTTCGTCGTGCGCAACGGCGTGCGCTGCGCCGGCGCCCACCTGATCATCGACATCTACGACGGCGAGCGGCTCGACGAGATCGAGCACATCGAGCACACGCTGCGGCGCTGCATCGACGCCGCCGGCGCGACGCTCCTGCACATCCACCTGCACCACTTCCAGCCGAACGGGGTGTCGGGCGTCGCCGTGCTGGCCGAGAGCCACATCTCGATCCACACCTGGCCGGAGGCCGGCTACGCCGCCCTCGACGTGTTCATGTGCGGCGAGGCGGTGCCCGAGGCCTGCGTGCCGATCCTGCGCGAGGCCTTTTCGGCGAAGCGCGTCGCGGTCAGCGAGCTTTTGCGCGGGCAGGGCGTGTAGCCACGCAGCCGCAGGTCTAGCACTGAGCCGTGGATTTAGCACTGAGCCGTCATGGCCGGGCTCGTCCCGGCCATCCACGCCGGGCCGCGGCGCAGAGACGTGGATGCCCGGCACGAGGCCGGGCATGACGACGGAGAGGCCGTCCGTGCCGCGACGGCCGCGGAGCCATTCGACATGTCCGACAAGCGTTGGATCCCCGAGACCCTGTTCGACGATCTCGGCTTCCGCATGACCTACGCGGCCGAGCGGGTGCTGTTCGAGGAGCGCACCGCGCACCAGGATCTCGTCCTCTTCGAGCACAAGACCTTCGGCAAGATGCTGATGCTCGACGGCGCGACCCAGGTCACCACCCGGGACGAGTTCGTCTACCACGAGATGATGAGCCACGTGCCGATCCTCGCCCACGGCGCGGCGACGCGGGTGCTGATCGTCGGCGGCGGCGACTGCGGCATCGCCGAGGAAGTGCTCAAGCACAAGGGCGTCGCGCGGCTCGTCCAGGTCGAGATCGACGCCTCGGTCGTCGAGTTCTCGAAGACCCATTTCCCCGAGTTCACCGGGCCGGTGCTCGCCGACCCGCGCTTCCATCTGGTCATCGCCGACGGCATGGACTTCGTCGCGACCACCGAGGAGCGCTTCGACGTCGTCATCGTCGATTCGACCGACCCGCAGGGGCCGGGCGCCGTCCTGTTCACGCGCGAGTTCTACGCCGGCTGCCGGCGCGTGATGACGCCGGGCGGCGTGATGGTGACGCAGAACGGCGTGCCGTTCTTCCAGCCCGAGGAGCTCGCCACGTCGGTCGGCCATTTCCGGTCGCTGTTCGCGGAAGGGACCTGTTACGTCGCCGCGATCCCGACCTATGTGGGCGGCCACATGGCGATGGGCTTCGCCACCGACGACCTCGCCCTGCGGCAGATCGAGCCGGCCGAGCTGGAGCGGCGCTGGATCGCGGCGGGGCGGTTCGCGACGCGCTACTGGACCCCGGAGGTGCAGCGCGCCGCCTTCGCGCTGCCCCGCTTCATCGCCGACGTCGTCGCCGCCGCCTGAGCGCCGGACTGGTCGTCGGCGGCCGCGGTTTCGCCCCGCCGATTCCAAAAAAGCCACAAAGATCCGTAAGCCACGGAGCACGGGAACCCTCAGGAGGAATGGCGATGCTCAAGACCCTCGGTGCCGCTGCTCTCGTCGCGCTCACGCTCGCTCCGTCCGGCCCGGCGGCCGCGCAGGACGCGCTCACGGGCGGCCTCCTGGGCGGCGCGGCCGGCGCCATCATCGGCGGCGCGGCGACGGGTCGGGCCGGCGGCGCCATCGCGGGCGGCCTGATCGGCGGTGCCGCGGGCGCCATCATCGGCGCGCAGGCCGAGCAGCGCCGCGGCGGCTTCTACTGGTACGAGGGCCGCTGCTACCAGGCGGTGCCGGGCGGCTATCAGCGCGTCCAGCGCCAGTACTGCTACTGATCCTGCTTTATAGAGAGAAGGCGCGGGCGCTCAGAACGGCCCGCGCCGCGATCGCTTGACCGGCACCGGCGAGGTGAGCACCGCGCCGGCGCGCGCCTGCACCTCGGCCGGCACCGCGTAGTCGCGGACCAGGGCGCGCGCATCGCGCAGTCCGCAGGCCTCCCGCTGCACCATCAGCATCCACAAGGCATGCGCGGCCGTGTCGACCAGCACGGCGCGGCTCTGCCGTGTGTCACCCGCGCCTGCGCCGCCCGGCGTCGCGTCGTGCGCGCGAAGCGCCGCCAGCGCCTGCTCCAGCCCGCGCCCGAGGCGGCCGAGCGCCGAGGCCTTCTCGGCCATCAACTCGTCGCCGAGCAGATCGGCCGGCGTCTGGTCGCGCGGTGACTTCGCCATCTCCCGTCTCTTTGCTTCGCCTCTGCGCCTTGTCTCGACGTCGTGCCCATGCGCGCCGCTGTCCACGGCGCGCATGGATCGTCTCGTCCGCCCCGACGTTAGCACGCAGGGCCCGAGGGCATGAAGGAGCGCAGGATGGACGACGCGGGTGGCGTGCTGTGGTTGCTGATCAATGTGGGAATCGTCGTGGTGCTGGCCGCGGCGCTCATCTGGGGCACGATGCGCTGGCGGCAGCGCCGCACCGACCGCGCCGCCGAGGTCGAGCGCGATCGGGCGACCCTGAAGAGCTATCGCGAGAGCGATCAGAACACCGCCAGGTAGCGCAGCAGCGACAGCACGCCGATGATGATGACGACGATGCGGGCGATCTGCTTCGCCCGGCCATCGATCGGCAGCATGCCGATCAGGTAGAGCACCAGAAGAATGACCACGAAGGTGATGAGGACGCTGATCAGGGTGGCCATCGGGGCTCCGGCTCGTGCGACGGTTGCGGTCTCGACCGGGCGGGTGCCCGGCACGCGGTGACGCCGCGGGTGCGGCGGCGAGGCGCGGGGCGTCCCGCTCTCGTTACCTCAACGGCGTGCCGGGACGGTAAGTTCCCGCCCTGATCCGCCCTGATCCGCCCGGGCCGATGGGCCTCCGGGGCGCCGGGTTGCCGCCGCGATACCGTCTGCTAGAACCTCGGAAAATCCGGGCGGGGCGCGACTCAGGGCGCACGACCGCTTCCGGCTGCCGAGGAGCTTCCATGTCGGTCGACGCCGCGACGGTCCGTCGCATCGCCCATCTCGCCCGCATCGCCGTCGAGGACGCCGAGGTCGAGCACCTCCAGGGCGAGCTAAACGCCATCCTGGCCTTCGTCGAGCAGCTCTCCGAGGTCGACGTCGACGGCGTCGCCCCGATGACCTCGGTCACCCCCATGGTGATGAAGAAGCGCGAGGACGTCGTCACCGATGGCGACATCCCCGATCTCGTGGTCAGGAACGCGCCGGAGACGCAGGACCACTTCTTCCTGGTCCCCAAGGTGGTGGAGTGAGCCCGATGACCGCGTCGCACCCCAACACCTTGTCGCTCACCGAAGCCCGCGACGCGCTGAAGCGGCGCGAGATCTCCGCCGTCGAGCTGACGCAGGCGCATCTCGACGCGATCGAGAAGGCGCGCGTCCTCAACGCCTATGTACTGGAGACGCCCGACAAGGCGCTCGCCATGGCGAAGGCCTCCGACGAGAAGCTCGCCAAGGGCGAGGGCGGGCCGCTCGAAGGCCTGCCGCTCGGCATCAAGGACATGTTCGCGACCGAGGGCGTGCGCACCACCGCCTGCGCCGCGATCCTCGAAAACTTCGTGCCGGTCTACGAGTCGACCGTGACGTCGCATCTGTGGCGCGACGGCGCCGTGATGCTCGGCAAGCTCAACAACGACGAGTTCGCCATGGGCTCGTCGAACGAGACCTCGCATTTCGGCCCGGTGATCTCGCCGTGGCGGCGCACCGGCTCGGACGCCAGGATCGTGCCCGGCGGCTCGTCGGGCGGCTCGGCCTCGGCGGTCGCGGCGAGCCTCTGCCTCGGCGCCACCGGCACCGACACGGGCGGCTCGATCCGCCAGCCGGCGGCCTTCGCCGGTATCGTCGGCGTCAAGCCGACCTACGGGCGCTGCTCGCGCTGGGGCATCGTCGCCTTCGCCTCGTCGCTCGACCAGGCCGGCCCCTTCGCCCGCACCGTGAAGGACACGGCCGTGCTGCTGCGCTCGATGGCCGGCCACGATCCGAAGGACACCACCTCGGTCGATCTGCCGGTGCCGGACTACGAGGCGGCGGTCGGCCGCTCGGTGAAGGGCATGAAGATCGGCATCCCGAAGGAGTACCGGGTCGCCGGCATGCCGGACGAGATCGAGGCGCTCTGGCGCAAGGGAGCCGAGTGGCTGAAGGCGGCCGGCGCCGAGATCGTCGAGGTGTCGCTGCCGCACACCAAGTACGCGTTGCCGGCTTATTACATCGTGGCGCCGGCCGAGGCCTCGTCCAACCTCGCCCGCTACGACGGCGTGCGCTACGGCGTGCGGGTCCCGGGCAACGACATCGTCGACATGTACGAGAAGACGCGCGCGGCCGGCTTCGGCCCGGAGGTGCGGCGCCGCATCATGATCGGCACGTACGTGCTCTCCGCCGGCTACTACGACGCCTATTACCGGCGCGCCCAGCAGGTCCGCACCCTCATCAAGAAGGATTTCGAGGACTGCTTCGCGCAGGGGGTGAGCGCGATCCTGACGCCGGCGACGCCGTCGGCCGCCTTCGGCATCGGCGAGAAGGTGTCGGGCGATCCGGTCGAGATGTACCTGAACGACATCTTCACGGTCACGGTGAACATGGCGGGCCTGCCCGGCATCGCCGTGCCGGCCGGCCTCGACGCGCAGGGCCTGCCGCTCGGCCTCCAGCTCATCGGCCGCCCGTTCGACGAGGAGACGCTGTTCTCGCTCGCCGGCGCCATCGAGCAGGACGCCGGCCGGTTCACCCCGCAGCCGTGGTGGTGAGGGTCGTGGCGCCGTAGGGCGGGCACGTTCGTGCCCGCGCTGCCGGGTGCCGCTGGTCTGGACCGGGTGGGACCGGCGCTCCGCGCCGCGCCCACCCTACGACCGGCGCGAGACCCTACTTCCCCGCCTCGTGCACGACCTTGCCGCCCACTATGGTCATCACCGGCTTCAGATCCTTGATCTCGGAGGCGGGCACGGTGAGGTAGTCGCGGTCGAGGACGACGAGGTCGGCGTACTTGCCGGGGGCGAGCGAGCCGAGGTTGCCCTCCTGGAACAGGAAGGCGGCATTGGAGCGGGTGTGGGCGATCAGTGCCTCCTCGCGCGTGATCGTCTCCTTCAGGACCTTGCGACCGCCGACCATCTCGCCCGTCACGGCCCAGTGCAGCGTGGTGAACGGGCTGGTCGGCGTCACCGCGGTCGCGTCGGAGCCGAGCCCCCACGGGATGCCGCTGTCCTGGACGAGCCGCAGGGGCGGCATCGCATAGGTGCGGTCGCCGTGGACCTTCAGCATCAGGGCGCCCTGGACGGTCGGCCGGCTGTGGAGCTGGACGTGCATGCCGAGCCGCTTCATGCGGGCGATGTCCTGCGGCTCGAGCTGGTCGCCGTGCGACATCGTCCAGCGCAGCCCCTTCACCGGCTTGACCGCGTTGATCGCCTCGATCTCGGTCAGGAACGCCTCGATGGTGCCGCGGAGCTGGGCGTGGACGTTGAGGTGCATGCCCTTGTCGGCGACCGCCTGGGCGATGCGGCGCCACTGCGCCATGTTCTCCGGCGTCGGCGAGGCGCCGCGGGCGAGCAGATTGTCGTGCAGGGGGAAGTAGACGGTCTCGCCGTAGCCGGTGTGGTCGAGCCAGTCGTCGCCCTGGAACGGCTTCAGGCCGGCGATGACGGCGAGCGCCTTGTCGACGCCCTCGGCCGAGGTCGGCTCCTGCCAGATGTTGTAGAAGGCCCGCACCGTCATCTGCTTGCGTTCCCACACGGTGCGGAACGCCTCGAGGTGCCCGGCGTTGAAGGCGCGGCCGCCCATCTCCTGGTAGGCCGTGATGCCCATCCGGTTGAGGTCGCGCATCAGGGCGCGGGCGTTCTCGACGCTTGTCTCTTTAGAGACCTCGCCGAGCCGGCCGAGCGTCCAGGCGACGGCGCCGCCGCCGTTGAGCACGCCGGTCGGCTGGCCGCTGGTGTCCTTCTCGATCTTGCCGTTGCGCGGGTCGGGCGTCTCGCCGGTGATGCCGAGCGCCTTCAGGGCCGCCGAGTTGGCGTAGATGCGGAAGTAGATGACCTGGAGGACGACCGGGTTGTTCGGCGCCGCTTCGTCGAGCTCCGCCTTGGTGAAGCCGCCGGGCTGATCGGTGAACTGCTCCTCCGACCAGCCGCCGAGCGACAGCACCAGCTCGCCCGGCTTCGACGCCTTCGCCTTGGCGGCGATCATCGCCAGCGCCTCGTTGCGCGACGTGATCCCGTCGAGCCGCACCTCGCGGTCCCAGTACTCGGCCGCCCGCATGAAGTGGGCGTGGTTGTCGATCAGGCCGGGGATGACGGTCTTGCCGCCGAGGTCGATGACCCGGGTCTGCGGCGTCTTCAGCGCCTCGATGTCGGCCGCGCTGCCGGTCGCGACGATGCGCTCGCCGGCGATCGCCAGCGCCGGCACGATGGTGAAGCGGTCGTCGACCGTGACGATCTTGCCGTTGGTGAGGATCGTGTCGGCCGTGCGGGGCGCGGCCGAAGCCGGCGCCGCACTCGGCGCTGCGCCGGGCGATGACGCGCCGGGTGCAGCGGTCTGGGCGATCGCCGGAGCGGCGAGCGCGGCGGTGCCGGCCAGCAGGCCGACGGCGAGCACACGGGTGGCGTGACGGGGGTGCATTCGGACGTCCTCCACGATGTTGAACTTTCTTGTTGGGATGGACGATAGCGAGCGCGACCGGGCGCGACAATCCGAACCGCCGCGCGGGACCGGCATGCCTCGACCGCGTGCGCTGCGGTCGCGATGCGGTGCCGAGCCTTGAAGGGGGCGCCGACACTCTGTAACCGAATGAGACATCGACCACGCGCCGCCTTCTCGGGCGCGGGGACACCGGGCGGCGCCCGGCCGGGATCCCGGCCGGGCCGCTCCGGCCAGACAGACGAGGCGGACATGAACGCACCGGTGAAGACGACGAAGCTGATCAAGGGCGCCACCGGCGACTTCGAGGTGATCGTCGGCATGGAGGTCCATGCCCAGGTGACCTCGAACGCCAAGCTGTTCTCCGGCGCCTCGGCGGCCTTCGGCGGCGCACCCAACAGCCATGTCTCGCTGGTCGACGCGGCGATGCCCGGCATGCTGCCGGTGATCAACGAGGAGTGCGTCCGCCAGGCGATCCGCACCGGCCTCGGGCTCAAGGCGCAGATCAATCTCGAGTCCGTCTTCGACCGGAAGAACTACTTCTACCCGGACCTGCCGCAGGGCTACCAGATCAGCCAGTACAAGTCGCCGATCGTCGGCGAGGGCGAGGTCGTGGTCGACATGCCGGACGGCGAGACCGTGCGGGTCGGCATCGAGCGGCTGCATCTCGAGCAGGACGCCGGCAAGTCGCTGCACGACCAGCACCCGTCCATGTCGTTCGTCGACCTCAACCGCTCCGGCGTCGCCCTGATGGAGATCGTCTCGCGGCCCGACATCCGCTCCGCCGAGGAGGCCAAGGCGTTCGTCGCCAAGCTGCGCACCATCATGCGCTATCTCGGCACCTGCGACGGCAACATGGAGGAGGGGAGCCTGCGCGCCGACGTCAACGTCTCGGTGCGCCGCCCCGGCGAGCCGCTCGGTACCCGCTGCGAGATCAAGAACGTCAACTCGCTGCGCTTCATCGGCCAGGCCATCGAGGTCGAGGCGCGCCGCCAGATCGAGATCATCGAGGACGGCGGCGCGATCGTGCAGGAGACCCGGCTGTTCGATCCCGGCCGCGGCGAGACCCGGTCGATGCGCAACAAGGAGGAGGCGCACGACTATCGGTATTTCCCCGATCCGGATCTGCTGCCGCTCGTCTTCGACCAGGCCTATGTCGACGCGCTCGCCGCCGCGTTGCCCGAGCTGCCCGACGCCAAGAAGGCGCGCTTCATGGCGGACTACGGCCTGTCGGCCTACGACGCCGACGTGCTGGTCGCCGAGCGCGAGACCGCCGCCTTCTTCGAGAGCGTGGTGGAGCGGGGCGCCGGCGCGCGTCGCGATCCGAAACTCGCCGCCAACTGGGTGATCAACGAGCTCGCCGGCCGCCTCAACAAGGAGGGCCACGGCATCGCGGAGTCGCCGGTGTCGGCCGACCAGCTCGGCGCCGTGCTCGACCTGATCGCCGACGGCACCATCTCGGGCAAGATCGCCAAGGACCTGTTCGAGATCGTGTGGAGCGAGGGCGGCGACCCGAAGGCGATCGTCGAGGCGCGCGGCATGAAGCAGGTCACCGACACCGGCGCGATCGCCGCGGCGATCGACGAGGTGATCGCCAAGAACCCCGACAAGGCCGCACAGGCGAAGGAGAAGCCGGCGATGGTCGGCTGGTTCGTCGGCCAGGTGATGAAGGCCTCGGGCGGCAAGGCCAACCCGCAGGCCGTCAACGCGCTCCTCAAGAGCAAGCTCGGCCTCGAGTAGCCGCACCGAACGAGCCGATGCCGTGCCGCGCGCCCCTGCGGCACGGCCTTCGCCGCAGCCTCGACGGCGCGGCATCGCGTCGCCCGCCGGCGGCCGTCGCGTCTCCTCCTGACTGTTCCTCGTCGCCTCTTCGCCGTCGTCTCGCCGCATCGTCGCCGCGTGCGAAGGTCAGCCGACGTCTTTCGTGCGACGCACGATCGGCGACGACGCTCCCTCTCAGCTCCGGCCGCGATGCTCTCGACGGGTCGTTCCTCGTCCCTCGCGAGGTGTCCGAACGCCCTCTGCGGCAGGCGTTCCGGCACCGCGTCGAATCGGTCGCTGCTCGATTCGATGTGCGTGACGCGCCGCGATGCGGTCCTCGGCACGCCGTCGCGGAGGAAATCCGCAGAATTTTTTTCGACGTGAACGAAGCGTTATCGCGGCGCGTCGCGACTGCTCCGCGAGCGCGCGTCGTCGCGTCGACGGACGCGCGCGCGTTCCCGACCACACGCGAGAAACGCCCGTTTCATCGGCACAACTTTCATCGTCTCCGGAAGCCGCGCAGGCGCGTTCGCGATCGTGCGCGACGACACGAGACGCCGCGCACGCGGCGACGACGCGCGTCTCACACCTGTATCGATCGTCGCGATCGACACGGAACGCCAAGCGGAGCCGCTGATTTTTCCGTTGTGCTGTAGTAATCGAAGTGTAGTGCCCTCGATTCGCGTGGGCACGTTTCTGATAGCCATCCCACCACGGCTAGGAGGGCAGCATGCCGAAGAAAGCGACGACCGCGAAGCCGGCCGCCAAGAAGACCACGACGGCGAAGAAGACGACGACCGCCGCCGCGAAGAAGACCACCACGAAGGCCGCCGCGAAGCCGGCTGCCAAGAAGACGGCGACGGCGAAGAAGACCACCACTGCGGCGAAGAAGCCGGCGGCCAAGAAGGCTCCCGCGAAGAAGAAGTGAAACCGCGGCCTCTCGGAGCGACAGGCTCCGGGCAAGCCGTGGCGTTCGTCGGGGACCGGCGACAGCGGCGCGAACGAGCTTCCATCCGACGTCGGCTTCCAGCGAAGCTCTCTCAGATGCGAAGCGCGCTTTCCGACCGCCGCCGGTCACGAACGACGAAAGAGGGCGTCGGCGAGACCGAGCCCGGCATCCGCTCCACCGGCCGCGATGGCCGGACCGCGGCGGACCGCCGGGTGGACCGTGCAAAGGTCTCGCTCTGCTTCACGAGCGGCTGATCGCCGCCGGAGCAGCCCGATCATCGGACCTCTCGCCGACGCCCCCCTCATCGTGCGACGGCCCGCAGGCCTCGAGGCCGTCGCCGGGTGATCACGGGATCACCCAAAGCTCGGAGCCCACGATCGCGTGGGCGGCCTGACGCGGCGCAGTGCTGCGGTTCCCGTTCCCGTCTCGACCCGACGTTTGCGTCCGGCGTGTTCGATCCGGTTTTCGCGTCGCCGGATTCGAGGCGCGGTGTTCGAGGCGTTTCTTTAGAGTTGTTGTCGTCGTCCCGGCGCCGCAGCGATCGACCGACACGGGGCCACGTCCGCGCCCGCTCGGTCGGCGGCGCGAGACGTCGCGTCCGCGATGCGCCGCCCTCGGGGCCGACACCGCCGCGGGGATCGGTCCGCCGCTCAGCCTTTCAGGCAACCGCTCATGAAGGTGCGGTAGGCGCCGCGGCCTTTCACGTTCTTGGCCGCCTTCTCGTCCTTCCACTTCCCGGCGCAGTCCTTCATGCGCTGCTGCTGCGCCGTCGTCTTCTTCGCGGTCGTGGGCGTCCCGGCCGCCGACGTCTCGGCGGCCGGCTTCGCGGCGGCCTTGTCGGCGGCGGGCTTCGCGTCCTGTGCCGTGACCGGCAGCGCGGCGAGCGCGAGCCATCCGGCCGCCAGCACGGCCGTCCATCCACGTCCGGTCCAGCAGCCTTTCGTCATCACGAACCTGCTCATGGTGTCCTCTCCAGTGGAAGCGGAGTGTCAGGATACAAGTGGCTCCGCGGCGACGCCATCGGGTCGCACGATCATCGCGACCGGAGGCGAGAGCCGCGATCGCACGGACCAGATCGCGAGAACTGTCGGCGGTCGCCGCAAACGTGCCTTGCGCCGGCGCCCCGCCGACGACATCTCGATCGGGCGCTTCGTCCGACGATCCGATCCGTTCACGACAGGAGAGAGTGATGGCCCGAACCCCCGCCTCGAAGTCCGGCAAGGCCGCGTCGCGCACGCCCGCGCCGCGCCGGAGCGCATCGCGCAAGGTCGCGCCCGGCAAGGTCGCGCCTGTCAAGCGCGCGTCCACCAAGAGCACGCCGAGCAAATCCGCACCCGGCAAGAGCACGTCAGCCTCGCGCAAGACAACGACGACGAGGTCGGCTCCGAAGGCGGCACCCGCGCCGGTCGCGAAGGGCAGGGCGGCTGCGGCGCGCAGCGGATCGCGCGGTGGCGCGCGCACTGGAGCGAAGCCGGCGCCGATCGAGCTCTTCTACTGGTCGACGCCGAACGGCTGGAAGATCTCCATCATGCTGGAGGAGTGCCGGCTGCCCTACGTGGTGCGGCCGATCAACATCGGCAAAGGCGAGCAGTTCGATCCGTCCTTCCTGGCCGTCGCCCCCAACAACCGCATCCCGGCGATCGTCGATCCGGACGGACCGGGCGGCAGGCCGATCTCGATCTTCGAGTCCGGCGCCATCCTCCAGTATCTCGGCCGCAAGACCGGCAAGCTCTATCCGGCCGACGAGCGCAAGCGCGTCGAGGTCGACCAGTGGCTGATGTGGCAGATGGGCGGGCTCGGGCCGATGGCCGGCCAGGCGCATCACTTCCGGCAATATGCGCGCGAGGAGGTGCCCTATGCGATCAAGCGCTATACCGACGAGGTGAACCGGCTCTACGGCGTGATGAACCGCCGGCTCGCCGACCGGCCGTTCCTGGCCGGCGCGTACTCGATCGCCGACGTCGCCTGCATCGGCTGGGCGAGCCGGTACGAGCGCCAGGGCCAGGACCTCGCCGACTTCCCGCACGTGAAGCGCTGGCTCGACACGCTGCTGGCGCGGCCCGCGGTGGCGCGCGGCATGGCGCTCGCCGCCGAGGCGGCGACCGGCGTCGACATGAAGGACCCGGCCGTCCAGGCGCTGCTGTTCGGCCAGCGCGCCCGCTGACGTCTCGCTCCGGATCCGGCGCGGCTGTGCCGCGTCGGATCTTCCGCGGAGACCGCCGGTCGGCGACCCGTATTACCAAAACCCTATTTCGCGCGGCTTTCCGGCGTGGTGAACACGGGCTTGCGCGATGTGGTTACCGGGATTCCTCGCAATTTCGGAAAGTGCCTGGAAATCCGAGGGTTCCGCGTTGTCGGGCCAGCGATTCCGCGGGCCTGCCGCGGTGCCGTTAAGGGGGGATTCATCGCACCTTTTAAGTGCACTTTCAGACGCCTCCCGGAAGATCGGGGTGTTCGGACGGCGACGATCCGGACGCTGCGATCAAGCAAACGGCCGGCACAGCGGCCACGGCCTGGGGAGGCCAGACATGGGACGGTTCGACACTGCGGCATTGGAGACGGCGGCCCTCGGTGCGGCCACCACGGACGCCGACATGTTCTTCCAGCTCGGCATGATGTACTCGACCGGCGCGAGCGTGGAGGCCGACTACGTGTCGGCGCACAAGTGGTTCAATCTCGCCGCCCTGAACGGCAATCGCGACGCCATAAGGCTGCGCCGCGAGGTCGCCGAGATGATGAGCGAGGGCGAGATCGCGACGGCGCAGCGCGCCGCCCGCGCCTGGCTCGGCCGCTGAGGGCAGGGGACTCCGCCGGGTCGCCGTTCGCTGTTCGCCGTTCATGCGCGGCGCCGCAGAGCGCCGCCGGCGCCGGCGGACCGAAGCGGTCGACGGACCATCGCGCCGGGGCGCCGGCTTGACCGTCCTGACCGAACCGCCTACGACAAACCGCGTCGGAGCTGTGGCCGAGTGGCTGAAGGCGGCGGTTTGCTAAACCGTTATACGGCCTTAAAGCCGTATCGAGGGTTCGAATCCCTCCGGCTCCGCCAGCCCTCTCGGCGCCACGCCGAACCTGCCGGGGAATCCTCGGCTCGCCGGCACCAACGATCCAGGCCTCTTCCACCCGGGTCACCGGTCGATCGTGACACACGATCGCGGCCGACACGCGTGTCGGCATGGCTGGCGCCGCGACTCGCGCGGACCGCTTCGGGGCGAATTTCCCCTGGGTGAGAATTCGGCGTGGGCGAGGACCGGCTCCGGCAACGGCGGTGATCGCCCCGGTCGGACCTGGGTGGTCCGGAGGTGGGGCCGCGAGGCATCTCTCTCGGCGTGACCCTCGTCCCCGGGGACCTCGCCGTCGGCCCGCCCGTGAACCGGCCGGCGCGGGCCGATCCGGCGCGGCAGGCTCCGGAAGAATCGCCTCCGCCCTTGTCAACGGACCGCGCGTGCCCCTCGGCCCGGCGGTCGATGCGACCCGCGGACGGCCGGCACCGACGCCAAGCCGCTGGGAAAGCAACCTCTTTTAACACTTTGCGACAATTCGTGTTCGGTGGCGGCTCGCCCAGGGCGGTACCGCGGAGCCGTCGTGGCGGGGGTGTGCGGGCCCGGCTTCCGCACCCGAAATCGACTCGATTCGAGGCGCTCGTCGGCCCGAGAGAGGCCCGGAGGCCCACCGTGACATGTGTGCAGCGTCGGGCCGGGCGGCGCCCTCGGCGCCTCGCGCAAGCCGTTGCATTCGTTAACGGTTTTTACGCTTCCCAAACCCTTCGGGTGACCCCCGATTTCGTGTCCTTTGGGCAACACCGCTCCGGATTCAGAGGCTTGGAGCCGGTTCGGCGGCGGTTCTTTATTGCCTGCAGGGGGCTCTCAGCTAATCTGACCTCGCGACGCAGGGGGGCATTCCCGGGGTCGCCCCGTCTAGGTTCCAAGTCGGATCGGTGACACGAACGGCACGGAATACTGGGTGGATCGTCGGGAGTAAGGGGACCTTCCAGGGTGCATGCCACCCGCCGGAGACGGAACCCTCCCAAGGCAAACGAATGGAGGTTTCAGATGAAGATGGTGAAAACCCTTCTCCTCGGCTCCGCGGCTGGTCTCGTGGCGATCGCCGGCGCTCAGGCGGCCGATCTGCCGGTGAAGGCGAAGCCCGTCGAGTACGTGAAGGTCTGCTCGCTGTACGGCGCCGGCTTCTACTACATCCCGGGCACCGACACCTGCGTGAAGATCGGTGGCTACGTCCGCGGCCAGTACTACTACGGCAACGGCTCGCAGGTCTCCCAGGGCGTCATGTTCGGCGCGACCAATGGCGAGCAGAGCCGCCGCGGTGGTGACGACGCCGTGCTCCGCACCCGCGCCGTCATGACGATGGACTCGCGGACGCAGACCGAGTGGGGCACCCTGCGCACCTACTACCTGCTCGGCTTCACCGACGACAACGGCACCAACACGCTGTACGCGACCCGCGGCTTCATCCAGTTCGCCGGCTTCACGTTCGGTAAGGCGCAGTCGTTCTACGACATCTTCTCGAACCCGGCCGTGTCGTACTTCGGCTTCGCTTCGTCGGACACCGGCGACGCCGGCACCAACCTCGCCGCCTACACGGCGCAGCTCGGCAACGGCGTGTCGGCCACGATCTCGGCCGAAGCCCCCCGTCGCACGGGCATCTTCAACGACGGCGCGGCTGCGACTGCGGTCACGCTCGGCGCCAACCTGAACAACGACTACGTCAACGTTCGTTGGCCGGATGTCGTCGGTGCCATCCGCGTCGACCAGGCCTGGGGCTCCTTCCAGGTCATGGGCGCCCTGCATGACGCCTCGGCCGCCTACAACTTCGCTGGTGGCGTGCCGATCACGACCGCTGGCAACGGCGACGACGCCATCGGCTTCGCGGTCGGTGTCGGCGCTCGCATCAAGACCGACTTCATCTCGCGCGGCGACAGCTTCCAGTTCCAGGTGAACTACACCGAGGGCGCGCTGAAGTACGCCGTGACGACCCAGCCGACTGCTGGCTCGGCTCTCCGCTACAGCGGCGACTCGATCGGCACGGGCTGGTTCACGGATGGCGTCGCGGTCAACGGCGGTGGCGTCGATCTGGTGAAGGTGTTCGGTGTCAACGCGTCGTACGAGCACGTGTGGACCCCGGCCCTGAAGACCTCGGTCTACGGTGCCTACATCAACGTGGATTACGGCGATGCCGGCAACACCGCGATGTGCAACTACTTCCGCAACACCAGCACGACCATCAACCTGACCGCCGCGTCGGCCTGCGACATGGACTTCGCGTTCTGGCAGCTCGGCTCGCGCACCCAGTGGAACGTTCGTCCGGACTTCTACATGGGCGTCGACGTCCTCTACACGAGCCTCGACTCGGCTCTGAAGGGCTCGACCGCGACCTCGATCGCCGGCGTCGGCGCTCAGGCGGCTCGCGCTGGCAACGTGTTCGGCGATCAGGACGCGCTGGCCGTCACGTTCCGCGTGCATCGCGACATCGTTCCGTGATCGTCTGATCACTGCGACTGTCTGACCCCTCTTCGGGTCGAAACCCCCGGCGGTCTCCGCCGGGGGTTTTTCGTCGTGGGAGAGGGGCCGCGCCGCGCGCCTCGTCATGGCCGGGCTCGTCCCGATCCACATGACGTCAAAGGTGAAGGCACGGCCCCTCGATGGTCGTCGTCCGCGCAGGCGGACGACCCAGTATCCCACCGACCTGCTTTGTTTTGGTCGAGAGACTGCGGAGTACTGGGTGCTCCGCCTTCGCGGAGCACGACGAAGGAGAGGTGCGAGCGCGGCTTTGCCGGGTGGGGGAGCCGCCGATGTCCGGCCTGCCTCGTCGATCTCAGCCCCGCGCCGCCACGCAGCGCGTCACGAAATCGGCGATGCGGGCGATCACGTCGTCGCTCGCGAGGTCGGGGGCGTGGCCCTGGCGCGGCACCTCGATCGCCTCGATCCCGGGATGGTGCTCGCGCATCCTCTCGACCGTCGCGGCCGACAGGAGATCCGAGAGGCCGCCGCGGATCACCATCACGGGCACGTTCGCCAGCGCATCGAACTGCGGCCACAGCTCGGGCAGGGGCTTGGAGATGTCGAAGGCGGCGAGCGCCCGCGCGATCGCCTGGTCGTAGGTCGGCACCAGATGGCCGTTCTCCTGCCGCCAGGTGCGGTGCGCCATGGCGAGCCAGTCCTCGTCGGTCCAGTCCGGGAACTCGCCCGCGAACTTGGTCCTCAGGGCGACGGCGCCTTCGGCGAATCCGGGCGGCGATCCGGCCCGGCCCACATAGGTCTTGATGCGGGCGATGCCGTCGATCTCGATCACCGGGCCGATGTCGTTGAGCACCGCGCCGGCGATCGCGTCCGGCTTCACGGCCGCCATCGCCATGGTGATCAGCCCGCCGCGCGAGGTGCCGACGATCACGGCGGGCAGCGCGCCGAGCGCCGCCATCACGGTCAGCACGTCGCCGAGCTCCACCGCCACCGAATAGTTGTCGGGGTTTTGGTCGTAGTCGGAGAGGCCGCGGCCGCGATAGTCGAGCGACAGCACCCGGCGCGGGTGGAGGGGATCGCGCGCCAGCGCGCTGGCGAGCGGGTGGAAGTCGGCCGCCGTGCGGGTGAGCCCCGGCAGGCAGACGACCGGCGGCCCGGGCAGGCCGGGATCGCCGTAGTCGCGCGCATGCAGCTTCAGCCCGTCCGTCGCGGTGACGAAGTGGCTCCGATATCCGTCGTCGGTCATGGTGTCGCCCCAGCCTGGTTCGCCCGGATTGTTCGGGGG
>NZ_NHSK01000273.1 GCF_016653355.1 Rhodoplanes elegans | reverse complement strand
TCCTATCTGTGGCGCTTCCGCAAGTCCGGTCGGGGCTGCGCAGGGGGGCGGGGCGCGGCCGACGAGCCGGATCAGGCGAGGCTGCGGCGGCCCGTGAACTGACCGGACTTGCGGAAGCGCCACAGATAGGACGGCACGACGGCCGCCATGGTGTGCGGCTCGATGCCGAGCCCGGGGAGCGTGCGGTTGTCGCGGATCGCCGCCTCGGAGACGACGTTGTCGGTCTTCAGGAGCTCGACCTGGTCGGGCGTCAGCGGCGGCGTGGGCAGGATCTGCAGCACCGAACCCATCATCTTGGCGGCCCAGAACGGCACCGGCAGCAGCAGGCGCTTGCGCTGGGTGATGTCGAGCACCAGCCGCATCAGCTCCTTGAAGGTCGCGACGTCCGGCCCGCCGAGCTCGTAGACGCCGGGCGCGACCGCGCCGGCGACCGCCTTGTGCACGGCCTCGGCGACGTCGCCGCCATACACGGGCTGGAACTTGGTGCGGCCGCCGCCGATCAGCGGCAGGGCCGGCGCGATGCGGGCCATCGCGGCGAACTTGTTGAAGAAGGCGTCGTCCGGCCCGAAGATCACCGAGGGGCGCAGGATGATCGCATCCGGCACGGCGGCCAGAACGGCCGCCTCGGCCTGGCCCTTGGTGCGGGCATAGAGGGCGGACGACTCGGGATCGGCGCCGATCGCCGACACGTGGATCAGCTGCGCGCCCTGCGCCGCGGCGGCGCGCGCGACGTTCGCCGCCCCCTCCACATGCACGGCCTCGAACGACTGCTTGCCGTGCTCGAACAGGACCCCGACCAGGTTGATCACCACGTC
The DNA here is from genome assembly GCF_016653355.1 of Rhodoplanes elegans. GTDB lineage: Bacteria > Pseudomonadota > Alphaproteobacteria > Rhizobiales > Xanthobacteraceae > Rhodoplanes > Rhodoplanes elegans. The sequence goes on along the minus strand of NZ_NHSK01000273.1, from coordinate 2,973 downwards.
GGCGTCGCGCACCGCCGCCTCGACCGATTCGGCGTTGCGGAGATTCGCCTGCACGGCGTGGATCTGGCCGACCCGGCCGAGCGGCTGCAGGTGGCCGGCGAGATCGGGGCGGCGCACCGCGATGCGCAGGCGGGCGAGGTCGGGCGCCAGCGCCCGCACCACGTGCCGGCCGAGGAAGCCGGAACCGCCGAAGATGGTGACGAGGCTGTCTGAGCCGGGGGTCGAGCTGGACATCGCCATGGCGGCCGGATCTCCCGAGATTTTCGCACCGATTCGCGAGCCGGCGCCGGCCCGGAGGGCTTGCGGCGTCATACGGGATGGCGGGCCGGCCGTCCAGGGGAGGACCTTTCGCGGCCACCGCGAATCGCCGGACCGCGGCCTGCGCGGCGGCGGGCCGCGGCCATCCCGCCGCCTCCGCGCCGGCCCGCCGGCGTCGCGCATGCCGCATCTGCAGGGTCCACCGCCGATTTCCGTCACGGCGCCGTTGACAAGACGGAACCCGCTCCCTTATGTGAGCGCCCTTGGGCCCAGGTGGCGGAATTGGTAGACGCGCTGGTTTCAGGTACCAGTGGTGCAAGCCGTGGAGGTTCGAGTCCTCTCCTGGGCACCAAGCTCAAGCCAACCGCTTGATGTGCCTCATCTTCCGAGCATCGCAGGAGTTTTGACCGCCCGACTGGTACACACGGGCGGTACACATGGTGCTCGCAATGTCGCGGCCGTCGCGGCCGTCGCGGCGCTCCGAAAGCGCCCACTTCCTCTTCCGCAAGCGCGTCCCGGGCCCCGTCCCCGGGGTGGTGTGAGAGAGCGGTCGTAGCGCAGCTCGCTCGCCAAAGCACCAGGTGGGGCACGCGCGAGCGGCGGCAAGAAAACCCTCTCGGACCCCTACCCGGGGCAAGCCCCACTTCTCCATCCTCCAATGCTTTCTCTCTTTCGAGAATACCATTACCTTACAGCGCCAAATGAGCCGTGAGGAGAGGCATGGGATGGCACTTACTCCGGCTTCGTACGAGCACGTCCCCGCTGAAGAACGATGAGCGCGGACGCAGGAAACATGAAAGCAGAAAACACCCAGAGGCGGGGAACCGCTCCTGTGGTGAGTTCCATCCACAAGCCCCACAATCCTGCCATAGCGAGAGTATTTCGGACTATCTCCGCCCAGATCGCAAGGTAGGGATGACGGTCAAGAAAATGGGCCATGACATCTCCATTCTCTGACTTGGTTCTCCGACTTGGTTCTCCGACTTGGCCTCGGGCGGAGCATCCGAAACCCGCCAGCGGTTTGCATAAGCGCCCTGGTCCGGCCAAGGCCGTGCACCGCCCCACCATACCGGGCGATTGGTCTGGGGTGGTAGACGCTCTTGCTCGCGTGGTTTAGACCCGTGCGCAGTTTTATTAGTTTTTTGCTCGCTGACGGTGAGCGAAACCGATGCTCCGGTCCATTGCGGTGCTCGTTGCCCTGGCTGTTGCCCTGCCGGTTCTATGGCTCGGGAGCGCCATCGCCTATGAAAGCTGGCACACCTACACGCACCGCTTTCGCCTCATCATCGAGGTCGACGACCACGGCGTCTCCAAATCGGCGTCGAGTGTCATTCAGGTCACCGTCGTCGAGAAGTCGGACTGGGTGCCGCAGACCGGTGGGGTCTACAGGTTCGTGCGTGGCGAGGCGGTGTTCCTCGATCTGGGAGACGGCCGGAACGTCATCGCGCTTCTCGGCCTCGGTCCGACCGCAGAGCGGGATATCGACAATCTCGCCGCGCTCGCGTTCGGCCGAGACCGCCCGTTCTGGCAACGCGAGGCGCCATTGTGGCGCGGTCGCGTCGGGCTGCCTCTCATTCCCACGCTCGTCACCTTCACCGACCTGAACGATCCGAAGAGCGCCCGAGTTCTGCGGCCGAGCGACTTCGAGGGCGTGTTCGGACCGGGTGTGCGCTTCAAGAGCGCGGAGATCGAGATGGTGCCGAGCGGCATCTGGCCATTTGGAACGATCGGCTGGCCGCGGCTGCTCGCCGGGGAGCCGGTGACGCGTGGGATAGAGGCGAAGCTCCCGTGGTGGAACAAGGCCGGCCGCCCGACCAGTGAAGCCCACCGCGCCATGCGGGCCGGCGACCCTTTCGGCGCTTCTATCGATCCGGAGCTGGTTTTCAGGAGGCGCTGAGCACGAAGCCCAAGCCCGAGGAAGCGCCCAGGGCACGGCTGACCGGACGTCGGTGCTCCCAGAAGCCGCGGCGTAGACCACGGGCGCCACCACCTCCAGCCCGTCCGGTCCCATCCCGATCGGGTTCAGCTCCGGGCTGGCGGCGAGGGCACGGATGGTTCGGCGGAAAAATCCGAGGCGCCACCTCGATCCGCGCCGACGCAGTCATTCCCCCGGCCGGGGCGGTCGATGACGTGGGCAGAGGCGGGGGCTTCGGTCGAGCGTCACTCCCGGTCGGGCCGTCGTCGCCGTCCGCCGCGCTCACCCGCTCCGGTCGTCGCTCGCCATCTCCGCCGACCACCCGGAGGCGCCCCGGTCTCGGCCGAAAGCGACTGCGCGGGCCGGTGTTGCGCTCAATCCACGACGATGGTGCAGCAACCGGGATGTCAAAAATGCGACTTTACACTCCTAGCCTGGATCCCATTCCTTCGGGCGAGACCAGACCAGTCGGCCCACTCAAGGCCGCGATCAAGCCAGGTTTCGCTCGAAGGGGGTAGGATGTCTGTTGGGCCGGACAAGCAGGTGCTGCCAGCGATAGAGGCGTCGGGTGCGTGGTCACTCCCGAACACCGGCCCTGATCGGACAATGGACAGTCGCGGAACACCACGGCGCACGGCGCTGCTGAGGACCACCGCGCTGGTCGGCCTCTCGCTCGGCGTCGCGTCCGTGCTTCCCGCTGCGGTGCTGCTCGCCGCCGTCATCTCGACGCCGGCCATGGCGCAGGCGACCGGCGGCGCCGGGTGGGGCGGCGCTGGAACCGGCGGCGCTGCGGGGCAAGC